>NZ_CAWNSE010000003.1:0-95306 GCF_963876935.1 Escherichia sp. MOD1-EC4550
CCGCGCTGATTGACGTTTTAGGGCCGCGCGCGGCATTGAGTGGAAACCCGCTAAATAAACCTCCCCCCCCCTCGCCCACCCGCCACTTTATCACTCAGCATTTACCCACCGATTAACCGAGGAGACGTGATGTCCCGAATGGCAGAACAGCAGCTTTATATACATGGTGGTTATACCTCCGCCACCAGCGGTCGCACCTTCGAGACCATTAACCCGGCCAACGGTAACGTGCTGGCGACCGTGCAGGCCGCCGGGCGTGAGGATGTCGATCGCGCCGTGAAGAGCGCCCAGCAGGGGCAAAAAATCTGGGCGGCGATGACCGCCATGGAACGCTCGCGCATTCTGCGTCGAGCCGTTGATATTCTGCGCGAATGCAATGACGAACTCGCTAAACTGGAAACCCTCGACACCGGGAAGGCGTATTCAGAAACCTCAACCGTCGATATCGTTACCGGCGCGGACGTACTGGAGTACTACGCCGGGCTGATCCCGGCACTGGAAGGCAGCCAGATCCCGCTACGCGAGACGTCGTTTGTTTATACCCGCCGTGAACCGCTGGGCGTGGTCGCCGGAATTGGCGCATGGAATTACCCGATTCAGATTGCTTTGTGGAAATCCGCTCCGGCACTGGCCGCAGGCAACGCGATGATATTCAAACCGAGCGAAGTTACCCCGCTTACCGCGTTAAAGCTGGCTGAAATCTACAGCGAAGCGGGCCTGCCGGACGGCGTATTTAACGTGTTGCCGGGCGTAGGTGCGGAAACCGGGCAGTATCTGACCGAGCATCCGGGCATCGCCAAAGTGTCGTTTACCGGCGGCGTCGCCAGCGGCAAAAAGGTGATGGCTAACGCGGCGGCCTCTTCCCTGAAAGAAGTCACCATGGAGCTGGGCGGTAAATCGCCGCTGATCGTTTTCGACGATGCAGACCTCGATCTCGCTGCCGATATAGCCATGATGGCGAACTTCTTTAGCTCCGGTCAGGTGTGTACCAATGGCACCCGCGTCTTCGTTCCGGCGAAATGCAAAGCCGCATTTGAACAAAAGATTCTGGCGCGCGTTGAGCGCATTCGCGCGGGCGACGTTTTCGATCCGCAAACCAACTTTGGCCCGCTGGTCAGCTTCCCGCATCGCGATAATGTGCTGCGCTATATCGCCAAAGGCAAAGAGGAAGGTGCACGCGTGCTTTGCGGCGGCGATGTGCTGAAGGGTGATGGCTTCGATAACGGCGCATGGGTTGCTCCGACCGTATTCACCGATTGCCGCGACCAAATGACTATCGTGCGCGAAGAGATCTTCGGCCCGGTGATGTCGCTCCTCACGTATGAGTCTGAAGACGAAGTGATTCGCCGCGCCAATGATACCGACTACGGCCTGGCGGCGGGCATCGTGACGGCGGATCTGAACCGCGCGCATCGCGTCATTCATCAGCTGGAAGCCGGCATTTGCTGGATCAACACCTGGGGAGAATCCCCGGCGGAGATGCCCGTTGGCGGTTACAAACACTCCGGCATTGGCCGTGAGAACGGCGTGATGACGCTCCAGAGTTATACCCAGGTGAAGTCCATCCAGGTTGAGATGGCTAAATTCCAGTCCATATTCTAACCAGGAGGTTTATTTGCAATTTGACTACATCATTATTGGCGCCGGCTCTGCCGGCAACGTCCTCGCGACACGTCTGACTGAAGATCCGAACACTACCGTGCTGCTGCTTGAAGCGGGCGGCCCGGACTATCGCTTTGACTTCCGTACCCAAATGCCCGCTGCGCTGGCGTTCCCGCTACAGGGTAAACGCTATAACTGGGCGTATGAGACCGAGCCGGAACCGTTTATGAACAACCGTCGCATGGAGTGCGGACGCGGTAAGGGGCTTGGTGGATCATCATTGATCAACGGCATGTGTTACATCCGTGGTAACGCGCTGGATCTCGATAACTGGGCGAAAGAACCCGGTCTGGAGAACTGGAGCTACCTCGACTGCCTGCCCTACTACCGCAAGGCCGAGACGCGCGATGTGGGCGAGAACGACTACCACGGCGCTGATGGCCCGGTAAGCGTGACCACCTCAAAACCGGGTGTCAATCCGCTGTTTGAAGCGATGATTGAGGCGGGCGTGCAGGCGGGCTATCCGCGCACAGAAGACCTTAACGGTTATCAGCAGGAAGGTTTCGGCCCGATGGACCGCACCGTCACGCCGCAGGGCCGTCGCGCCAGCACCGCGCGGGGTTATCTCGATCAGGCTAAATCGCGCCCGAACCTGACTATTCGAACTCACGCCATGACCGATCACATTATCTTTGACGGCAAACGCGCGGTAGGCGTCGAGTGGCTGGAAGGCGACAGCACCATCCCAACCCGCGCAACGGCCAACAAAGAAGTGCTGTTATGTGCAGGCGCGATTGCCTCACCACAAATCCTGCAACGCTCCGGCGTCGGCAACGCTGAACTGCTGGCCGAATTTGATATTCCGCTGGTGCATGATTTGCCCGGCGTGGGCGAAAATCTTCAGGATCATCTGGAGATGTACCTGCAATACGAGTGCAAAGAACCGGTTTCCCTCTACCCTGCCCTGCAGTGGTGGAATCAGCCGAAAATCGGTGCGGAGTGGCTGTTTGGCGGCACCGGCGTGGGTGCCAGCAACCACTTTGAAGCAGGCGGATTTATTCGCAGCCGTGAGGAATTTGCGTGGCCGAATATTCAGTACCATTTCCTGCCAGTGGCGATTAACTATAACGGCTCGAACGCAGTGAAAGAGCACGGCTTCCAGTGCCATGTCGGATCGATGCGCTCGCCAAGCCGTGGGCATGTGCGGATTAAATCCCGCGACCCGCACCAGCATCCGGCGATTTTGTTTAACTACATGTCGCACGAACAGGACTGGCAGGAGTTCCGCGACGCGATTCGCATCACCCGCGAGATCATGCATCAACCGGCGCTGGATCAATACCGTGGCCGCGAAATCAGCCCCGGCGCGGAATGCCAGACAGATGAGCAGCTCGATGAGTTCGTGCGTAATCACGCCGAAACCGCCTTCCACCCATGCGGTACGTGCAAAATGGGGTACGACGAGATGTCCGTTGTGGATGGCGAAGGCCGCGTGCACGGGCTGGAAGGATTACGCGTAGTCGATGCGTCAATTATGCCGCAGATTATCACCGGCAATCTGAACGCCACGACCATTATGATTGGCGAGAAAATGGCGGATATAATTCGCGGACGAGAAGCGTTGTCCAGAAGTCTGGCGGCGTATTTTGTGGCGAATGGGATGCCAGTAAGAGCGAAAAAACTGAATCGCGATTTGAACTAACGCAGGAACTTATAAGCTTGAGAGTTACCGTTCTACGATAAGGACCGAATCCTTATATAAAAAACATAGGTAACTCTCATGCTTCATATCCAGTATTCATGATGCTGGTTTTTTGCTGATGTTTTTACCAGAATATTCCTGATACAGACTATTAATTCAAGCTTATCTGCGACAGATTTCATTTTCTGGATATATTATGAGTGACAAATCAAACAGGATATCGATCTGATTGAAATTTTATTTTATCTGAAGAAAAAGATTCGTGTTATTCTGTTTATTATAGCTGTTTGTATGACAATGGTGCTATTATTTCTGTACATCAATAAAGACAATATAAAGCTGAGTTACAGCCTAAAAATAAACCACACAACATCAGGCATACTTGTAAGCTGTGATAGCAATAATAACTTTGCCTGTCAGACCACAATGACTGAAGATGTTATTCAGCGAATTACGAGTTTTTTAGACCAGTACTAATGCTAAAAATTGCCTTGTCAAAAAAATGGTAGATGAATACCAACAAAACTCTGGGCAGTAATAAACAGCATTCTGATAGAGAGTGCCTGTATATAGCTGAAGTGACAATGACCGGGAAGGGAACCCGTTTTCAGGAATGGATGCCTGTCTTTTTCACTGTAAATATCCTGGCATTACTAATGCCAGGATATTTAAAGAAGAGGAGCATAACCATGACAGAACGGGGTTAAGTCAGGTTGTCCTTAGCGCTATTCGCAACTTCGTGCCGCCTTCAGGTTTATGTCCAGACTTCATATCTCTCTCAGCAATCCTCAATAATCAGATACACCGCTTTCACCGGACCATGAACCCCGACGACTTTGATAAGCTCAATGTCCGCCGTTGAACTAGGACCACTGATGATGTTAATACATGACGGCATTCGTTCACCGGCCTGCGCTTTCTGATGCAATTTTTCTGCGAGTTGCGCTACACGCGGCAGGATTGTGCTTTTACGCAGGATAAAAAGAGAAGATTCCGGGAGCAGGCTCAATGAACGCCCGCGCCCGGCGGCGGAAAAAAGAACCACGCCACCCGATTCGGTTAAACCATATTCAGCATACACGACGCCAACTTTAGCCTGCTCTGCTTGTGAAATGTTCTCAATACCTTTCGCCGGATCCCAAACAACGGCATTGCATTCCTGCTGCAAACGTTCGCTAATCCCCAATTCCTCCAGCCTCGTGTCACCGCTAATCACGACCGACTGCTCTCCCAGCTCTTTACACAGACATATTGCAGCTTCTGCGGCCTGCGCCTCGCTGGTCAGTTCACAGCGCGTCAACATAACATCGCTGGCAAACTGGATAAACGCGTCACAGCGCTGCTGTTGGTTAAGTTCGGTAAGCCGCTCGTTAGCATAGTTGTTAAGCGGCGCATCTTCTGCTTGCGGTTCAAGTCGCTGCGGGCGACCCAGTGCCTGAGCAACGTTATTCAAAAATTCGCTCCGATTATCCATTCTTTTTCTCCTGCGCCTGATGTTTCTTAAACCAACTACGGAAACTCTCTCCGTCAGCTTCAGGAAGATCGCGTGCTTCCATCCAGTCGCTAATCGCGCCAAATTTGAGTGGTGTTTTGCCGCCATTGATAAACCAGCTTGCCGCATGAGCACCAGCCATCATCCCGACTTTCCACAATCCTGGATGACTATTGGCATAAGCGAACATTTTTATCGCCCGTTGCTCTGCTTTTGCGGTGATCCCTTTTTCAGCCATCACCCGACGATGACGCAAAATCAGTTTTGACAGCGGAATACGCACCGGACACACGCTGTCACAAGCTGTGCATAAAGAGCAGGCGTAGGGTAAATCTTTAAAATCTTTATAGCCGCCAAGTAACGGGGAAATCACCGCACCAATTGGCCCTGGATAAATAGAGCCATATCCATGACCGCCAATATGGCGATATGCCGGACAAGTATTCATACAAGCCCCGCAGCGAATACAGCGCAGCACATCCCGAAATTCAGAAGCCAGCACCTCAGAACGCCCGTTATCGACAATAACCAGATGAAACTCTTCAGGACCATCAACGTGCCCCGCTTCGCGCGGTCCTGTCAGCCAGGTGTTGTATCCAGTCAAACGTGCACCAACGGCACTGCGCGCCAGCATGGTGATCAATACATCTACCTCTGCAAACGTGGGGGCAATACGCTCCATTCCCATCACTGCAATATGCGTTTTAGGCAGCGTGGTACACATTCGCGCATTACCTTCATTGGTCACCAGGCATACCGAACCGGTCTCTGCCACCGCAAAATTACAGCCGGTAATACCTATTTCAGCACTGAGGAAATCTTCGCGGATTTTTTGCCGAATGAATAAGGTCATCGCTTCAGGCGTTTCCGGCCCCTCATAACCCAGACGTTCGTGTAGCACTCGACGGATCTGATGGCGATCTTTATGAATTGCCGGGACCACAACATGAGAGGGCGGATCTTGATCCAGCTGGAGAATGTATTCACCCAGATCGGTTTCAATCACCTGAATACCAGCATCCTGCAACACATGATTGACACCAATCTCTTCGGTCACCATCGATTTAGATTTCACCACCTTCCGGGCATTTTTGCGTTGGGCGACCTGTAAAATGTAGCGGGTGGCGTCTTCTTTGGTTTTTGCAAAATAGACGTGACCGCCGTTTTGCGTCACTTTTTCAGAGAGCTGGTACAGATAAGCGTCGAGATTACTCAGAACATGATCACGTATCTGGGCGGCCCGATCGCGCCACTCCTCCCAGTGCCCCAATTCATCGACCATTTTTTGCCGATTTGCCCCAATACGCTGCTGCGCGTTTGCCACCGCTTTGCGCATGATCGGATCTTCAATTTGCTGACGGATGCGTGTCTTAAAATCTGTATTACTGGTTTTGATCGACATCTTTATATCCTCAGCGGCTCATCAGCACTTCAGCAATATGCATCACTTTGACTTTCTGCCCTTCCCGTTGTAATCGTCCACTGATGTTCAGCAGGCAACTCACGTCAGCACCAATTAAATACTCAGGGCGGACTTCCATCAGGTGCGAAACCTTTTCTTTCACCATCTCGCCGGATATTTCGGCCATTTTGACCGAGAACGTGCCGCCGAACCCGCAGCACGTGTCCTGTTCGGCAAAGGGCAGCAACTCCAGTCCACGCACATTTTTCAGCAGCGTAAGTGGCTCGTCCTTCACCCCCAGCTTACGGGCCAGGCTACAAGATGGGTGATACACCGCTCTCCCTTGCAAACTGGCACCTACATCGACTACCCCTAATGTATTAACAATAAAAGAGGTGAGATCCTGCATACGCGCGGCAACCTTTTCGGCACGTGATGCCCATTCAGGCTCATCCGCCAGATACGTTGGGTAACTTTTTACGGCATAGGTACAGGAGCCAGCCGGTGAAATAATGGGATCGTCGTTATCCTCCAGTGCGGCGATCAGATTTTTCATCCCTGGAATCGCTTCTTTGATATAACCACTATTGATCGCAGGCTGACCGCAGCATCCCTGTTTCTCCGGGAAATTTACGCGACAGCCGAGTTTTTCCAGTAGCAGCACGGAGTCTCGTGCCATTCTTGATTTCAGGGCGTCACCAATACAGGTGACAAAGAAATTGACATTCACAACTAATACTCCATTACTTCATGCCCATTTATGCCCGATGGTTCCCCCCACCAGGGGATCAATCATCAATAAATATGGCGTTCTTTTTTAATTGGCTAGCAACATACCACCCCTCATTTGTATGACAAATGATAATCTTTCATCCAAACTTCAAATGCAATAACTAATTTTATTTCTTTCGGCATCGCTCACATTTTATAGGGAAATCGACGATCATTTTTGGCATAAGAAATTCATTTAAAAAGGCCACATCCCTTATACCTATTCAGAGCTACTTATTCAGGGGTTGTTGAGATATACAATGATGGTGTACTAACAAAATCACCGGCAATAATCAGGTATCAAGTAATAGTCGGCATTTTATTTAATTAAAGCAATTTAGTTTGCGTTTTTATTTACATACTGGGCCTGCATTCTTCAAAAAAACATATAAAACACTGTTGGAAATAGAAATAGTTGAAAGGCTCACAACACCCGGAATGCTGATTATCTTTGCTCCGATTCCTGGCGGTTTTATTCAGGGTGCAAGCTGTCTGACTCTTTCCCGATATTCTCCCGGGGTACAACCAAACTCGCGGACAAACGCCTTGTGAAAAGATGATTCACTGGCATAGCCTACTGACTCAGCGATCACCACAACAGGGAACGTTTCCCGGGAAAACATCTGGGCCGCTATTTGTAGACGCAACTTTGTTAATACAGCCAGCGGCGTGGTTCCGGAAACATCACGGAAAAGCTGGGCAAAACTTGCCCGGGACATGTGGGCGATGCTGGCCAGCGATTCGACGGTCCAGGCGTGTCCTGGCATTTCCAGCATTTGCTGTATTACCGCACCAAGACGTGGATGCAGAAGCAAACTGAGAATGTTTTTCTCAGTATTAACCTGTGCAATCCACTCACGCACCGCGAGGGTAAAGAATGTAGCGCAGATCTGGCTACACAGTGCATCCACTCCCGGCATTGCCGATTTGGACTCCTGTTGTAAAAACGGGATCGCCTCCCTCAGCCAGTTATATTCCACGCTGTGGTTAACCGGTGCTAAAAACAGCGTTTCCGGCAAAGACGTTAAAAAATAACGCGCCGAATGTTGCAGCCGAAGAGTGCCGCAGACAATACAGGTCGATTCATTATCGACATGACTCAGGCGATGAGCTGAATTTTGTGGTAGCAGGACCACATTTCCCGGGCGTAATGTAAAAATCTCCCCCGTCGGCATTTCCAGCTTCGCCGCTCCTTGCGTTAACGCATGCCAACGAATAACCGATAATTCCCCGGCACCATGTGGAAGCTGCCAGTCACTTCCTAACACGCAATTCTTATCGATCGTTCCTTGTGGAGCGTTAAGCATCAACAAACGGCTAAGGGCATCCATATCAGACTCCTGAGTGGTTTTTGATTACAAACACCAACAATCTTAGACAATAATTAATCTAATACCATCAAATGGTTAATCATGATTTTTGTTTTGTGATTCTGATTAAGAAAAAGAAAATACCAGACGATAAGACAAAATATCAAGCGTTGTGAAGAAATGTTATTTGCTCTTTTGCGTCTATAGTCATGATGTCAAATGAACGCGTTTCGACAGGAAATCATCATGAATAAATATCAGGCAGTTATTATTGGTTTTGGCAAGGCTGGAAAAACATTAGCCGTCACGCTGGCAAAAGCAGGTTGGCGTGTGGCTCTCATCGAACAATCAAATGCAATGTATGGCGGGACCTGTATTAATATCGGCTGTATCCCAACCAAAACATTGGTTCATGACGCACAGCAGCACACAGATTTTGTCCGTGCCATACAGCGTAAAAATGAAGTGGTTAATTTTTTACGTAATAAGAATTATCATAATCTTGCGGATATGCCCAATATCGACGTGATCGACGGCCAGGCGGAGTTTATCAATAATCATAGCCTGCGTGTTCATCGGCCTGGGGGAAATCTGGAGATTCATGGCGAGAAAATTTTTATTAATACCGGTGCACAAGCCGTGGTTCCGCCAATTCCTGGAATTACCACCACGCCTGGTGTATATGACAGCACCGGATTACTTAATCTAAAAGAATTGCCTGGGCATTTAGGTATTTTGGGCGGCGGATATATTGGCGTTGAGTTCGCCTCTATGTTCGCTAATTTTGGCAGCAAAGTAACCATTTTAGAGGCAGCTTCGCTGTTTTTGCCTCGGGAAGATCGGGATATTGCTGATAATATCGCGACGATTTTACGCGATCAGGGCGTCGATATAATCCTCAATGCCCATGTGGAGCGAATCAGTCACCATGAAAATCAAGTGCAAGTGCATAGCGAGCACGCCCAACTGGCGGTGGATGCACTGTTAATCGCTTCCGGTCGTCAACCGGCTACCGCTTCGTTACATCCAGAAAATGCAGGTATCGCAGTAAACGAGCGCGGGGCAATTGTCGTTGACAAGCAATTACATACCACCGCAGACAATATTTGGGCGATGGGAGATGTTACCGGCGGGCTGCAATTTACTTACATATCACTGTATGATTACCGCATTGTACGTGATGAGTTACTGGGTGAAGGCAAACGTAGTACTGATGATCGGAAAAATGTGCCTTATTCCGTGTTTATGACACCGCCCCTGTCCAGGGTTGGTATGACAGAAGAACAAGCCAGAGAGAGTGGTGCTGATATTCAGGTGGTGACATTGCCTGTAGCTGCAATTCCGCGCGCCAGAGTGATGAACGATACCCGTGGGGTATTAAAAGCGATTGTTGATAATAAAACCCAACGTATATTAGGGGCATCACTGCTGTGTGTTGACTCCCACGAGATGATTAATATAGTGAAAATGGTGATGGATGCCGGGCTGCCTTATAGCATATTACGCGATCAGATATTTACTCATCCGTCGATGAGCGAATCACTCAATGATCTATTTTCATTAGTCAAATAAACTCAAAATCAGACGCCAGGACAAATATTCTGGCGTCTCAGAGAAAAGAATCTTATTAATTCCTTGTTATTATATAACTTCTTAATCACTTCATTGATGGTATTTTATATGTTTAAAAAACCTGTTTTATTTGCAACACTATTATCTGGCGTTATGGCATTTTCCACCAATGCAGATGATAAAATAATTCTGAAACATATCAGCGTCTCGTCAGTATCAGCATCACCGACAGTTCTGGAGGATGCCATTGCTGATATAGCCAGAAAATATAATGCTTCATCCTGGAAAGTCACATCGATGCGAATTGATAATAATTCAACCGCAACAGCAGTATTGTATAAATAAGGATGTTCACAATGGAAAAATACCTGCACCTGTTAAGTCGGGGAGATAAAATTGGCCTGACATTGATTCGTCTGAGTATTGCGATTGTTTTTATGTGGATTGGGTTATTAAAGTTTGTCCCTTACGAGGCAGACAGCATTACACCATTCGTCGCAAACAGTCCACTAATGTCGTTCTTTTATGAACACCCGGAAGACTATAAACAGTATCTGACTCACGAAGGCGAATACAAACCAGAAGCAAGGGCATGGCAATCGGCCAATAATACCTATGGTTTTTCCAACGGTCTTGGCGTCGTGGAGGTGATTATTGCTCTGCTGGTTTTGGCTAATCCTGTCAATCGCTGGTTAGGTTTATTGGGAGGGCTGATGGCATTTACCACACCGTTGGTAACACTCTCATTTTTAATCACCACCCCGGAGGCATGGGTACCCGCATTGGGTGACGCTCATCATGGTTTCCCTTATTTATCTGGTGCTGGTCGCCTGGTATTGAAAGATACTCTGATGCTGGCAGGTGCTGTCATGATAATGGCAGATTCGGCGCGGGATATTCTTAAACAACGCAGTAATGAATCCAGTTCAACGTTAAAAACTGAATATTGATAATCCGAACACTGTCTGTTGTTCACTTTTTCAGGCGTCAGGCTCCCTTTCTGATGATGAAGCCTGACGCCATATTACCGGAGATATGACAGAGTGAAGATCAATATCACTCCCCTGTTAAAAGATTCTTGTCGTCTCAGGTAAAATAAGTGATTAATATCAATCATGTATTTTTACAGCAAGACAACCACGAACAAACTCAGGATTAAAATGTTTTACCGATTCCCCAACATAACCCAAATCAAGCGAACTAATTTGCGCCATTTCTTTCTCTGTCAGTGAGAAATCCCAAATAGCAAAATTTTCTTCGATACGCTGTTGATGTGTCGATTTCGGAATAACGACCACTCCTCGTTGAATATTCCAACGCAGAATGACCTGAGAAATCGATTTTTGATGGGCATCTGCAATATTCTGAAGCAGACTATTTTCAAAGGGTTTATGTCTTCCACCGCCTAACGGAGCCCATGCTTCAGGCTGCACGTTATAATACTTCATGGTTGCCAGCGCCTCTGGTTGGGCAAAATAGGGATGCAACTCGACCTGGTTGACCATCGGTTTAACTCTTACCGTTTCACAAAAGTTCGCCAGAACATGAGGGTAGAAATTGGAAACCCCAATCGCTTTTAATTTTCCCTCTTCATAGGCATCTTCGAGTGCACGCCACGCACTAAAATAATCGCGCATGGCCTGGTGTAATAAATAGAGATCGAAGTATTCTAGTCCCGATTTTTTTAATGATGCTTCAATACCTGCTGCTGCAATATCCTGATTCAACATATCCTGCACCCACAATTTAGACGTTATAAATAACTCTTCTCGGGTACATAAACCTTCAGATATGGCTTCACGAACGGCTTCACCGACGGCATCTTCATTACCGTATACCGCTGCAGTGTCGATGAGTCGATAACCCGTGCGGATAGCATTCAACACTGACTGTTTACACACGTCTTTATCGGTAACCTGAAAAACACCAAATCCCATCATCGGCATTTTCAGATTGTTACTTAATACGGAAAATTCCACTGTCAGTCCCTCCATTAGGTATGAACAATGAGTCTACGTTAAAACGTAACCTCAAATTAGTATGTGGATTTTGATATCACTTATGCAAAAAATTCATTAATAATGTAGGACTGAAACCTCTCTATTTTTGGGGCAATGAAGCAGACGCTATCAGTGCTTTTGCCTTGGGACTTGCTGTTTTTGATACACTTAGGGCCCAGGACATAACGAAAATGTGCGATATGACAAAGAATTAACGGAGAATGTGATGATCAGGCAGAAGATTCTACAGCAGCTCCTGGAGTGGATTGAGTGCAATCTTGAGCACCCTATTTCAATCGAAGATATCGCACAGAAATCTGGCTACAGCAGGCGCAACATCCAGCTTCTGTTCCGAAATTTCATGCATGTGCCTTTAGGAGAATACATTCGCAAACGAAGGCTTTGTCGTGCCGCCATTCTTGTCCGACTCACCGCGAAATCTATGCTTGATATTGCACTCTCTTTGCATTTTGATTCACAGCAGTCATTCAGCCGCGAATTTAAAAAGTTATTCGGCTGCTCTCCCCGTGAATACCGCCACCGTGATTATTGGGATCTCGCAAATATCTTCCCTTCTTTTTTAATACGTCAACAGCAAAAGACGGAGTGTAGATTAGTCAACTTTCCTGAGACACCTATTTTTGGCAATTCATTTAAATATGATATTGAAGTGTCGAATAAATCACCGGATGAAGAAGTCAAACTGCGACGTCATCATTTAGCCAGATGTATGAAGAATTTTAAGACGGATATCTATTTCGTCTCCACGTTCGAACCGTCAACAAAATCGGTCGATTTGCTCACAGTTGAAACTTTTGCCGGTACGGTATGCAAACAAACCGATTCAGAGATGTCGAAAGAGTGGACAATTAACCGAGGACTGTATGCCTCTTTCCGCTATGAAGGTGAGTGGGAGCACTACCCTGAATGGGCGCGAAACCTCTATCTGATGGAATTACCTGCCAGGGGGTTAGCCAGAGTGAACGGCAGTGATATTGAGCGATTTTATTACAATGAAGATTTCGTAGAAAAGGATAGCAATGATGTTGTTTGCGAAATATTTATCCCTGTTCGTCCGGTTTAGTTATCGCTATGTCTAAATGAATTTATAACAAGACTACTGTCAGGCAATTCAATAAATAATGGCGTTGAAGATGTCAACGCCATTATTGTTTATTAGAATGTTACTTTCATACTCTTAATATTATTTCATCGCCTCCTCGCCCGTTGCCGTATTGGCATCCACCGCGGTAATGGTCACCGTCACTGGCTTCATTTCGTACCCGCCATAGGTCAGGGCGTTAAATGTGAACGTATAGACACCAGGCTTGCTGGTACTAAATGTACGCGTGATTTTTCCGCTCACGAAATGGTCATTTTTCGACGGCAGGAACTGATAATCCTTCTCCGTCACCCCTTCCGGCGTCTGAATGTCGACCCACATATTCCCGCCAACGGGGTTATTTGCCGACATCAGGGTCACCTCCAGCTTCGCAGTCGATTTCCCATCCGCCACCAGAGATTGCACATCAGATGATGCGGCGAGCACCGCGTTTTTATCATCCGCAACGAATTTAGCTTCGGCAGTTTTCGTTGATACCTGACCGTTGGTCTGACTCACTTGCGCCGTGAGTGTGTATGTCGCCGCAACAGTAGTGGTAGCGGTGAAAATAGCCTGCCCTTGCTCATTCGTTGTCGCAGTGCCATTCGGTTCCAGGTTTAACGAAGCCGGGCTGGCGGTCAGCGTCACTTCGCTATCTTTCACCAAATTCTTATTGGCATCAGTCACCGTAACTTTATACGTTTGTTTGGCTTTGCCGTCCGCCAGTGCATAGTTGCCAATCACCTCAATACTGGAGACGGTTGCGGTAGCCTTATCGGCTACAAACGTTATAGTCTGCGTATTCGAAGGCTGGCTATTCCCTGCCGATGCCGTGATCTCATACGTTCCGGCAGTCACTGAAACCACCTGCAACTCTGCTTTCCCCTCATCGTTGGCTTTCACCCAGACATTATCGCCTGTAAGCGGCTTGACACCCCGGGGCAGATTAAAGGTCACCAGGCTCCCTGGAACAGGGTTACCATTTTTATCCTCAACGTTCGCCGTCAGCGTAAAGGCATCTTTGCCGTTTGCCACTTTTTGAGCAGCGGCGTCTACCTGCAGGTTTGCCTGACCGGTGCTGGCATCCGCGTTGAATTTCACCGTGACCGTCTTCTGAGAGTTTTTCACCGCGGCCGCGATTTCAAGTTCCCCTGCAACGGTTGATATCAACTCAATATCCGCTTTACCTGCCGCATTGGTTGTTATTGTATTCCCCGTCTTGCTGGTCACACCCTGCGGTAAAGTCAGCGTGACATTTTGCCCTTGTAACGGGTTGCCATAGGTGTCCACGACAGTCAGGGTTATCTGGTTAGCAGACTGACCATTAGCCAGCTGGTTATTCACCTTCACCGCCATATCACGTATCTCAGCCTGAGAAGCGTCACCTGCAACATTCAGCACCAGTGGCTGAGCAACGGCATTTTGGCCGTTCACGCGTGGCATGACAGACAACTGACCTGCAGCCGATCCCAGCGTTAAGGTCGCCACGTAGACCCCATTACTTTGCTCTGTCCAGCTTCCAACTGAAGGTCGCTCTGATCCCGTGCTGGCGGCACCGCTAAACACTGGTGCATCTGGCTTCAGCCCGGTGACCGGGTTCCCGTACGCATCCTTCACGGTGAAGGTGAGTTCCGTCGTCGTTTTAACCGTTGGAGTCTTATTGTCCGCAACAAGCGTAGAGTTCGCTGTTGACATCTCCCCGGCGATGACCGTCAACTGCGCGGCTTCGGTGGCTGCTGGCTGGCCGTTGAAGAGCGGCATGACACGAAGCTCGCCCGTCTTTCCGCCTGTGGTCAACGTAGCAACATAGGAACCGTCACCTTTTTCGGTCCAACTGGAAATAGTCGCCCCTTCAGAGGCGGTCCCCGTCAAACTTGCCGACAACGAAAGACCACTGATAGCGTTGCCATGCGCATCTTTTGCAATAAGCGTCACGGTTGTGCTTTCGCCTGCTTTTACGCGATCTGCGGCTACAGACACTGTCGACTGGCCTGAAGATAACGCATCAGCCACCACGGTTACTTTTGCCGCGTTTGCTGCCGCATCCTGTCCATTTAGCTTCGGCATAACTTCTAATTCACCCGCCGTAGAGCCGAGAGTAATCTGCGCAGTCCACGTCCCATCACCATTATTTGTCCAGCCCGATGCCGTAGAACCTACAGCAGCGGCACCCGCTAATGACGGCGCTTCCGGCGTGAGGCTGGTCACAGGGTTGTCATAGGCATCTTTTGCCGTCCAGATTGCCGTAACTGTACCGCCAACCACCGGTTTATCAGGATTCAGGGTGATGGACGAATGTGCTGCATCAAGCGGCCCGGCAACGAACTTCAGCGTTTGTTGTAATGTGCCCAGCTGATACTGCTCGCTGAAGGCACGCACAACAACGTTTCCGGCACGGGTCGAAGAAACCATGGCGCTGTAAACCCCTGGTTTTATTTCCGAAATGGCACCAACGGTAACACCATTAGTGTCTTGCGGAACAAGTCGCAGGCGGCTGGCTTCTCCCGTCACCGGATTACCCTCGGAGTCCACCGCAGTCAGCGTCAGCGTGTAGGCTTGCTGACCATCAGCAACCACGTCACCTGACGGCTCGTTAGCGCTCAGGGTGGAGTTTGCCACATCCATCATCGTGGCCCGCAGTTCTGCAGTGACAGTTTTGCTCATGTCATCAACGCTAACAGTAATCGTTGCCTCACCTGACTGCGTTCCGGTAGTAAAGACAGACTGATACACCCCTGCTTCAGTTTCGGTGAACTCACCCAGTGTTGGCTTTGCCTGTGATTTAGTGGCCTTCAGGGTACGAGTCACAATATTTCCAGCCGGTTTGAAGGTTAGTTCAGTCTTGATCTGATCTTTCATGCCCGTGACTGGCTGGCCCTCGGCGTCGCGCAGAGACAGCACCAGCGGCTTTTGCTCATTACCGTTAGCAAGCATTTGAATACGGCTCTGACCATCAAGCGTTAACGCCGTACGATCGGCGCTCATACCAGCTCCGCTAATAACCACTTCTGTCTGCACACGTTTCGAGGCATTGCCTTTGTTATCGTAGGCAATCGCTGAAATCGCATAATAATTGTCTTTGCCTGCCTGATAAGCCGGGAGCGTCACTTGCCACTGACTACCCTGACCGGTAATTTTGCCACCTTCAGCCAGTAATGACGGCGCTTCCCACTGCACATTTTTCAGTCCGTGAGTTGCTTTGCTGACCACAAGCCCCAGGGAAACCGTCTGACCGCCCTTGCCTTCAATACGCTCAGGCAGAGCAATACGGATCACTTCAGATTTGCGGTACTCAAGAACGATGTTGTTATTACGCTCAACCAGGTCATAGCGGCTGCCTGCCAGCATTCGACGCTCGCGAATGCTGTCTGTATCGAGTTGTTTTTCCAGAGGTTCGCCAATTCGGTAGTTAACTTCCAGGCCAAAGCGAGTGTCATTCTCACCACTCTTGCCCTGCTTATGCCCGGCGCTCAGTGTCAGAAGAGGCACTGGTGTATAGGTTACCTCGGCAGAAATAGCATGCGGGTCTTTCTGGCGTTTATCTTTACCAAACAGCCCGACTTCATCGCCATAATACTGCTCATACATCAGGCTTGCGCCAAGCTGCGGCCAGGCAGGTAAATAGCCCTCAGCACGAATATCCCAGCCATCCGCCGGGCGTTCCTGATAATCCTCAACATCCGGCGATTTTTTCCAGCCAGAAGCCCGGATATAACCATTGGCGCTCAATTTCAAATAATCACGCCAGTATTCCGCACCAACACCAATGCGGGTATGACTACGGGATAAATCATGATCGATAAAAGTATTCACCCCCGCCATCCAGTCATTTCCTGAAAAATGACGCCAGCCAAAACCAATATTTGACTGAGTACGATCGTCGGTACGATGTATTGCCCCCTGAGTGAACAACATATTTGTCGGCGTGTCATAAATCGGATAAAGCATTTCCAGCGAAGAGTCCTTCAGCGAGAAATCTTTATCGACATTCAGTTTGACGCGCGCAGTACCATATTTCCCGAGCCACTCCTGTATTTCCTGGTTAGCTTTAGCTGTAGCTATTCCGGTAATAAAGTTACGTGTCGCATCGCTATCTGGCTGACTGCTTAAAAATGTCCCGGCATTTGCGGCAAACGACGCGACATTTTTCTCCACGTTATTATCAGCAGTTACCGTAGTATTTCCCATGCTCAACCGTGGCTGAACCACATGCTGCGCGCGTGCTGCCATTACTGGGGTAAAGGTGACAGCGAGTGGAAAAAGAACCTGAACAGAGATATTTGCCCACGCCACGCAGCGGGCCAGAACTGAATAACGAAATCGTGGTTGTTTATGACCTGTTTTATAACGTGACATTGAGATAATTTCCTGATGAACGAATTAACGAACATAGGCAAACACAAATAATGGTGTCTGCTTGTCAGAAAAACCGGGGATTTCCCGGTTTCCTTTTCCGCAGAAAAGGAAATACCTTTATGTAAGAAAGTACACCGCCACCTAATATATCCAGTGCCTGTAGCCACTCATCAGGTGGTTGGGCGCGGGATTATATTTTTATTTATGGGTGAAAATTTAGCTTTTTGTGCAAGTCATTAAATAGATACCTATGTTATATTTCTTACTCTGCGGACAGTGAATAATTCATTATTCAGAGTGAATAATAATGACCTGCTTTTAATTTACCACGATTGGAAATACGTCGAAGTAGGTATATACGCCAGGATAAACCGATATATTTTTTATGGATATTCATTTTCCTTCATCGGACTGTAAATTCCGGGGATATCGAACTTGCACTACTCATCGCAACCCTCAAACAGATTTATGAATTTTGTTCATAACCCCTGACAAATCCTGCCGTCTAATCGAGCTCTTCCCTTTACGTTATGCTTCTCATGAACGATAACGAAAGGATAACACCATGCAAAAAGTAAAACTGAACAACGGTATTGAAATGCCCCTGTTGGGCTTTGGTGTATTTCAGATGACCGATGCCGCTGAATGCGAAAGAGCGGTCATTGACGCTATTAACACCGGTTATCGACTGATTGACACCGCCGCCTCCTATCAAAATGAAACCCAGGTCGGGAACGCACTGAAACAAAGCGATATCGCCCGTAACGAACTCTTTGTCACCACGAAACTCTGGTTGCAGGATACCAGTTACGAAGGGGCCAAAGCCCAGTTCGAACGCTCTCTGAATCGACTGCAACTTGATTACGTTGACCTGTACTTGATTCACCAGCCATATGGCGATGTCCACGGAGCCTGGCGTGCCATGGAAGAGCTGCAACAGGCCGGTAAAATTCGCGCTATTGGCGTAAGTAACTTCCATCCTGACCGACTGGCTGACCTTATCGCTTTTAATAACGTCGTTCCGGCGGTAAACCAGGTTGAAGTTAACCCTTTCAATCAGCAGCTACAGGCCGTTCCCTGGATGCAAAGTCGTGGCATTCAGCCAGAAGCCTGGGCACCGTTTGCGGTTACAGGGCGGTAAGCGATTATGCATCTACCTATTTACGTCGGTCACTCAGTCAGAGTCTTGCCCATATTCAATGAGGTTCAACACCGCAGCCAATGAAAAGTAGGCCATGCGGGGATTAATAGCATTACTCATTAACCAATCGCTCTTTTCATTTACGTGCTCTTTATGTAACATATTGCTTTTATTGATCTTCCTGGAGTTTGCATGAATAAGAATCTCATCCTCGCATTTGCATTATTTTCCTTACCTGTATTTGCAGAAGAAGATCTGGGGCCAGGCAAATATGTTTGTGACATTAGGATTTCCAGCCTGGATACCGCTACTCAAATTCTGTCAAAATCCGCAACAGTTCTCGATAATGGAAACAATTTCATCGTTCAAATGCCAAATGGAGATCAATTGTACTCTCCAGATCTGGAAAATGTTGATGATGGTATAAAACAAAAAGCAACAATAGGTGGAGTGACATTTATTCGTCGTCCAACTTTTAACGATCGCTTCATCGTGGAAGATGGAAATACAGGATTCTTCTATAAGATGCGAAACTGCGAGAAGAAATAAAGGAAGTTTGATAGCGATACCCTCCTGATTTTCAGGCTTTGTACCTGTTCAAGACTTACAACTACAAGCCGCTACGTGTTAACGCCTCCCAAAATAACCACCGTTAACCGTAGCGGTCATAGATACTATTATTTTAGCCACATTACTGGTGATAATGATAATTGATATTATAGCCGTATAAAAAATAAGTATTAATTATCAGAAAGTTTATTATGTAAACGCGTCCTAATGATTACGTTATTCCTCTTACCGATATTCGCCCAGAGCAACCATCAATTACACATATCATCAATTTTCGAGTTTTACTCTTTTCTCCACCATAAAATCAATAAAAGCACGAACTTTAGAGGGCATTCTCACCCGTGATGAAACATAAATATAAAATCCAGGAAATGAAACAGCCCAATCCTCAAGAATCGGCTGTAACTTGCCCGCATTGATATGTTCAGCGATTGCAAAATCCAGATGTTGAATGATACCCGTTCCATTCAGCGCCATTCGTATCATGCTTTCGTCATCATTAGAAATATACTTACCTGAAACCTCTATTTCGAACTCTTCATTACCCCCCACAACATTAGAAAACTCCCATGCAGAGAGTGCACCGCTACTTTTATGCCGCAACCGAAGGCAATTATGGTTACTCAGTTCCTGAGGCGTTTCAGGAATACCGTGTTCTTTTAAATAATCTGGCGATGCCACAGTAACCAGTTTAATAAGCGGAGAAACAGGAACGGCAGTCATATGCTCATCCAGTCCTTGCTCAAGACGTATGCCCACATCACAGCCGTCCGCAATAATGTTAGATAAACCGTCATCCATAATGAGTTCTATCTTTGTTTTGGGGTAACGAGTAAGAAACTCGCCAATATGAGGCTCAACAAGCATCCGTGCTGCAACACGGGAGGAATTTATTCTCAACAGGCCTGTAGGTTCAAGTTGGGTATCACCAACATCTTTCAAAGCATCATCAATTTGCCCCAAAGCCGACACCAGCACTTCATACAGACGCTGTCCTTCCTCAGTAAGCGACATATTGCGGGTCGTACGGTATATCAGCTTGGTGTTAAGACGTTCCTCAAGAGATTTTAAATTCTGGGACAATGCGGCCCGCGTAATACCCATTTCAGAAGCGGCTCTGGAAAAACTGCCGGCACGAACAATCAGCGCAAACCAGGCAAGAGAAGGCAAAATTGAAGGCTCTATTTTCATCATTGTAAACCTTAACTTAACACTGTGATAGATATTAGACCATTGATGATAACCAATACAAGTCATACTATTACGCCGTTCTCGATATGAACACAAATGCCAGTTGCGGATAATAGAAATGATATTTAAATCTGTTTAGGCAAATCCCTGGAGCTTGAAATGAAAACGGTTTCGATAAAACACACTTACTGGGATATAGCTGCTGATATCTATTTCCCTGACGATTTTAATAGTGAAAAAAAGTATCCTGCCATTATCAGTGCCCATCCAATTGGAAGCTGCAAAGAACAGACATCGGGTAGTGTGTATGGTGCCGCCCTGGCAAAAGCTGGCTTTATCGTCATTGCTTTTGATGCCAGTTTTCAGGGAAGCAGCGGTGGAGAACCGCGTTATCTGGAAGATCCAACAATGCGAGTAAAAGACTTCAGCATTGTCGTTGATTACCTTACCACCTTACCTTACGTTGATGCCGGGCGTATTGGTGTACTGGGTATTTGTGGTGTAGGTGGATATGCCATTAATGCCGCAATGACAGAACGTCGGATTAAAGCCATTGGTACTGTCACGGGTGCTAACTACGGGCGTCTTATGCGTGAGGGATTTACAGCGTTTAATCCTATCGGAGCACTCGAAGCAATGGCGCAACAAAGAACAGACGAAGCTAACGGCGCAAAACTTCGCGTAGATGATTTGCTCCCTTCTTCTCCGGAAGCAGCTCTTGAAGCGGGATTAACAGAAATAGACCTTTTTGAAGCAACAGAATATTATCGTTCGCCACGAGGCTGTGCGCCTAATGGGGTAAATCGTTCGCTATTTTCACATCAGACTGTTGCCGTGGGCTGGGATGCTTTTCATCTTGCAGAAGTCCTGTTAACTCAACCACTAATGGTTGTAGTGGGCGATAGAGTGGGCGCTTTTGGTGCCTATCGTGACGGCTGCGAAATTATTGGTCGTGCAGCCTCAAAACATAAAGAGTTGGTCGTGGTTGAAGGTTATTCACATTACGACCTGTATGATAAGCCAGAACCTGTGAAACAGGCGCTCGATAAATTAATTCCTTTTTACAAAACACATTTGTAATAACCTTGCAGGGAGATTCATTATCTCCCTGAGATTTATCCTTTATTGACTACACGACAATAATAAAATTACTCAAAAAGAAATTTCATTAAAGAAACAAAAAAGCAGTAACTCAATCATTAAGATTATTAGAAACCCTTTGAAGGGATTATAAATAAAGCCAGAAATCTTGGTTCCAAAGCTGGCAACAACTAACCAGTTAAAACATACGCATCAAAATCAGATAAACATTTGAGGTATTGTTATGACAAATAAACACCCATCATTGTTTTCTCCTTTTATGCTGACAGAAAAAATAAAGCTACGTAATCGTATCGTTATGGCCCCTATGACGACCTGGTCAGCTAATCCTGATGGAACCATCTCTGAGCAAGAACTCGAATTTTATAAACGTCGCTCACAAAATGTTGGTTTAGTAATAACAGGATGCACCTATGTCACGCCAAGCGGCATTGGGTTTACTCATGAATTTGCCGCATATGACGACCGTTTCATTAATAGCCTTGAAAAGTTAGCTGCTGCAGCCAAAAGTGGCGGTGCTCCGGCTATTTTGCAGATTTTCCACGCCGGTAATAAAGCCATCCCGGAGCTTGTGCCAAATTACGATGTTATTAGTGCCAGCGCATCAAGCGTAAAATCTGGTGACTTTATGAAGAGAGTGGTACAAAGCAGGGAAATGACTGAAAACGAAATTCAGGAAACCATTAGAGCATTCGGAGATGTCACAAAAAGGGCGATTAAAGCAGGTTTTGATGGCGTTGAACTTCATGGTGCGCACGGATTCCTTCTGCAGAATTTCTTCTCCCCTCTATTTAACCAGCGTAATGACCGATGGGGAGGAGATCTTGAAGGACGTATGCGCTTCCCGCTGGCCGTATTACAGGAAGTAAAAAATGTAGTCTATGAATATGCGAAAAAGCCCTTTGCCATCGGTTACAGAATATCTCCTGAAGAATCTGTAACAGGGGGGCTGCGGATAGAGGATACTTATAAACTCCTTGATCGGCTCATTTCATCCGGTATTTCGTATATACATACCTCGCTGGTCAGTATTAACGATAGCTACCCTGTTGAGTCGCCAAATGGCCCCCGAACTATTGAATTGATTTTAAATCATATTGCAGGCAGAGTGCCGGTAATCGCCGCAGGTAAAATACGCACACCGTCTCAGGCTCAAGAAGCAATTTCCGCTGGCCTGCCACTTGTTGCGATCGGTAAAGGGCTGGTGATAAATCCAGAATGGGTGACTTTAGCTGAATCAGGTAGAAGTCATGAAATTCAAACAGCCCTTAATCCACAACGCGTTCCTGAATTAACCATTCCGGATAAACTATGGGATCAAATTCAGGCATCGAAAGGAACTGGCTGGTTTCCGTTAATGGATTAAATATCTATTACTCTCCCGAGAGTAAAACTATCAAACCAATGAGTAACCGATACAGCCTCGCAAATTCTTTCAGATAATTAACCCGTCACTGCGGCACGTTCTCTCATAAGGCGTGCCTGCTGTGTAATCCAGTATGTATCCGGCATACTTGACGGTTTAATAGAACTCAATTCCTTTCCCAGGTTACCAACAACGATATCTTGTATAACACCCCAGGAGATACGACATTATGATGAGATGAGGTATGCTCCTCAGCGCCAATCAACGTCAGGGCTGGGCCAGTTTTGAGATCAGACTCATTCCCGGACTGACTTCAGGCGACATATAACAATGACGTTGGGGCAATAAAAGATAGCCGATGTAATACATCTATTCAAATTTGTGATACATGTCAAAAAATTGGTTGACCAAACTCGTTATTTATATAAGGGCACTTACGAAGTGCACTCTTTTTTAAAGCGAGGAAGTACCAATGAAAGAGAATAAAGTACAGCAAATCAGTCATAAACTGATTAATATCGTTGTTTTTGTCGCAATTGTAGAATACGCCTATTTATTTCTCCATTTCTATTAATAACGGCAATAAACTGTTCACTTCAGTGATATTTAAAATATGCATCCTCTCCCTTTTTTTTAAGTAATTATTATATTCGTGGGGGAGGAATACACGCTGTCAGGTAATCAATCAAACTGCGATAAATCATCGGCCAGTAAAGTGGAGATAGCCTCCATTCTCGAAAAATTCATACTCTCAGCGAAACCATCATCAATCACTCATCCAGGCGTTTATGGGAGCGTCGCCAATGGCTGCTAACAATGCCAGACTTCCCCGTTGCCGAAATTCCACATACCACAAATGGTCACAGGAATTGGGTGTTGAAATGATTCGGATGAGCATGTATCTTTACGGTTATGTTATAACATAACAGGTAAAAATGATGAAACCCAATATCCATCCTGAGTATCGTACTGTGGTGTTCCATGACACCAGTGTTGATGAGTACTTTAAAATCGGCTCGACTATCAAAACAGACCGTGAGATTGAGCTGGATGGCGTAACGTATCCGTACGTAACAATTGATGTCTCTTCGAAATCGCACCCGTTCTATACAGGGAAGCTGAGAACAGTGGCATCAGAAGGAAATGTTGCACGGTTCACCCAACGTTTTGGTCGTTTTGTTAGCACGAAAAAGGGGGCATGATGAAAGTCCTTAACTCTCTGCGTACCGCAAAAGAACGCCATCCAGACTGTCAGATTGTGAAGCGAAAAGGACGGCTGTATGTGATTTGTAAATCTAATCCACGTTTTAAGGCCGTTCAGGGTCGTAAGAAAAAACGTTGATTCAAAATTCGACGAATTAACGATATTTGTCTGATTAATAATCAGACCGGATTAATGTTGGTGTATTGATTACACCAACATTAATTTTCCTGGAAATATATTCTTTAAGTTCATTTAAAGCCAACTGCCTGACGTTTCTCTCCGAATATTCCATTATATTAATGTTGATTTGTTGACCAACTTCGCCCCTGTATGCTGGTATCAACTCTCTTTTAGACTGAACAAGCCACTCCGCCCCCTCCCTTTGCGGAGCAGCCTGCATTTACACTCAAACTGTTAAGATGATAAATGTGGTAAATCTGTTGGTACTAACATAAAAACGTTTACGCCACAGGAACAGCCTGATCCACCGGTAACCCCATCGCCGACGTTCGAGTGCCAGTTAGAGTAACGCGCACAGATGACTGCACGCAGTGCCCTGTCAAAGAGGCCATCGTTCCTGTGACAGCTGGCAGCCTTCGTTTAACTTCACTTAATTTGGCTCTTGGGGGGCTTACCGAACAGATGACGTAGTCACACCTATTCAATTTTTCACCACTTATTGGAGTAAACACCCATAACCATTTTGTGCGGCATGTTAATCCATTAAAATATCTTACTGATTGGCAAATCTTCTTTAATGATGGCCAATAATAGTTTTATGTTCTATTTATTATCATTAAAACTTGTTTTTTTACTAGTCGAGCACAAAACGCATTAAGACTATTCCTAACACCTCAGGGCAAAGTTCCTGGCTAATATAAAATGCAAGTAAGAATTGAACGTTATATTTCCAATAACCTTATGAAACTGAATGTCTTTTTCTTCTTATCAAAAAAGCAATATTTTCATTTTTAGTAAATATTGACTTAACCATGGAATTCCTTTTCTGTTCACATATTGACACTCATCAGGAAAAAAACATAAATTTAAGCCCAATCGAAAATAATTAAAACTTAATCTCGTTTAACCTATATTGATATGTGCTACGTATCTTATTTACTTCCGATTTACTAACAACACTGAATGTACCTGTAAAAATTACAGGTTTGGAAAGTAGTGACATGGCAAAATGATTACAGCAGGGACTATGAGGTTAAAAACCATATGGAATATCAAAACCGTTCTGATAAATACATCTGGTCTCCCCATGACGCCTACTTCTATAAAGGACTCTCTGAACTGATTGTGGATATCGACAGATTAATTTATCTATCGCTGGAGAAAATTAGAAAAGATTTCGTGTTTATCAATCTCAATACGGATTCTTTAACTGAGTTTATAAACCGTGATAACGAATGGTTATCCGCGGTAAAGGGGAAACAGGTCGTATTGATTGCGGCCAGAAAGTCAGAAGCCTTAGCAAATTATTGGTATTACAACAGCAATATTAGGGGCGTGGTATACGCTGGGCTGAGTCGTGATATTAGAAACGAATTGGCCTATGTGATTAATGGCAGGTTTCTCAAAAAAGATATTAAGAAAGATAAAATCACTGACCGGGAAATGGAAATTATCCGCATGACGGCCCAGGGAATGCTGCCTAAATCGATTGCCAGAATTGAAAATTGTAGTGTGAAGACAGTGTATACCCATCGGCGTAATGCTGAGGCCAAGCTGTACTCAAAAATATATAAGTTGGTTCCGTAAACTCCAGGCAAGTTAGTTTTAAAAAATGACTCACAGGGACATCATGTCCTCAATTTAACTCGGGAAGAAAAGCAATGAAAAAAAAGGTTCTGGCAATAGCTCTGGTAACGGTGTTTACCGGCATGGGTGTGGCGCAGGCTGCTGACGTAACAGCTCAGGCTGTAGCGACCTGGTCGGCAACAGCCAAAAAAGACACCACCAGTAAACTGGTTGTGACGCCACTCGGTAGCCTGGCGTTCCAGTATGCCGAAGGCATTAAAGGCTTTAACTCACAGAAAGGTCTATTTGACGTGGCTATTGAGGGTGACTCAACGGCTACCGCCTTTAAACTGACCTCACGTCTTATCACCAACACCTTAACCCAGTTGGATACCTCAGGTTCCACACTGAATGTGGGCGTGGATTATAACGGCGCGGCAGTCGAAAAAACTGGCGATACCGTGATGATCGATACCGCCAACGGCGTACTGGGCGGTAACCTTAGCCCGCTGGCTAACGGTTACAATGCCAGCAATCGTACCACCGCACAGGATGGTTTCACCTTCTCCATCATCAGCGGTACCACCAATGGTACCACCGCAGTAACCGATTACAGCACTCTACCGGAAGGCATCTGGAGCGGCGACGTTAGCGTACAGTTCGACGCTACCTGGACCAGTTGATCTCTTTGATGTATCAGCAGGGGTAGCCCCCTGCTTTATTCCTGGACGGAATTGTTATGAAAAAGCACCTTCTGCCTCTCGCTCTGCTGTTTGCCGGAATATCTCCGGCCCAGGCGCTGGATGTCGGCGATATATCATCGTTTATGAACAGTGACAGCAGCACGCTGAGCAAAACAATCAAAAACAGTACCGACAGTGGCCGCCTCATCAATATCCGTCTCGAACGGCTCTCTTCACCGCTTGACGACGGGCAGGTTATCGCAATGGACAAGCCGGATGAGTTGCTACTCACTCCCGCCAGCTTGCTGCTACCCGCCCAAGCCAGCGAAGTGATCCGCTTCTTCTATAAGGGACCAGTAGATGAAAAAGAGCGCTACTACCGCATTGTCTGGTTTGATCAGGCCCTCAGTGATGCGCAGCGCGAGAATGCCAACCGCAGCGCTGTGGCCACTGCTTCCGCCCGCATCGGCACCATTCTGGTCGTCGCCCCCCGCCAGGCGAACTACCGCTTTCAGTACGCCAACGGCTCCCTGACAAATACAGGAAATGCGACGCTGCGGATCCTCGCCTACGGCCCCTGCCTGAAAGCCGCCAATGGTAAGGAGTGTAAAGAGAATTACTACCTGATGCCGGGCAAGTCGCGTCGTTTTACCCGCGTGGACACGGCGGATAACAAAGGACGGGTTGCACTTTGGCAGGGTGATAAGTTCATTCCCGTGAAATAGATAGCTGTGCAGATGGATTACGACAATGCCTTTACGACGGTTCTCCCCAGGACTGAAAGCCCAGTTTGCCTTCGGCATGGTCTTTTTGTTCGTTCAACCCGATGCCAGCGCTGCTGACATAAGCGCGCAGCAAATAGGTGGGGTGATTATTCCGCAGGCCTTCAGTCAGGCGCTTCAGGACGGCATGAGCGTCCCGCTCTATATTCATCTCGCCGGTAGCCAGGGTCGCCAGGACGATCAGCGAATCGGCAGCGCTTTTATCTGGTTGGATGATGGACAGTTACGCATCCGGAAAATACAGCTGGAAGAGAGTGAAGATAACGCCAGTGTCAGCGAACAAACTCGACAGCAGCTGATGACTCTGGCGAACACCCCGTTCAATGAGGCCCTTATCATCCCCCTGACTGACAACGCGCAGCTGGATCTCAGCTTGCGCCAACTGCTGCTGCAGCTGGTGGTCAAGCGCGAAGCACTGGGCACCGTACTACGCTCACGTAGCGAAGACATCGGGCAATCCAGTGTTAACACCCTCAGCAGTAATCTGAGCTATAACTTCGGCATCTATAACAACCAGTTGCGTAACGGCGGGAACAATACATCCAGCTATCTGTCGCTAAATAACGTGACAGCACTGCGCGAACATCATGTGGTACTCGACGGCTCGCTGTATGGGATCGGTAGCGGTCAACAGGACAGTGAATTATATAAAGCGATGTATGAACGCGATTTTGCTGGTCACCGATTTGCCGGTGGAATGTTCGACACCTGGAACTTGCAGTCCTTAGGGCCGATGACCGCCATTTCAGCAGGGAAGATTTACGGCCTTTCCTGGGGAAACCAGGCCAGCTCCACCATCTTCGACAGCAGCCAGTCGGCCACGCCAGTGATCGCCTTTTTACCTGCAGCGGGCGAAGTACATCTCACCCGTGATGGGCGGTTACTGAGTGTTCAGAACTTCACCATGGGCAATCATGAAGTGGATACCCGAGGTCTACCGTACGGTATTTACGATGTGGAAGTTGAGGTGATCGTTAACGGTCGCGTGATCAGCAAACGCACCCAGCGGGTCAATAAGCTGTTTAGCCGGGGGCGCGGTGTCGGTGCGCCGCTGGCGTGGCAGATATGGGGCGGCAGCTTTCATATGGATCGCTGGTCGGAAAACGGGAAAAAGACGCGACCAGCTAAAGATAGCTGGCTAGCAGGTGCCTCGAGCTCCGGCTCACTGAGTACGCTTAGCTGGGCGGCAACGGGATATGGATACGATAATCAGGCCGTGGGTGAAACCCGTCTGACGCTACCGCTTGGGGGGGCGATCAACGTTAACCTGCAAAATATGCTGGCCAGTGACAGCTCATGGAGCAGCATCGGCAGCATCAGCGCCACTCTACCGGGAGGCTTTAGTTCGCTATGGGTTAATCAGGAAAAAACCCGCATTGGCAATCAATTGCGACGTAGCGATGCCGACAACCGTGCAATCGGCGGCACACTCAACCTGAACTCACTGTGGTCGAAGCTGGGCACATTCAGCATCAGCTACAATGATGACCGCCGTTACAACAGCCATTATTACACGGCAGATTACTATCAAAATGTCTACAGCGGTACCTTTGGTTCGCTTGGCCTGCGAGCCGGTATTCAGCGCTATAACAACGGCGACAGCAACGCCAATACAGGAAAATATATCGCTCTCGATCTCTCGCTACCTCTGGGCAACTGGTTTAGCGCAGGGATGACTCATCAAAACGGCTACTCCATGGCAAACCTGTCAGCACGCAAGCAGTTTGATGAAGGGACCATTCGCACTGTTGGTGCAAATCTGTCACGAGCCATCTCCGGCGATACCGGTGATGACAAAACCCTCAGCGGTGGGGCGTATGCACAGTTCGACGCTCGTTACGCCAGCGGAACGCTGAACGTCAATAGCGCGGCGGACGGCTACGTCAATACCAACTTGACCGCCAATGGCAGCGTCGGCTGGCAGGGTAAAAACATCGCTGCCAGCGGGCGGACTGATGGCAACGCTGGGGTGATATTCAACACCGGGCTGGAGGACGACGGTCAGATCAGCGCCAAAATCAACGGGCGGATTTTCCCGCTTAACGGCAAGCGTAACTATCTCCCGCTCTCTCCCTATGGAAGATATGAGGTGGAGTTGCAGAACAGCAAAAACTCACTCGACAGCTACGATATCGTCAGCGGCCGCAAAAGCCATCTGACCCTCTATCCAGGCAATGTCGCCGTCATTGAGCCAGAGGTGAAGCAGATGGTTACCGTCTCCGGTCGTATCCGTGCAGAAGACGGCACACTGCTGGCTAACGCACGGATTAACAACCATATCGGCCGAACCCGAACCGATGAAAACGGCGAGTTTGTCATGGACGTGGATAAGAAATACCCCACTATCGATTTTCGCTACAGTGGCAATAAAACCTGCGAAGTGGCACTGGAACTCAACCAGGCGCGCGGTGCCGTCTGGGTCGGTGATGTGGTCTGCAGCGGCCTCTCATCGTGGGCGGCGGTGACGCAGACAGGAGAAGAGAATGAGAGTTAACCTACTGATAGCGATGATAATCTTTGCGCTATTCTGGCCAGCAACCGCGCTCAGAGCTGCAGTGAGCAAAACAACCTGGGCGGATGCTCCGGCACGCGAGTTTGTGTTTGTCGAAAACAACTCAGACGACAACTTTTTCGTCACTCCTGGCGGGGCGCTGGATCCGCGCCTGACCGGTGCCAACCGCTGGACCGGTTTAAAATACACTGGCTCAGGAACCATCTATCAACAAAGCCTCGGCTACATTGATAACGGTTACAACACCGGCCTTTATACCAACTGGAAGTTTGATATGTGGCTGGAAAATTCGCCGGTTTCATCTCCTTTAACTGGCTTGCGCTGCATCAACTGGTACGCAGGGTGTAATATGACCACCAGTCTTATCCTGCCGCAAACCACCGACGCCAGTGGATTTTATGGCGCGACGGTGACCAGCGGCGGCTCGAAGTGGATGCACGGCATGTTGTCAGACGCGTTTTACCAGTATCTGCAACAAATGCCCGTTGGCAGCAGCTTTACGATGACCATCAATGCCTGCCAAACCTCAGTGAACTATGACGCCAGCAGCGGCGCGCGCTGTAAGGATCAGGCCTCCGGCAACTGGTATGTTCGCAACGTCACCCATACGAAAGCAGCAAATTTGCGGTTGATAAATACCCACTCGCTGGCGGAGGTATTTATCAACAGCGACGGAGTACCGACTCTGGGGGAAGGGAACGCCGACTGCCGGACGCAAACCATCGGCAGCCGTTCAGGATTAAGTTGTAAGATGGTTAACTATACCCTGCAAACAAACGGGCTCAGCAACACCTCAATCCATATATTCCCGGCGATCGCCAACTCGTCGTTGGCCTCGGCCGTCGGGGCGTACGATATGCAGTTCAGTCTGAATGGCAGTTCATGGAAACCGGTGAGCAATACCGCTTATTACTACACCTTCAACGAGATGAAGAGCGCAGACTCGATCTATGTTTTCTTCTCGAGCAACTTCTTTAAGCAGATGGTGAACCTGGGGATCAGCGATATCAACACCAAAGATCTATTCAACTTTCGCTTTCAGAACACCACATCACCGGAGTCTGGCTGGTATGAATTTTCTACCTCCAACACGCTGATTATCAAACCCCGTGATTTCAGCATCAGTATTATCTCCGATGAATATACTCAGACACCGTCGCGAGAGGGATATGTCGGCAGCGGCGAACCGGCACTCGATTTCGGCTATATCGTAACCACCAGCGGTAAAACAGCTGCCGACGAAGTGCTGATCAAGGTGACCGGACCCGCGCAGGTGATTGGCGGACGCTCCTATTGTGTCTTCAGCTCCGATGACGGTAAGGCGAAAGTACCATTCCCGGCGATGCTTTCCTTTATTACCCGCAACGGAGCTACAAAAACCTACGATGCCGGGTGCGATGATAGCTGGCGGGATATGACCGATGCGCTGTGGCTAACCACACCGTGGACTGATATCTCTGGCGAAGTGGGGCAGATGGATAAGACCACTGTCAAATTTTCAATTCCAATGGATAACGCCATTTCGCTGCGTACGGTAGATGATAACGGCTGGTTTGGCGAAGTCAGCGCTTCAGGAGAGATTCATGTTCAGGCGACGTGGCGTAACATTAACTAAGGCGCTGCTGACAGTGGTCTGTATGCTGGCGGCACCTTTGACACAGGCGATTTCGGTCGGCAATCTGACATTTTCGCTGCCGTCCGAGACTGACTTTGTCAGCAAACGTGTAGTGAATAACAACAAAAGCGCACGGATATACCGTATTGCCATCAGTGCCATCGATAGCCCAGGCAGCAGTGAATTGCGCACTCGACCGGTGGATGGTGAACTGCTTTTCGCTCCCCGCCAGCTGGCATTGCAGGCTGGTGAGAGCGAGTATTTTAAATTTTACTATCATGGTCCACAGGATAACCGCGAGCGCTACTACCGGGTCTCATTCCGCGAGGTCCCCACTCGCAACCAGACAAGACGTAGCCCAACCGGCGGCGAGGTCAGCACGGAGCCGGTGGTGGTGATGGATACCATTCTGGTAGTACGACCTCGTCAGGTTCAGTTTAAATGGTCCTTCGACCAAGTGACAGGAACGGTAAGTAACACCGGCAACACGTGGTTTAAGCTACTGATTAAACTAGGATGTGATTCGACCGAAGAGGAAGGCGACGCCTGGTATCTACGTCCGGGAGACGTAGTTCATCAGCCTGAGTTACGTCAGCCGGGGAATCATTATCTGGTCTATAACGACAAATTCATTAAGATTAGCGATTCCTGTCCTGCTAAGCCCCCTTCGGCGGACTAAGACTTATCCATCGGACGAGGGAAGAATTCCACCTCAGAGACTCAAATAATCGTTTAAATGATGTGGAAGCGATCGTCAATGTCACCTGTAATGATGGGCTTTCTCATATGTACACCATAGTGTTCAGGAGACACGGAAAAGTGCCAGGCAGCCTGCTAACGAGTGGTTTCTTCACGAATTAGTACGTAAAATCGGTAACGGCTGGAAATCATTCAATACTCACACTATCGAAAGTTCCCCAGCCAACCGCGGTACGTTCTTACATACGATGTACCGCTGTTCTCTTTACGATTTATAGCTGTACTGGTGAATTATGAGCAATCTGAATCCATGCATGACGTGTGGTGCCTGTTGTGCATTTTTCCGCGTCTCTTTTTACTGGGCCGAAGCCGACGATGCTGGCGGTACCATTCCCGCCAGGCTCACTGAACAAATATCCCCTTTTCACCGATGCATGAGCGGTACCAATCAGAAAAACCCCCGATGTATTGCCCTTGCAGGAACACCGGGCAAAAATGCCTGCTGCACGATATATAAAAATCGATCGTCCACGTGCAGAGAATTCGCCATGTCTGGTGAGAACGGAGTCGTCAATGAGGCTTGCAATCGTGCAAGAGCTAAATACGGGCTGACACCGTTATAAATATGCAATAATTAATTGCACTGCCCCGCCAGCTATAATCGCGGGGCTTCGTTTTTCAGGGATAACAAAACCCGAAACTTCTTCCATCTGCCAGCAACAATGCCTCTTCCTCTATAGTGTTCTCCGGATCTACAGCATCCTGAAGTAGCGCGATGTACTCACTGGCTATCTGCATCAGAAAGTTAAAAACAATGTTTTTAACCTATAAAAATGGCGCTGCATTTGCGCCATTTTTATCATTCAATGCATTATCTGTTTGAGCCTAAAGGGATCTCAGGGTCTGGCTCATGAGTAATTCTGTTTCGTAAATCTCTGCGAATAATTTCAATGGACCAGAACCAGACTAAATGTCCAAAAATTTCAGAAACATTCTCATACCACGGGAGATCAAACAGAGGTGGCGTCAGTCCCATGAGAGGGAATGAAATCATATGAACAAAAAGTTGGGCTAAAGCACCTGCCAGTAAGCCCTGCCAGAGTTTAATTTTTGGAAATACTTCAGCGACCACACAATAACCGACAGCAAACACTATCGAAAAGATAATGTGCGTAACACCAACCCAGTTAAAGACATGCCCGGCAAAGGTATAAACAGCCGAATTTGGATCTGTCAGCCCCAGCCAGTCTCGAAGAAAAATATACGGAGGATTGAGAAAATTACGGGAGCAATCAATTTGCCCAGCAGCCCTGATTAATGATTCCGGGCCACACGCTGCATTAAACATATCCACCGGGCTACGTGGCGGCAATGGAACTTCAGCCCCCCACTTCACAAATGCGGAAACAACGCCAGCAATTAGCCCAATGAATGCAGCAAGACCATAACGTCTGCGGTTCGGTGGAGTTTGTTCAAATATATTCATATTTACCCTGTTTGTTTCATTATGTTGTACACCTCTTCAGGAGTATTCATAAAACAAGATAAATGTAAAGAAGTGTATTGTTTTGTATAATGCAATGGTGACTAATCGCCAATTAATATAAGCACCATCATTTCTCCCTATTTTTATGTTAGAAGTGACAACGATTTGCAGGGTGATGCAGAGCTGACAATCACAGGTTTCCTTATCGGTTTTTGCATCGCACAACTAAAGCAATAAACTAGCTCCCGTCATCGGCGAATATGAATTAATTAGCCGGGCTCATAGCTGCATTCGCGTTTTAAGAATAATCCTCCTGCTCTCACCGACTATGCTTAACGTTTAAAAAAGCATCAACACTCTCGCAACGCACTCTTATTTTCCCCTTTAGAATACCGGAGGCCTGGTATGAGCAACCAAGGCGAATACCCCGAAGATAATCGGGTTGGGAAGCACGAGCCGCACGATTTTAGTTTGACCCGCCGCGATCTGATTAAAGTGAGCGCCGCAACGGCGGCGACCGCCGTGGTTTATCCTCATTCTACGCTTGCGGCAAGCGTTCCGGCAGCTACACCCGCGCCAGAGATAATGCCCCTGACACTTAAGGTGAACGGCAAAACCGAGCAGCTTGAGGTGGATACCCGAACCACGCTACTGGACGCTTTGCGTGAAAATCTGCATCTGATCGGTACCAAGAAAGGTTGCGATCACGGACAGTGCGGAGCCTGTACCGTGCTGGTCAATGGTCGCAGGCTTAATGCCTGCCTGACGCTGGCAGTCATGCATCAGGGGGCCGAGATCACCACCATTGAAGGCCTGGGTTCACCAGAGAATCTTCACCCCATGCAGGCGGCCTTTATCAAGCATGATGGCTTCCAGTGCGGCTACTGCACCTCCGGGCAAATTTGCTCATCAGTAGCGGTGCTAAAAGAGATTCAGGACGGCATTCCCAGTCACGTCACGGTCGATTTGGTTTCCCCTCCAGAAAGAACTGCCGATGAGATCCGTGAACGTATGAGCGGCAACATCTGTCGCTGTGGTGCATACGCTAACATCCTTGCCGCCATTGAAGATGCTGCGGGGGAGATAAAATCATGAAGGCGTTTACCTATGAACGTGTGACCCCCCCTGCCGAGGCGGCACTTAGCGCTCAGCGCGTACCCGGCGCAAAATTTATCGCTGGCGGGACCAATCTGCTGGACCTGATGAAGCTGGAAATTGAAACGCCAACCCACCTTATCGATGTGAACGGGCTCGGGCTCGATAAGATTGAAGTGACCGACGCGGGTGGGCTGCGCATCGGCGCACTGGTACGGAACACCGACCTGGCGGCTCACGAGCGCGTGCGTCGTGATTACGCGGTACTCTCCCGCGCTCTGCTCGCTGGCGCGTCTGGTCAGTTACGTAATCAGGCAACCACCGCAGGTAATCTGCTCCAGCGCACGCGCTGCCCCTATTTTTACGACACCAATCAGCCCTGCAATAAGCGCCTGCCCGGGAGCGGCTGCGCGGCACTTGAAGGCTTTAGCCGTCAGCACGCGGTGGTAGGCGTAAGCGAAGCCTGCATTGCCACCCATCCGAGCGATATGGCGGTCGCAATGCGGTTGCTGGATGCGGTGGTGGAAACCATCACGCCGGAGGGAAAAACTCGCAGTATCACACTGGCTGATTTTTATCACCCACCGGGGAAAACGCCGCACATTGAAACCGCCCTGCTTCCCGGTGAGCTTATCGTTGCGGTGACGTTACCTCCGCCGCTCGGCGGAAAACATATCTACCGCAAGGTGCGCGATCGCGCCTCCTACGCCTTTGCCCTGGTATCGGTCGCGGCGATTATTCAGCCTGACGGCAGCGGGCGCGTCGCGCTGGGCGGAGTAGCACATAAGCCCTGGCGCATTGAGGCTGCGGATGCTCAGCTATCCCAGGGGGCGCAGGCCGTGTATGACGCGCTGTTCGCCAGCGCCCATCCCACCGCTGAAAATACCTTTAAACTCCTGTTGGCGAAGCGAACGCTTGCCTCCGTACTGGCTGAAGCGAGGGCACAGGCATGAAATTTGATAAACCCGCAGGGGAAAACCCGATCGATCAGCTGAAGGTTGTCGGTCGTCCCCATGACCGCATCGACGGACCGCTGAAAACTACCGGCATGGCACGCTACGCCTACGAATGGCATGAAGAAGCCCCCAACGCCGCCTATGGCTATATCGTCGGTTCCGCCATTGCCAAAGGACGCCTCACCGCCCTTGATACGGACGCCGCGCAAAAAGCGCCGGGCGTACTGGCTGTCATTACCGCCAGTAACGCTGGGGCACTCGGCAAAGGCGACAAAAACACCGCCAGGCTGTTAGGCAGCCCCACTATTGAGCACTATCATCAGGCCATTGCGCTGGTAGTGGCCGAGACCTTCGAACAGGCGCGAGCGGCGGCCTCGCTGGTGCAGGCGCACTATCGCCGTAATAAAGGAGCTTACTCCCTGGCGGACGAGAAACAGGCCGTCAGTCAGCCGCCGGAAGACACGCCCGATAAAAACGTTGGTGACTTTGACGGGGCTTTCACCTCCGCTGCGGTGAAAATTGATGCTACATACACGACCCCGGACCAGAGCCATATGGCGATGGAGCCGCATGCCTCGATGGCCGTCTGGGATGGAAATAAGCTTACCCTCTGGACCTCAAATCAGATGATTGACTGGTGCCGCACCGATCTGGCAAAAACGCTGAAAGTGCCCGTGGAGAATGTGCGTATTATCTCCCCGTATATCGGCGGAGGGTTTGGCGGCAAGCTATTCCTGAGAAGCGATGCGCTGCTGGCGGCCCTCGCCGCCCGTGCGGTGAAACGTCCGGTTAAAGTGATGCTCCCCCGCCCCACTATTCCCAATAACACCACGCACCGCCCCGCCACCCTTCAGCACCTGCGTATCGGTGCCGACCAGAGCGGGAAAATCACCGCTATCTCACATGAAAGCTGGTCCGGAAACCTGCCCGGCGGCACGCCGGAAACGGCGGTACAGCAAAGCGAATTACTCTACGCAGGGGCAAACCGTCATACCGGCCTGCGGCTCGCCGCGCTTGATTTGCCGGAAGGGAACGCCATGCGTGCGCCCGGCGAAGCCCCCGGTCTGATGGCGCTCGAAATCGCGATCGACGAACTGGCGGAAAAAGCGGGCATCGATCCCGTCGAGTTTCGCATCCTGAATGACACTCAGGTTGACCCCGCCGACCCGACGCGCCGCTTCTCTCGCCGTCAGCTTATCGAGTGCTTGCGCACCGGAGCGGATAAATTTGGCTGGAAGCAGCGCAACGCTACACCCGGACAGGTGCGCGACGGGGAGTGGCTAGTCGGCCACGGTGTTGCGGCGGGCTTTCGCAATAATCTGCTGGAAAAATCGGGTGCTCGGGTTCACCTCGAACAAAATGGCACCGTTACCGTAGAAACGGACATGACCGACATTGGCACCGGCAGCTACACCATTCTGGCCCAGACGGCAGCGGAAATGCTTGGCGTACCGCTGGAGCAGGTTGCGGTTCACCTCGGCGATTCCAGTTTCCCGGTTTCTGCGGGTTCTGGTGGACAATGGGGCGCGAATACCTCCACCTCCGGCGTTTACGCCGCCTGTGTGAAACTTCGCGAAATGATTGCCTCGGCGGTCGGGTTTGATCCTGAGCAGTCGCAGTTTGCCGACGGCAAGATTACCAACGGTACCCGAAGCGCCACGCTACATGAGGCCACCGCAGGCGGCAGACTGACAGCGGAAGAGAGCATTGAGTTCGGCACTCTCAGCAAGGAGTACCAGCAATCGACCTTTGCCGGGCATTTTGTGGAGGTCGGCGTGCATAGCGCGACGGGAGAAGTTCGGGTCCGGCGTATGCTCGCCGTGTGCGCAGCGGGGCGCATTCTGAATCCGAAAACTGCACGCAGCCAGGTCATTGGCGCGATGACTATGGGCATGGGCGCGGCACTGATGGAGGAGCTGGCGGTAGATGACCGTTTGGGCTACTTCGTTAATCACGATATGGCGGGGTATGAGGTGCCGGTTCATGCGGATATCCCAAAACAGGAGGTGATTTTCCTGGATGATACCGACCCCATCTCCTCCCCGATGAAGGCCAAAGGTGTCGGTGAGCTGGGCCTGTGCGGCGTGAGCGCGGCTATCGCCAACGCGGTGTATAACGCCACCGGTATTCGGGTACGGGATTATCCCATCACTCTGGATAAGCTGCTCGATAAACTGCCGGATGTGGTTTAAGGAGGAACAATGTCATACTCGCTTTTTGACAAAGACGAGCACTGGCATAAGCCAGAGCAGGCGTTTCTCACCGATGACCACCGGACCATTCTGCGCTTCGCCGTAGAGGCGCTAATGTCCGGTAAAGGAGCGGTGCTGGTGACGCTGGTGGAGATACGCGGCGGCGCGGCGCGCCCGCTCGGAGCACAGATGGTGGTGCGCGAAGATGGTCGTTACTGCGGTTTTGTCTCTGGCGGCTGCGTGGAGGCCGCTGCCGCTTTTGAAGCGCTGGAGGTGATGGGCTCAGGCTGCGATCGCGAAATTCGCTATGGCGAAGGTTCGCCGTGGTTTGACATCGTTCTGCCCTGCGGCGGTGGGATCACGCTGACGCTCCATAAACTACGCTCGGCACAGCCTCTGCTCGCCGTGCTGAACCGCCTGGAACAGAGAAAACCGGCGGGTCTGCACTACGATCCGCAAGCTCAATCGCTGGTGTGCCTGCCCACGCAAACCCGAACGGGCTGGAATCTCAATGGCTTTGAGGTGGGGTTCAGGCCATGCGTCAGGCTGATGATTTACGGACGTTCTCTTGAGGCGCAGGCAACCGCGAGTCTTGCAGCAGCCACAGGCTATGACAGCCATATCTTCGATCTTTTTCCGGCCTCAGCCAGCGCTCAGATCGATACCGATACGGCGGTCATTTTGCTGTGCCATGATCTCAACCGGGAGCTGCCAGTGTTGCAGGCCGCGCGAGAGGCAAAACCCTTTTATCTCGGCGCATTGGGCAGCTATCGAACCCACACGTTACGTCTGCAAAAGCTCCACGAACTAGGATGGTCCAGGGAGGAGACAGCGCAAATCCGGGCACCCATCGGGATATTCCCCAAAGCCCGGGATGCGCATACTCTGGCACTCTCCGTGCTGGCAGAAGTCGCTTCTGTACGTCTCCATCAGGAGGAGGATTCATGCCTGCCCCCGTCGTCGTGATCCTTGCGGCCGGGCGTGGAGAGCGCTTTCTCGCCTCCGGGGGAAATACCATAAATTAAGAGAAAAATCTGCAGTAGCCGTTTTAGAAAATCACCTAAATCGTTTAAAAGAGCGCTCAACCCATAGTGGGCGCTCATCGCCTTGTGTAACTTATTCAGCAACGCGCGCCCTCGCCGGACTAAAGCGCACCGGCCTTCTGGCGTGCGGTAACAAAGGTCAGTACGCCAGCGCAAAGGAGCAGCACGCTACTCATAGCAAACGTGCTCTGCCAGCCAAGGCGGTCAAACACAATGCCTCCTGCCGTTGATCCAAGGGCGATGGCGAGCTGAATCACCGCGACCATGAGCCCGCCTCCGGCTTCGGCGTTGTCAGGCAACGTACGCGCAATCCATGTCCACCATCCGGTTGGCGCAGCGGTGGCCAGCATGCCCCAGAGTCCTAACAGCAACGAAACCGTCCAGACCAGATGCCCGGTCAGCATCAGGCCGATGGCAATGACGGCCATCAACCCAGGTATGGCCATCAGCGTAGGGTAGAATTTTCTGTTGAGGAATGTCGAAACAACCAGCGTGCCGATAAAACCGGCTACTCCGATAATCAGCAAAATCAACGACAAGCCTGAGGAATCAACCAGCGTCACGGTCTCCAGGAACGGGCGCACATAGGTAAATAGCGCAAACTGCCCCATAAAAAACAGGCCGCAGGCCAGCATGCCAACCGCAACCACGCGGCGGCTAAGTATGCGGAATACATCGCCAGGTGACGTGCGGCTTTTATTCGCATCCATACTGGGCAGGCTGATGCACTGCCAGATAAAGGCGACCACCGCGATGGGCACCAGGCACAAGAAAGCGCCTCGCCATCCGACCGTGGCACCCAGATAGCTTCCCAGCGGCGCGGCCACGACCGTCGCCAGCGCATTACCGGCATTGAAAATCGCCAGCGCACGCGTGACCTGTTGCTGCGGCACCAGACGAATCGCCGTTGCCGCAGACATCGACCAGAATCCGCCAATCGCCACACCAATCATCGCACGACCAACCATATACATCAGATAACTGGAAGCCAGCGCAATAATAAGCCCCGATACGGCCATCAGAACCGTCATCCCCAGCAGCAGGAATTTACGATTCATCTTTCCTGCTAGCGTTGAAAGCGTCAGGCTGGTCAGAACCGCCAGTGCGCCGGAGATAGCAATCCCCTGCCCAGCCAACCCCTCCGTCACGCCTAAATCGCGGGCAATCGGCGTGAGCAGGCTGACGGGCATAAATTCAGAAGCAATCAGCACAAACACGCACAGGGTCATGGCAAAAATACCGCCCCAGTATGGCGCTGATGATGAGGTGATGGTGTTTGGTTTAGCGTCGACATAGTGAAATTTCACGAAGGCCAGGATAAAAGCCACCAGCCTATGGCCGGTGGCTTTGCATCAATTCAGGAGAGGTTTTATTTCAGTTTGGTCTGGAAAAATTGTTCGAACTTCGCGAAAGGTATTTTTCCGGCCACGTTATCGTACAGGTCCACGTGATTTGCCCCTGGTACCACCACCAGCTCTTTGTCTTTACTGCCAACCGCCTTGTAAGCATCTTCAGCAAAATAGCGTGAATGCGCTTTCTCACCGGTCACAATCAGCGTCGGAATGGTGATTTCACTGGCGTAGCTCAGCAGCGGCATATTCATAAACGACAGCGGCATCGTTGCCGTCCACGCCCCGGTCGAGTTCACGGATCGTGCATGAAAACCACGCGGCATACGATAGTAATCGAAGAACTCTTTCAGTACCGGATGCGGATTTGCCGGCAGCGTTTCTGGCAGAATACGCTCGCCCGCACTGACCTTACCGTTGCTATCGACATTAATATCATGACCACCGTGAGCGAACGTTCCGCTCTGCGCATCCTTCCAGCGCTGCTCATTCAGATACTGCAGAACAGCACGACGATCGGCGGTTGAATAACGGTCTTTGCCATCACCCACGCCATGGCCCATCGCCCGGCTCATGTCATACATCACGCTGGTAGCAACCGCTTTAACGCGGGTATCCATCGCCACGTCGTTCAGCGCCATGCCGCCCCAGCCACAAATACCGAGCAGCCCGATACGGTTGCGATCTACCTCTTTTTGCAGCCCTAAGAAATCCACCGCCGCGCTGAAATCTTCAGTGTTGATATCCGGTGAGGCGACGTTTCGCGGATAGCCGCCGCTTTCCCCGGTGTAAGAAGGATCGAACGCCAGGGTAACAAACCCTCGTTCCGCCAGCGTCTGCGCATACAGGCCGCTGGATTGCTCTTTCACCGCGCCAAATGGCCCACTGACCGCAATCGCCGCCAGCTTGCGATCGCCACGGTCTTTAGGCAGGTAAAGATCGCCCACTAAGGTGATGCCATATCGGTTCGGGAACGAGACTTTACGGTGATCGACTTTCTGGCTCTCGGCGAACGTTTTATCCCATTTATCTGTCATGGACACAGGGGCATTAGGATTGGTTGAATCAGCATAACTCATTGTCGTGACTCCACTTAATGATGCGAAAAGCAGCATGGTCGGCATCGCGGTTTTTAGCGTTCGGGTGAAGGCTTTCATAAAAATCCCCATAAAAAACAACAGAGAGATACAGGTTTCCGACGGACAACACTGCGGTACTTTACTTTGATGGGGTCATTATAGTGAGCAGAATTAGTGCTGATTAGGGGGCGATTAATGCTAAGATTAATACCATATTGTTATAAATTAATGCGGAGATTGCCGGCATGAAGGGGGGATGTTTCAATGGCGAAAAGGGAGAACTACAACGAGCTGTACCTGTTTATGCAGGTGGTGCGGGAAGGCAGCTTTACCGCAGCGGCTCAGCGGCTGGGTCTTGCTCAGTCAGGAGTCAGCCGTTCTGTTCGCGAGCTTGAAGAAAGGCTCGGCGTCCAGCTGCTGGTGCGCACCACGCGTAAACTGTCGCTGACGCAAGCAGGCGAGCAGCTCTACCAGAAGACGGCATCTGGATTTGAAATGTTAGATCTTGGGCTTGCCACACTGGCGCACTATCGAGAGACGCCCTCCGGCACGGTGCGTATCAATGCCAGCCAGCACGCGATTGATAAATGCCTGCTGCCAAAGCTGGCGGTATTTAAACAGCGATATCCTGATATCCGGCTTGAACTGATAAATGAGAGCCGGTTCGTCGATATCATCGAGGAAAGATTCGATGCTGGTGTCCGCCTGGGGCCTGAAGTCGGCCAGGGTATGGTCGCGGTACGCATCACGCCCGATATGGAGATGGCAATTGTGGGGACTCCGGAACATTTTCGTCGCTATGGTTTTCCGCAAACCCCGGCGGATTTAAAGGCGCATCCCTGTATCGCCTATCAGTTTGCCGACGGCAGCGTATACCAGTGGGAACTCAATCAGGATGATAAAAAAATCACTCATCGCCCTGAAGGGCAATGGGCCCTATCCGACAGCTATATGGAAGCAGAAGCCGCCCGACTGGGCCTCGGATTGGCCTATGTTCCTGTTGAACTGGTTGCGGATGATTTAGAACACGGTAAGCTTATCAGAGTGTTGCAGCGTTACAGCCTGCGAATGGAGGGATTGTTTCTCTATTACCCTCATCGCAACGTCTCCCCCGCTCTGCGGATGGTCATTGATACATTGAAAATCTGAACGTTAACAACGACCGACTCTTCACTGTGCAATATTGTGTCAGGTAGTCACTCTGCGTTCAATTCCAGGGGCCGCTTTGAGCGAGAAAGAGCGGACTTATCTGTACAAGGGGACTATCCAGCAATGGAGATCACCCATAAGAAAAAAGTACCTGGCTCCCTCGACAACCTTCATCCGGGAATTTAGCCTCAATCAACATTTTTATATCTGTCAGGTTACTTCATTATGAAAACCGATCAATATCGTTGTTTTTGTTGCAATAGTAGAATACGCCTATTTATTCCTCCATTTCTATTAATAACGGCCATAAACTGTTCACTTCACTGATATTTAAAATATGCATCCTTTCCCTGCTTTTCAAGTTGTTCAGCGGCGTAAGAAAACGTATTAAATATGAATTCGACGATTTAACCATTTCTGTCTGATTGGTAATCATCTGTGATTAATGCTGGTCTATTGATTACGCCAGCATTAACCGCTTAGGGATGTATTCTTCCTGATCATATACAGCCCTCGAAAAAGAGAGAAAATAAAACTGTGTCCAATATTACTCTACTACTCCAGACCGAAGCATCGGTAGAATTAGCAGAACGACTGGTACAATAGATTGGGATAGCGTCATTTGTCAGGTATTCCATTGCCTGACAAATGACAATTTTGAGTCAATAGACGTGCTTCTTGATCATGTCTTAAAAATTATACCATGAGCCTTATGAAGCATCATTTTTACTGACTGGTGTTAACTTTGCTATCATATAAACTCTGTTCTTAAAAAACGCGCCCAGAATTTTATATGATTTCCCTTGTTTTTCTGCCTGTAAAGAAATTTCTTTTTCAGTGCTGTTAATGGTTGAACCGACGGCAGTAATCGTTTTGGCGACGCTACTGAATGATAATAAAGACAGTGCAACCACAACAATTAAAGAACAGATAGTATTCACGTTAATTCTCCTGACAATTGAGAGGGTGAGTAGTATATACATAGGTATTAAACATGAGTCATATTTACTCTAAGAGAAAATACTCCTTCTGTAATTAAACCTTCATCTCCTTCGGGGTGAGCAATACATAATGCATCTTGCTATGCAAAACAGGTGGATATAAATTCTCCTCCCGACCTATTTAATAAAACGTGAATATAAAAGTTATTCTTCAGTTTGCAGATGCAGTAGGTCTGATGGTAATTTCGGTTGTATCAACGCTTTCGGGAGATTCAATAATATGCCTTACAGCTCGGGCAATATCCGCGGGTTGAAGTGCAACAGAACGGTAGGCGTTCATTGACTTCATGGTTTCCACATGGGTAATGGTTGAAGCCAGTTCACTTTCTACAACCCCAGGATTTACGCAGGTCACACGGATTTTCGAGCTTTCCTGCCGTAAGCCATCAGAAATAGCCCGTACTGCAAATTTTGATGCGCAATAGACTGCGCCTGTGGGCACAACAGAAAGGGCACCAATAGAACCAAGATTGATTATCTGACCGGAACCCTGTGCTTCCATCACCGGAAGTACAGCGCCAATTCCCCAAAGTACGCCTTTGATATTCACGTCAATAGTGAGCTCCCATTCATTTTGTTTTCCTGCTGCAAGCGGTGAAAGCGGCATAACGCCCGCATTATTGATAAGAACATCAACTCGCCCCCAGCTATCCAGCGCTGCTTGCACGAAATCTGCCATGGACTGTCGGTCTGTGACATCCAACTCCCGCGCTTTAGCAATTCCTCCTGCGCGGCAGATTTCTTTTGCAATGGCTTCGATACGCTCAAGTCTGCGTGCTCCCAGTAAAACCTTTGCACCTGCCGTTCCCAGCTCTCTGGCAATACCTTCCCCAATACCACTTGATGCGCCGGTGATTAATATGACCTTATCCATTACGTTCTCCTTCAAATGTGTTCGGAGAGATAATAGAACTTTATGATTGGTTCCAGTATCCTGCTTTCAATGTACTCAATGGTTAGCGGCATTAAACAATGAAAATCGATCTTAATCTTTTACCCATTTTTATCGCGGTAGCAGAAGAGAGTAATTTCAGTAAAGCCGCCGCACGACTGGGCGTTACCCGTTCAGCGGTCAGTCAGGGAATAAGACGTCTTGAAGATGCATTCGGGACAATGCTTGTAATGCGGACCACGCGCTCAGTTAATTTGACGGAAGCGGGAGAACGGCTGCATAAATCGTTGTCATTACCTTTATCCGGTATTGAGGCAGCGTTCGAAGAGATAGTCTCTGACCATGTACCACGTGGACATCTCAGAATCGCGGTGACGTCGATAGCAGAAGAATTTCTTTCAGGTCCGCTAATCGCTTCGTTTGCAGCTGCCAATCCAGCCGTTACGCTTGATATTGTTGTCACGGATGAGGAATTCGATATCGTTGCCGCAGGTTACGATGCTGGCGTAAGGCTCGGAGAGGTCATTGAAAAAGACATGATTGCTGTTCCCCTTACCGGTAAGCAGCGTGAAATGGTCGTTGCCTCCCCCTCCTATCTCGCAGCCAACAGCACACCTGTTCATCCGCGCGAACTTGTGAATCATAAGTGTATCGGCTGGCGTCAGTCCCCGGAGGTTGCGCCTTATCGCTGGCCATTTGAAGAAAACGGTAGAGCTTTCGACCTTGCGATTGAACCGCAGATTACGACGAATGATCTGCGTCTGATGTTGAGGCTGGCTCTTGCCGGCGGAGGAATAACAATTGCCACTCAGGAAACGTTCAGGCCATATATTGAAAGCGGTAAGCTTGTATCGCTGCTTGATGACTTTCTTCCACAATTTCCGGGCTTCTATCTGTATTTCCCACAGCGTCGCAATATTGCACCAAAGCTCCGCGCCCTGATTGACCACGTCAAGGAATGGCGGCAGCAATTGGCTTAAATGTCTGCACCTGCACTGCCTGATGTCAGAACAGTATTTTGAGAAATTGCCAGGGTTACAATGGCAGAAATATGGCACAGGAGAAAGGCGTGGTGTAATTGAATGTGAGGTAACTTATTGATTTTAATGGTGCGATAATAGGAACAAAACAAACAATAAAAATACATTGATATATAAAGACATTTTCCCATTACATCTTTGGAGATACCCCCAAAAGTACCCCCAAACAATTTTCTCTCACCACCATTTGCACATAAAGCAGCCATGTACAACTGGTAGTTGAACAGGCGGGTAGACCGTTCGTTCAGTAAATACCTGATATTTCCGCCAACGAGAAATTGCGTTGGATGGCAGAGCGCAAATTTGCACGATGACCTAACCCATTGATTCTTTCGAAAACCTGCAATGCAGGAAGCCGGATAACACCATTTTTATAGCTCCGATCCCTTCAAAGTGAGGGGTAATTTGCCAAAACAGAGAGAGCATTACTGTCTCTGGCAATCTTTATCGCGATAACGCCTGAAGTACCCTCTCGCTTCCTCATCCATACCAAGAGCCGAATGAGTCCGCTTAACTGCCTGTCTTAAATCTCCGAATCTGTCTGTAGTTGCTGGTGGGCGTGCCGCCCTACGGATACATTCAGAGCGTCTGTTTGCTGCATGTTCACGTTCTTTATTGCCATCTGCCAGCGTCATGACTTCTGCCCATCGTGTGGCAGCTCTCCGGCATAGCCTTTTTGACTCCAGCTCTTCAGCTTTCCTGTCCCTTATCATTTCTGCCTCTCAGACTATATAGATAAGCAAAAAGGTGTTGGTTCAGTTGGTTCAGTTGGTTCAATTTGTAAAGAGTATTGTTTTTAAAAGGATTATTCGCAAAAAGTGAACCAACACACCCCATTTTTGAACCAACAAAAAGAGGCCGTGAACCAACACGCCGTTTAAAAACCGCTAATTATGAGGGACATCCACCAGCACAGGGCTTGTCTAGTGCTGGTTAGGTGCTGCTCACCGCGCACGGAGCGGCGCTGGTTTGCTCCAGCGATATGTGGGGCTGGTCATCATTTCGCGGTACCGCCTGGCTATTACAGGGCCCTCTGCCAGCTGGCGCCTTAATTCCCGCAGTTCTGCCGGGCTGAGCTGGTAGCCGTCATGCTCCAGCTTGGCAATGGTCAGCAGCTCGATTTCTCGTGGTGTCATGGATTCCCCTCTGATGGTGATCGGCATTATATTGCCAGCCAGGGTGATTCTTCTCTGGTCGGAGCCGTTGTGCGTGAAGTCTATGCGTGAACTCCATATGCTATGTGTTAAGTTACAGCTCAAAATGTCCTGTTCCGGTGGTAACTTTTTTGGTAAACAGCGTTTTGGTGGATACCAACATGGATACCTCGCTTTTGGATACCGCACAAAGCCAGATTGTCACTATGCTTAATCTAAAGCAGAGGAGCCTCTATGCGCCTTATCAAATTAAGCGAAGTCATGCTCAGAACGGGCTTCAAGAAAACGGCAATCTACTCATGGGTTAAGACGGGCACGTTTCCACAGCCAGTTAAAATTGGTAGATCAGCTAGATGGTCGCTTGAGGAGGTTGAAGCTTGGATCCAGAACAAACTTGATTCGCGGGCTGGCAACCAATGATTAGCTTTAATATCGAGTGGTGGATAGTCCATGGACAAGCTGATGGGCGCACTCGACGAAAACGATGCGCCAGGCGGACTGTGTCGCTCATAAACCGGGAGTTGGCCAGAGGACTTAGTTGTCCTTTGCAATTCTGCAGGTTCGCACGTGAAAGTAGCCAAAACCCTGCGAACCTGAGTGCAAACCTGCAACTGCGAACCACTGAGGTGGCCTCTCATAGCTGGTGGTCATACTGGATATTAATCAGGCCTGCCACAGGCATAACAATCCATAACAGACGCATCGCACTAACAATTACTAATAGGTCCGCTCGCAACACTAATTTTGACTAAGCCTGAACGCAATGCTCAGAAAGAACGAAGAATGGAATGAATCGTACCAGCATGTTGCTCCATGATTTTTACGTTCAAGACAGTTGCTTAATCTCGCCTCGCAATTCAGCCCCCTTGCCGCGATCTTGCCGTTATCGAGAAGTCTTTCTCCTTTCGGTTAATGCTATCGGTCTTCATATTACCAGCAGCATACGCCATCCGATTATTTCGATGCTACGCGCGCGTACTTGTCGCAAAATACCAGGCAAAGGCCAGATTCAGAACGTCGTGATAACCACCAGCACAACATGAGAGGTCATGTAACGCGATTTATCACACCAGATACATGTATTGGTGTACCCGCATAAAACATCGTCATAGCGCGTCCTGTGCGCATATACGCCGATAATCAACACATCACCACCACTCTGTCTCATGTAGAGAACAGTTTTATGGTATCCCCCCGCCATCGTGTGCATACTGGTCGGACGTAGTTGCAAAATTTTTTGCAACTGATACCCCTCGTGCGCGTACTTGTCTCGAAATTGGTGTTTTGCTGTGGCAGTGATATCAGAAAAATCTTCCTGTTTCACATAAAGCGGATATGCGCGTACTGTAACGGCCCCATCAACTGGGAGCGGATTTGAAATCCCGACCCAAGCTATGTACCAAATGCCATGTCTTGGATATATGATGATTGCCATTCTAAACAACGCTAAAGGGAGGGTTGGTGTGAATGCTCAGGCTGTCATCATGGTTTTCCTTGGTCTGATTGTCGCAAAACTATATCCAGATTGGTGGAAAGGGGCATTAGCAACTGTCGCCATCTATTTGCTTTTATCCGTCGTTAAGCGATCATTCGCTAAGACCGTAAATCAAGCAAAACATTTCTCATTTAAGAATTTAATAAACTATATTACTGGGCTTATTTTTTGCCTTTCAATTTTGATCGCTTCAGCTTTTTTGCCCGTATCAATAGCTAATTTTTTTGGCGCACCATATGAGGTAGGTTATCTATTCTCTGTTTTTTGTCTTGTTCTTTCCCTTCTTTACCTATGGATGAGAGCAAAGAACAAAAATTAGCCATCCATGGCTAACCAGTTATTGAGCTTCTTTTTGTGATGCCTGTGCGACTCTGGTGAGCGATTGTGTGACCGTACTGATCGCTCTGTCATATGCTGTGCTACCTTTTGGCGTATTTGCCAGACGTAACAAGGCATTTCGTATAACAGGGCTTTCGTATGCCTTCGCTGCTCCGCCTACGGCACCAGCAGCAGGAACAACAAACGCAGCCGTTTTTAGCATCCCCGCTAATACTGCTGCGTTTATGATGCCACCACCAACTAACAATCCATAAAGCTGCTGACCATTTAAGTTTTGAACGTTCGCTTTTGCCGCGTGTCTTGTATCGTTGAGGTATTTAATAACGCCGTCCAGTTCCTTTCCATGTACGCCTTTAAAGAAAGTTGCTGATTGCTTCCTGTTCCGGTGTAACGCATTAATAAACTTCTCGACACTGATATTTCCAGACGGATCAGTCGCCTTATCTACAGCATTCTGAACTATGGCTGCTCGTGCGTTTTGCCTACCATTGTCATCCAGAAGCCTGTAAAGCTGAGAACGTTCTGATGGGCTTTGGCTAAAAACGAGTTTTGTTACATCCTCAGGCGTGGCCTTGCCGCTGGCTATTGCCTTTTGAACGCGCGTTCTTCCCATCATGTCATTGAATTTAGACCATGAGCGATCAACCCTTGCCATATTAATGGCTTCGTCTGCTCCAAGATTTTTGGCTACGGCTTTTTTCATATCCGCCGTATATGCCTTGTAGATAATATCGCTGGCTTTCTGGAGCGTATCTTTATCAACAGTGTCAGATGACGCCATAAATCGCTTTCGAAGATCGGTTCTGTTCTCCCTCGCCAGACGCAGGTCATTTGGTCCGCTGGTGATATCGTCTTTAAATTGCTGCAAGACTTTTACCGCGGCTCTATCCTGAGATTTGCCCGGGCGGCTTAACACGGCAATCTGATTGTCGATAGCTTTTACCGTGTTTGAGAGATCGACAGGGGTATCCCCCATAGCGTCAATTATGCGGTTATATCGCTTTCCTGCTGCCTCAATGAATTTTTGTTGCCCTTTAGTCGCAGATTCATAAAGCTGTTTATCAGAAATGCCACCCAGACCATCGCTAAATGTTCTGACTAAATTTTCTCGTGCTTGTTGTTGATTCAGCCGATTCTTACCGGTTCCAAAAAAAGGAACTCTTTCGCCTAATGTCTGAGCCTGACTCTGCATAAAGGTTTTATCTTTCAGCATGTCACTGGTCATTAACGGCAGATTTCTTTCCGATGCAAAGTCGACAGCAGCCTTTGCTTCAGGCGACATATCACCACGAACAGCCCTCGAAACCGCACTCGCTGTATTTTCCAGCCCCTTACCAATACCACCAATGCCAGCAGAAATTACCGTTTGTAACGGATCAATATCTTCTCCACCAGCAAGGCTGGTGGCTCCCTGTAGTGCTAAATCTGTAGCTGCTGATTTTCCTATGGCACCAAGCACCGTTCCAGCCCTGCCCGCTGGTGTAAACGCCAACGCATTAGCAAGAAACGAAGTCAGGTCTTGCGGTGATAAACCCGGCTTGTTCAGGGCATAATCACCTGATGGCAGAGAAACGATAGTATTCCCCTTCTCATCCTGCCTTAATGTCGCCCCCATTCCCTGAAGAATCTTTTCCTGAGACGCGTCAGAGTCGAAAAGTTGAGACCATCCAGCCTTTAGGGCATCCATGCTTAGTGAGTTCAATTCTGGGGCAGAGGCGACATTTTGCAGTCTCTCCATCTCTGGAGTCATTCGGCTTTCGCCTGTTATAGCATCGCGCATCGCAGCCCCAAGACTGGCTCCCTGTTCTGCTGAACGCTCAAGCCCCTCTCTTTGCTGAGTAGCTAACTTTGCATACCCTGACGCAAGAGAATTATCAGATGATGTATGTTGAATATTTTGAGTTGCTGATTGGGATCGGTCTATTTCATTCGTTGATGGTAGTGGATAGGCAGCATAAAAAGCCTGCTTAGCCTGCTCTACACTTTCTCCGGCTTGCGGGGCCACGACTTCATTGAAGTATTGCTCCTGAGCCTGCGCTTTTTGTTCTGGTGCTAACGCCTGATACTGTGGAGAGGCGATAACATCTTTCCATGCTTTAGCCATTAATCACCCCATAGTGAAGAAAAGTTACTGCTGGCTGCTGGCTGTGATACCTGCTCAGATTGCGGCAATGTCTGCGACGAAGAAGAAGTTCCTCTGTCAACTGCTGAAATAACCCGCAAAGCATCATAAGCTCGACCAGAAGCAGCTTTCAGCGAATTGAACTGGTTTTCCATCTTCCGGCGCTTGGTATCAATGGTTTTTGTGGAGTCGCCAGGCTGAGGGAAATACATTTGATAATATTTTGACATTTCAGCAGGTGCGATAGCTGCCCCTGTTTCCTGACGGAGTATTGCCATTATTGCGTCATTAGCATTAACAACGTATTGCTGCTCTGTTGGGCTGAGCGTTAAGTTAGCCAGCGTCCCATTACCCAAAGCATTATTAATGATCGCCACTCGCTGTGGGCTAAGCTGGTCTCTCAGTGTATCTATTGAATCAAGAGCATCCCTAACCCTGTATGCAAATCCAGCAGCTTTTTTAGCCCCTTCTGGCGACTTTTCCATGATCTTTTGGGCTGTTGGCAAAGCTATTGGACGAAACCCATCTCCAGATATTGGCTGGTTGAGTTTTCCCTGCTCTTCACTTCCGTCTGTGTAGTATTTTGTGACAGTGCCATCATCGTTTTCCCTAACACTCATTAATTTTTTGGCGTTTGTATTAATTCCAGCCGCTGCCGCAAATGCCGCTGCCCCCTCTGGATCCGCCTTTAACATTTGCGCGTACTGATTGTAATTCTGCATTGCGGCTGTTGGTGCATATGCTGACGTTAACGCATTTGCTCGGCTAATATCCTGCCCTCTCGCCTGAAGCGCCTCTCCAGCCTGATTGCTGCGGATTGTCTCTGCCAACTTGCCACGCTCAATATCCCGACCTTCCATTCGATCTTTGATATCGAAGTACTTCTCATGACCGAGAGAAAACAGTGCCATACTACCAGCAAGCCGCTGGAATTCCTGTGGATCATTAACATGCATTTCGGCAACAGACTCAGGAGAAATTCCCAAGCGACGCATTTCATCTTCGTTATCTGCTATGAATTTTCCAAATGCCCCAGTTCCGAGCGAAGATGCGATTTGAGCACTAGTCGCAAGATGACCAATAGAATTTCTCTGGTCGTCATCAATAAAGCCCATCCCTTTCTGAACGCTTTCAAATTCTTCTGGATACTCAGAAATAAGACTGCGCATTTTGTTTCTGTCTCCAGACTCAAAAGCCCCGGCATATGCTTTCTGAAACTCTGCTTTACGCTGTTGTTGACGTGCCTGCTGATTAATCTCAGCAACGCCTCTTAGCCCCTGTAGCGCCATTAAACCTACGTTTGGCTGCTGCTGATACTGCACAGGCTGAGGAACGGAAGAACGAGGAGCATTATCATTTTGCGGTGCCATGCTAGGCAGCCCGCCAAGTTGCCATGTCGCCATTAGAATCCAAGCCCCCCAACAAGACCAATAAGCCCACCACCAATAGCCCCGGCGACATTACCTATACCCGGAACAACGGAACCAAGTTGCGCACCCGCTAAAGCGCCTGATGCCGCCCCACCAATACCACGCGCAAGACTGGATGGCTGCTGCGCCTGACCTGCACGAATAGCGCCAAGCCCCTGCAAGAGTTGTCCGGTATTATTGGCGTAGTTTTGCCCTGCTGTTGCCTGCCCTGATGCCGCATTCATCCCGACATTTAGCAGGTTTCCATAATTTTGCATTTGCCCACTGAGCCAATTGTTATAAAGCATGGGCGCAATGGAAGATAACTGGTTACTGGTAGCTGTTGTGCCAAGCCCCCCGGTAGCTTCTGCTGAGACAAGGTTCTGATAACGGGCCTGATCTGCCTGTGTTTTATATAAACCAGAACCAAAGAAATCATTCGCGGCTTTATTCTGCCCTTCCAGAGTCATCAGTCCTTGTAGTTGTTGTAAAGCAGGCAATCCGACTTCTGCATACGGCTTGAGATTATTCATCACCGTATTCCACTGCTCGCGCTGCAAATCAATTGCCTGCTGCTGGGTCTTCGCCTGAGCTTTAGAGGCACCACCATCACCGCCTTTTTCGTATACGGCACGATTGAGATATTTATGAGCTATATGGGTAATTAACATTCGCTGAATTCCTTATATTGTTGCCGAGTTAACTGATAAAGCGTTACGCCGACGGGTTTACCACATCTGATATAAGCATCATCAAGGTGACCAACACGGGTAGCGCCAAGCAAACGGATAATTGCCCGTCCGTATTTCGTTGTGTCAGGAACCATGGTGATGCTGTTAAGGAATGGTGAGTTTTCGAGAAGCCATTTGCAGAATAATCGATGCCCTTGTAGTGCATATTCACCACGGAATCCGGGGTCGTACACCGCATGGCATTCAACAATGCTATGCCAGAAGTTACGCACTTCATGAACGCCAGCCAGCACCAATCCTTCGTAGATACCGAGATATACCGCATCAGGCTTGATGTAGTACGTGTGCCCCGGCTCAACAATATTTTCGGTATTGCCAGGCTCGTTAAGAAAGGCCTGTAATCGCACAGGGTTATCAATAAATTTTAGTTCCATGCGATGCCATCCATTTTCACATACAGCCTGCCAGCGCCTTATCTATTAACCCTCGTGCAATTTCATGCAGAGTTGGCGCTACTCCAATTCCTGATTTTTTACGCTGCTCTTCCTGAATTTTCTTTATCGCTTCCATTTGCTTCTCACTTATCAATACCGGCTTTACTGAAATAGCCATAACGCCCCCTTATAACTGTATAAAACAACAGTTATTATAGTTTCACAAATCGCAATATTCATCATCGTAATTGCAAAATATGAAACAGATAGCACAAAAAAATGCCACCGCTCAGTAGCTGGTGGCATCGTTCTGTGTGTCAGGTTTTGACAGGTTTTTTATGGACTCTAAAAACTATATTTATGGTGTCGCATTACTCTTCACGGCAGGCGCTTTTCAGTTCTGCCCTTGCTTCTGGCTCCATTGGTAATTTGATTCGCGATCAGCTATGCGGATGATTTGCTGAACAGGCATAACAACTTCTCAGGGGCTGTTTTCTGAACTACGAAAATTTCGTAGTGCTCACTTTCAAAAACGTCACGCCCTTGTACACAGGATTTTACGAAAGTCTCGTAAAACACTCTCTGATGCCAGCCAGGTGTTGTGCGCATCAATTCAGTCACATTGTGTTGGTTCAAAATACCGTGTTGTTGGTTCAGTGTTGGTTCAATAAAAAGAATAAAATCCTTATAAAACAATACTCTTTACAAATTGAACCAACTGAACCAACTGAACCAACGCCTTTTCTACGCACATGAAGAAGCTCATTCTTCAGATGAGTTGTAATCTCCTGGCTGGTAATTGAGTACATAAACGTTTATTTGTCGTCCCTGAATACGTGGTGATTTTCTTTGGTATCCACGACCGCTGTTTGGTGGGGTTAGCATCCCGGCTTTTTTCAACACTTCAGCAAACTGTTTTGCGTTGAAACCACATGCGATCTCCTTTTCAAATGTGGCCGGGAATGTGTAGAAAATCATTGGGCTTTCGTCATGTTCTCCACGCTGACGGTATCCGGCTAAATCTTTGATGGGCAAATCTGCCGGGCTGTATGGAAATGGTGCAAAACGGCTAAGCCCATAGGCATTAAGAAATGCCTCCGTTTGTTCAATAATCTGCTGATGTTCTTTGTTACCTGTGCCGAACTCGCGCAACCATGCGTTATAGCTGTGCTGTATCGCATCACGGCATGTCTGAGCATCCCAGCCTGTTACAACCTCGCCTAACAGCAATGCGGCCTCCAGAATGGCAAATCGCGCGGCTACACGGTGAACCTGCTCACCATAATCGGATGGGATCAGACTTCTCCATCTGCTTTCGCAGTCACGAACAGTTTTAATTGCCTGTTGCTGGTGGTCTGCCAGCCATTTAATCCACTCACGCCCGGCTGCGCCGTGGTGATGCTGGTAAGCGTCTTTCAGTGCGTCTGCGTGCTGTTTTCCGTTCTGGTAATCGTGAAAGCGTACTGCTTTACTCAACGGAATATTCAGCAGTCGCACCAGTTGCCCGGCTTTGGTTTTTCGCCCGGAAGTAGCGATAAATGTTTCTAAATCCATTTCTCCGGTGCTGATTGCCACTGTACGCCAGCGTTTTAGATCCCGGTTTCCACCATCTTTAGCGCCTTGCAGTTTCCCTACACCGTTAAATAACGCATAGGCAGACTGTGAAACACTGACAGGATCAGCGCCCTGACCAACTTCATCAAGCGGCATTAGTCCGTCATTGTGGGCGGCAGCTTCATTTGCCAGCCCCAGCGCGGTTCCGTACCACGTCAGCCGCAGTAAATCAGGGTTGCCGTATAAGCTGCTCGCCACGTTTGCCGTGGTGGTCTTACCTGCGCTCGACTGCTCATAGAAATGAATGCCGAACCCGTCAGCGCCCACCAGCCCAATCAATGGCGCTGCCAGTGCTGCGCCGATCCCGGTCATCATTGAATAGTTACCAAAGGCCAGACGCGCCACGTTATCACGCCAGCTTTTCGCGCTCCCTGAGACGGTATATCCGGCTGCGGCTGAGCTTCTCCCGCTGAACAGCACAGGATTTTCAGGTGTTCCGATGATTTCCCCATCAGGCATGATGTACGCTCCGCATTGCCAGCCAGTGGCATGAGCAACACGCCACAATTCACGAGAGCCACTGCGTTGTAGCCAGTCTGCCAGTATTGCTCTGAGGCTGCTTTTGGTCGTGACATTTACCCCACCAGCTTTAAGTGTGCGCCATCCTTCACGTTCACCAATATCAGCCAGTGGAATGGCAGCGGTTGTCGGCGTTTCAGAACCAAACGACAGCCAGCGAAGAATGAGATACTGGTCTTTATCGTCTCTGCCAGTACCGATAACGCTTAATGGAGAACATAACCAGCTTTCGTTATTGATGATTTCTCCACTCTGGCTGTCAGCTCTCGGAGATACCCAATAAATACCATCCTCGCGGCTTTCTATTCTTGGTTTCAGTGGGTCGGTATCCATAACCTTAAAATCGCTTCCCTCAATGGTCTGTGGCTCCTGTTTCACGCCATTACCCTGTGGTTGGTACATTGACTTATTGAACGCTTCTGTGGCGCATTTAATGCCGTGTTTTTGGTGGTAATCATTCCAGTCTGCTTTGTGATCTGTCGGGGGTAATGCCACCCATCCAGAAACAGATAAAGCTGCTTTTTCTGCTGCTATTCTCCCCGTGTTTTGTCTTCCTTCGCTGTGGTCGTTATCCGCAGCAATGATGATTTGTGCTGAAGGAAATTTATCCCGCAGTACCTGGGCGACATATAACAGGTTCCCGGCATCAATCGCCGCCACTGTCAGCGCCTCTGGACGAATTAAATGGGCAGATAATGCCGTTGCCAGCCCTTCTGCGATTAAGATGCTCTGTGTTGTTTCTGGTGCGTTTATGGCGTGATATGCCCCTCGCTTTGCTGAACCTGTCAGGAGTCTTTTTTCACCATGTGAGGTAATAGTCTGTGCTGCTGTTACTGCGCCGGATTTATCCACCAGCGCCAGCAACAGAGATCCATCGGGCAACACGGGGAATGTAAAATCACCTACCCCTTTCGCAACCAGATAATCAGATTTGCCGTTTACAGCCTTTCTGCGCATGTCATCAAACTGACGGAAAAACGTATCCCGTCTTTGTTGTTCGTCCTTCTCTGCCCTTTTCAGGCGCTCCTGTTCGCGTCGCTGGCGCTCGGTTTCCAGTTGTTCCCGTTTCTGGCTGGTGGCTTCTGGTATTTCCGTTGTCCGGTAATCAATACCCAGAACATCAGCGGCAAGAAGCGCCGCCTCTGTTGTGTCGCAGTTATTTACGCGTTTAATTAAATCCAGTCCATCACCAGCGCCGCACTGATTACAGATGAAGCTACCGCGCCCGTTGTCATCGAACCGGAATCGATCTTTGCCCCCACATGCAGGGCAGGGAGCATGACGGCGCGGAGAGTCAGGGACATTTATGTTCAGGCAGCCCAGCACATGAGGCCAGTTGTTTTCAGACGCACTGATAACCTGACGGATAAGATCAATGTTTCGCATCACCGTACCCCACGTGGTCTATAGCGTTTGCGATATGGCTAACCAGCATCTGCCACTTGGTTATTCCGTAATCAGTCAGCATGCCATCATTGTTTAGCCACATATCAAATTCAGCGGTTGTCGCAAGTTTCCACTTATCGCCGTGGACAGTCCTCATTGCTGGGTACATGAATGCGCAAATCAGATCACAAACATCTGACACCTTCAGAGATGTAGTAATGGTGCGTCCCTCTGGCGTCTGAATTGCCATTTTCTCTTCACCAGTAGAATGAAGGTTATGAATCCACACAGCGCCAGCAATCTTTGCCACCTGCTCTCCGATTGCGGAGCTAAGCGCCATTTCTGCATTTTCACGCATGAGAACCTCCCGCTACAGTTGCGCCCATGTCATTAACCATGCTTTGCCATATCTCACGCCCGACGTCAGTCAATCCGTCCTTAGTGACGCAACGATCAAGAAGCTCTATCCCCACGGTTTCCCACTGCGGGTAGAACACTTTCATGGCTGCCAGTGTGTAGCTATCGATCAGGCTGCGAACGCCTTTTACTCCATTGACGATTTCCACACGGACGGCCTCGCCGTCCGCATCAACCATGAAATAGTCCCCGCCGCTGGTGGAGGTAATGTGGTTATACAGTGCCGACGCATACTTATTTGCCAGCGCATTCAGTCGGAAATTTTTAGTAATCATGGATCCATCCTCAGTGCGTCACTGGTTCCGCTGGCATGCCGTTTTCATTCAGTTCAGCTATAAAGCTGTTGTGAAGTTCAGCAAGCGTTTCACGACCAAATGGAGTCAGTGCTCCTTGTTCCACATCCATCATGGCTCTGTAGAAAATGATGGCGCGTTCTGTGCCAGACTCGATGCCAAAACGTTCTATCATCGCGCCCTCAATGTTGTTTGCCATAGCGAGGCGCTCTGCTACTGGATACAGCGGCATGGCGACGATGCCGTTGGAATAAACAGCCACTTCGGAAGGATTGCCAGTATCATCAATGATGCTGACAGTGCCGTTTTCCTCTCTCATTTCCAGCATGAATACTGTTGCGATCAGCCATCTCCACATAATGACGTTATGCTGTGATGTGTAATCGAAATATCCCTGGTTGCCGCCATCGGCAATAGCGAGATGTATTGACATACCTTCATCTGGTTTATCGTCATAATCCCCGGCATCCAGACGATTTACGGCATCAATATATGAAACGGTCTCAACGCGTTCTGTCATGCCATCGTTGCTGCGGTGCATGATGTTTACGCCGTCAGGCGTTGCTTCTGCATGGAAGGTTAAGAAATTATTCATGTTTCGCCTCGCCTGAATGATTCTGTAACTCATATTTGCCCAACAATTCGTCTGCTTCCTGAATAGCTTCTGGTACGCCATTGAGCAGTGACATAACCGCGCCAATCATTAACTTGTCTCTGTTGCTGGGGCTGGCCCCTTCAAGCCAGAACCCTAAAACAGTCTGAACCTGTTCGATGCGACATTGCGCTTCAATGAGCTGGATGTTGGTCATTTCGCACTCTCCGCATCGATTAAACTGATATCTATCAGGGAGGTAACTTTTTGTAGCCAGCTATTGATTACTGTCGCCTGTTCCCCTCCCACCGATGGAAGAATCTCATTCATCACATGAACCAGACCTGTGCGCGCTCTGGTAAGCCGTTCAGTCGTGCGATCTGCAAGAGTGAATGTGTCTGGATATAGCTCTTCACGACTCAGCAATGATTCAATTTCCAGCTCACACGGATGACGATAAATTAAGTTGATATTCATTTTTCACCCCCAAGAATTACCAGCTCTGCACGGGCATCGTTAACCAAAGATGAGCACGCTTTAATCGCATCCACGACATCAGCAGCGTCCATTTCTTCAGCCGAAAGACTGACAGCAACCAGGACAGCCGCTGCTTGCTCGATTAATTGAAGTGCGGACGTAAGTCGAGGGGCATTAATTGAGTTATTCATTGGTTGCCCCCGTTTTTCCTGGCATTTCGCCACCTTCCAGCAGGAAATGAACGTCACGAACGGCGAGATCCAATATCGCGAGTAACGCCTTCAGTCTTTCGTCTCGTGAGGGAGAGTTGCTCACCAGAATGTCGTTAATCACTTCTGTCAGTGTGATGATCTGGCTTGTGCGTTCGAGGGGATCCATATGCACATCGTAGGTTTTAATCATGTGCCACCTCCATGCGGATACGACCAGCAAAAAAGCAGACGTGATCGCGCACCAGAGAACGGCGAGCATCGCGTTCAGACTCGGCAGCAATATGATGAATTTTGGCGGTAATTGTCGGGCAATCGCGGCGAACTGCGGCGATAATCCAGATAAATTGCGGTTTTTGGGTAGGGGTAGTAGCCAGCATGTGGCAGCCTCCATTCGATAGCATGTAACGCTACCACCGGAAACGCCAATTTCGCTGGTGGTAGCCCAGACAGGGTTGGCGTAACCGGCTCGAATGGATACCGGCGCTTCCGAAGAAGCCCCTGCCTGAGCCACCATTGATTGACAAAGGCGCTGGATTATACACCAACGCCCAAAAAATTGGTGAGTCAGACCTACGACATAAAAAAAGACGCTCGGCGCGTCATATGTCGCCATTCGATTTACCAGGACGCCAATCCCGGCACCCGTTTTATGAGGTGCCTTATAACCATAAACTGTGTTGCCGCATAACGGCAAGCTCTTTTTTATGGACTCCGAAAACTCACTATTGGAAGCACCAGATGCACAATACATCGCGCTCATTTCGTTAACGTCGCGCGTGTGGACGAAGGTTTTTGTGGAGTCACTACGCGAGCAGAGAAAGCCATCTACGACCAGAAATTCTCTGGCGCAGCCGCCGACCTTCTCAACGCTAACACCATCGACCGTAATTTCTGACATAGTTAAGGCATCCGCTCCTACCACCAGAAAATGATAAACTTTGCTTGTATCTGCTGTATTAATGCCAGACTTTGCTGTCATATTGCTGGATTTTGGCGACATACCAGCCAGTGAAAATATCTTCTTCTGGACGGTTAGCATTTGTTAACCTCCGCGAACTCCTTCATGAAGCGCGCCAGCGGTTGTACGCATGGCGATTGATACCCGTCGCGATAAAACGTCACTCGGTTGTGAGACACGCTTTCGACAGTAACGAGTGCTCCGTGGGCATCTTTGTAGCGTTTTTGAGGTTGTGGTGTTCCTGTCGGCTTAAACATGGACCGCCTCCAGACGCTTGGCGAGCCAGCGTTGCGACAGGCGGGTGAGTTCTCCTTTGCGCTGCTCATATTCCATGCCCATATCAATTAACGTGATATTGGTGCTTTCGAGATATGAGAGGTGCTCAAGCTGTTCTGCGTTCATATGGTCGCGAGGTTCGCCAGAATAGCCATTTATCCGCGCCCACTGCTTAGCAGTTAGCCCTCCAAGAACGATACGAGAAATCATATTGCTCTCGTTTGTGTAGTGGTGTTGCTGCGTCGTTTTCCCCTGCTCGGCACGGGCCATATTCAGCGCATCGCACATTGGCTTAAAGTTGTTTGCGGCACTGATACGGGCTTTTAGCTGGCGACGATAGCGGGCGGCGATTTCAGGCACGCTACGCTGTAATTCTTCCTCGCACTGGATGAAATAACGACGGATAGCGCGACCCTGATCATTGCGTTCGATCATTGCCAGTTCTTTCGCCATTCCGACACTTAACAGATAGTCTTTGCCGGGTCTGCCAGACTGCTTAATCTTGCTGTAAGCCGCGCCATTCGGGCTTTTCCCCAAATTTGGGGAAATTGTTTTATGGACTGAGTAATCGTGCCCAATGGTGAAGTCATATTCAGAGATGCGATCAGTGATCCATGTAGAGAAGTCTTTTCCCACGCCCAACGCTTTGTGTAACGCTTTTGCGCTAACAATATTGGTTTCACGCCCACCGATGTGACCAGGAATAACCGGGACAATTGCGGCAAATTCATTACCGTTAATTGTGCCCAGAGAGGCGTTCAGATGAGGGGCGGCCTCAGAAATTAATCTGCTTTTTTCGATGTTCATTTTCAGTCTCCGTTAGGCGGCGTTAAACGCGTCCGGGTAGAGTTTCAGAATGTCGGTAATTTCCTGCTGAGAAAGTCCGTTGTGATCATTTATGCTCGCAAGATAGTTAACATGAGTGATCACTTTCAGAACATCACCACGGCAGGAGAAACGGTAGCGAAGGTGTGTTCCGATACCATCAGGATTCTTTTCGTCGATACGCTCCAGAGTGATTCCAAGCTGGCGTTCTAACTCTGTTGCATAGTTACGACCAGAAGACAGACGGCAGTAGCGAAGAATGTCATTTTCTGTCCATCCCTCTATACCAGTACGCAGCATATAGACTCGGGCACGATGCTTTTTCGGTGTGCGCTTTGGTGCTTGAAGGGATTTTGTAAGGGGCGTAATGTCAGATACGCGAATATCTGAATTAGCCGCCTGTAATGGGCGGTTTTTCTTTTCCATCAGGCCACCTCGTCTCTAGATTCTAATATACACTTCTCAATCCATTCATCTATTTCAGACTCAACAAAAGCAATTGCCCGACTTCCAATTTTTACCTGTTTAGGGAACCTCCCCTGACTAATAAGACGATAAATCCATGCTTTGCTATAACCAGTTCGCCTTTGAACTTCAGAGAGACGAATTAATGAATTGTAATTAGCCATTTATTAATATCCTGTACTAATGACGCAATAACCCCCTCCTGCAACGAATGGCGAGAGTTTTATTTGCGTCAAATGTCGAATACGCCAAAGACCACAATATGAAAAACATATTGCGGTCTTTTATAAAAGATAGTCAGATTGTTTTGGTTTGTTTGCTCCACAAGGGTAGAGCTACCCTGCATTTCGGCAGGATCACGCTATTAGGCGTGACATCCAGTAGTGTTAAAGAACAATTGCGCTTTGTCAGCGCCAAAGCCTGTTAAAGAACATTCCGCTTTTCAGCAGCGTAGAAGGCTCAATACACCTTCGTTTATAAAAGAGCGATTGCCCTTCTCCAGGGCTAACTGTTAAATAGCAATCCTCTGTGAGTTTTTATCAATCTACTCCCCTATACTTTAGTAAACCTCTGTATACTTGTCCAGTTGTTTCATGCGTGTTTTTCAAACACCATATGCACCACATTTCCGCCATGCTCGAGAGAATCCATATAGTCGGCATACCATTGAAGCATCTCCCGCCGTCCATCCAGATATTGCGCATGGTTGTATGTGCCACGAATTGAGTTCTTATCAACGTGAGCGAGCTGCGTTTCTATCCACGCGGTGTTATAGCCCTGCTCATGCAAAATCGTGCTCATAGTGTGTCGGAACCCATGACCAGTTACACGTCCAGCGTAGCCAATGCGCTTAAACACTTGGTTTATGCTGGCCTCACTCATTGTTTTCCTTGGATCATTGCGCCCGGGAAACATAAGAGGGTAATTGCCTGTTATTTCTCTAATCTTCCCAATAAGCGAAAGAGCCTGCTCAGACAATGGCACAATATGAGGCCGCCGCATTTTCATACGTGAAGCGGGTATCTCCCATATAGCCTTGTTGAAATCAATTTCATCCCATAATGCGCCACGTAGTTCGCCAGTTCGCAAGCCGGTGATAATCAGTAGACGAGCCGCCATAACAACCAATGCGCTTCCTGAGTAACTGGACAATGCCTTGAAAAAATCAGGTAATTCTTTGGTCGTAAGGAAAGGGTAATGATTAGATTCATGGCCTTGCATCGCGCTAGTAAGGTCTGGTGCAGGGTTATACTCTGCGCGACCAGTGACTATTGCATAGCGGAAAACTTCCCCGCACCGCTGCCTCACTTTTTTGGCTTTTTCTGTCGCACCGCGCCCCTCGATGCGCCGCAGCACATTCAGAAGTTCAAGTGGTTTGATTTCGGCGATTGGTTTTTTGCCAATGTAAGGGAACACATCTTTGTTGAAGGCTTCGAGGATGTCTGAAGCATAACCAGCAGACCATTTTTTTAATTTGCTGCTGTGCCACTCAAGGGCAATATCTTTGAAGGTGTTGTTTAACTGCGTTTCCCGGGCAATCTTTTCCTCTCGTTTCGCTTCCATCGGATCGATACCACCAGCGATACCTCTTTTCGCATCTTCACGTTTTGCCCGAGCATCGGCTAGAGTAACCTCAGGATACACACCTAGTGCCAATAGCTTCTCTTTACCAGCTACACGATATTTAAGTCGCCAGTATTTACCTCCATTAGGTTTTACCAAGAGATACAAACCGCCACCATCGGCCAGCTTGTAAGCCTTCTCTTTTGGCTTGGCTGTGTCTATTTGACGGGCATTGAGTTTCACTTGGGGGTACCTCCACTAAACCGAACAGCAAATACCCCCATAAGTACCCCCATCTGACCGTAGATTTTGAGGGACTTTAGTAGACGTCAAAAGACGAACGGGGCTTTAATACGTGGATTATAAGGGGTTTTGAAAGACTTTAGTAGACTTGGGGAGATGTTTGAATGGTGCCGATAATAGGAGTCGAACCTACGACCTTCGCATTACGAATGCGCTGCTCTACCAACTGAGCTATATCGGCCCTGAAAGGACATGTTCACGAGCGTGAATCACGGTGGACAAGGTTAAAACTAACCGGGCGATGCGTCAATGGCCTTGTGAATCAAATGGCTACTTTTGCATCACCCGGTTTTATTTACGCACGAATGGTGTAATCACCAATGCCGATCCACTTGTAGGTGGTCAGAGCTTCCAGCCCCATTGGGCCGCGCGCGTGGAGTTTTTGTGTGCTTACCGCAACTTCCGCCCCCAGACCAAACTGGCCGCCGTCGGTAAAACGCGTAGAGGCGTTAACGTAAACAGCGGAGGAATCCACTTCGTTAACAAAACGCTGGGCGTTGCGCATATCGCGGGTCAGGATCGCATCGGAATGTTGCGTGCCGTGTTCACGAATATGGGCGATAGCATCGTCAAGATCGCTGACGATTTTGACGTTCAAGTCTAATGACAGGAACTCATCGTCATACTCTTCGGCTTTAACAGCCACCACCTTCGCGGGGCCTGCCTGCAACTGCGCCAGCGCAGTTGCGTCAGCGTGTAATGTCACGCCGCTTTCCGCCATTTGCTTGCTTAATGCGGGCAGGAAGCTATCTGCGATGTTTTTATTTACCAGCAACGTTTCTACCGTATTACACGTGCTCGGGCGCTGAGTTTTCGCGTTGACAATCACTTTCAATGCTTCAGCGATCTCTGCACTTTCATCAACGTAAATATGGCATACGCCTATACCACCTGTGATTACCGGAATCGTCGACTGCTCGCGGCACAGTTTATGCAAACCAGCCCCGCCGCGCGGGATCAGCATGTCGATGTATTTATCCATACGCAGCATTTCACTGACCAGCGCACGGTCAGGATTATCAATCGCCTGCACGGCACCCGCCGGTAAGCCACAGGATTTCAGGGCGTCCTGAATCACCGCCACCGTTGCCGCGTTAGTGCGACACGTTTCTTTGCCGCCGCGCAGGATCACCGCGTTACCTGTTTTCAGGCACAGCGAAGCGACATCTACCGTCACGTTCGGGCGCGCTTCATAAATCACGCCAATCACCCCCAGCGGCACGCGACGGCGTTCCAGACGCAGGCCGCTGTCCAGCACCCCGCCATCAATTACCTGCCCCACTGGATCGGCGAGGTTACATACCTGGCGCACATCATCGGCAATGCTTTTCAGCCGTGCGGGCGTCAGTGCCAGGCGGTCAAGCATCGCTTCGCTAAGGCCATTGGCACGCGCGTCAGCAACATCCTGGGCGTTAGCATTGAGGATGCTTTCGCTTTGTGCTTCCAGTTCATCGGCGATTTTTTCCAGCACGCGATTTTTTTCGCGGCTGGAGAGTTGCGCTAATTTATACGAGGCTTGCTTCGCGGCAATGCCCATTTTTTCCAGCATCGGCCTGCTCCTTAACGGGTAATCATGTCATCACGGTGAACGGCAACCGGGCCGTATTCATATCCCAGTATTGCATCAATTTCTTGCGAGTGGTGTCCGGCAATACGGCGTAATGCATCGCTGTTGTAACGACTAACGCCGTGGGCGATATCGCGACCTTCGAGGTTGCAAATGCGGATGACTTCACCACGCGAGAAATTGCCAGTCACGCTTTTAATGCCTTTCGGCAACAGGGAGCTGCCGCGTTCAAGAATGGCGGCGGTTGCCCCTTCATCTACCGTGATTTCACCCGCAGGCGGCGCACCGAAAATCCAACGTTTGCGGTTTTCAAGCGGAGTCGCCTGGGCATGGAACAGCGTACCGACGGAAATACCTTCCATCACATCACCAATGACACCCGGCTTACTGCCCGCGGCAATAATGGTGTCGATACCCGCACGGCAAGCCACGTCAGCGGCCTGCAATTTAGTGCTCATGCCGCCGGTTCCAAGACCTGAAACGCTATCACCGGCAATCGCGCGCAGTGCGTCATCAATGCCATACACATCTTTAATCAGTTCTGCCTGCGGATTGCTACGCGGATCAGCGGTATACAAACCTTTTTGATCGGTCAGCAACAACAGTTTATCGGCACCCGCCAGAATCGCCGCCAGCGCCGAAAGGTTATCGTTATCGCCGACTTTAATCTCTGCAGTAGCGACAGCATCGTTCTCATTGATTACCGGAACGATGTTGTTATCGAGCAGCGCACGCAAGGTGTCGCGGGCGTTTAGGAAGCGTTCACGGTCTTCCATATCAGCACGAGTTAGCAGCATCTGCCCGACGTGAATGCCATAAATCGAAAACAGCTGTTCCCACAGTTGAATCAGTCGACTCTGCCCTACCGCCGCCAGAAGTTGTTTCGAGGCGATAGTCGCTGGCAGTTCCGGGTAACCCAGGTGCTCACGTCCGGCGGCAATCGCCCCCGACGTCACAATTACAATCCGATGCCCGGCGGCATGTAGCTGCGCGCACTGGCGAACAAGTTCAACGATATGGGCACGGTTCAGGCGGCGCGATCCGCCTGTTAGCACACTGGTGCCGAGTTTTACCACCAGCGTCTGGCTGTCACTCATGATTCTCTGCCATTCAATTTTAGGGAAAATGATATCAAACGAACGTTTTAGCAGGACTGTCGCCGGTTGCCAACCATCTGCAAGCAAAGCATGGCGTTTTGTTGCGCGGGATCAGCAAGCGTAGCGGCAGTTGTTTACGCTTTTATTACAGATTTAATAAATTACCACATTTTAAGAATATCATTAATCTGTAATATATCTTTAACAATCTCAGGTTAAAAACTTTCCTGTTTTCAACGGGACACTCCCGCTGAATATTCGCGCGTTAATTAAAATCAGGAATGAAAATGAAAAAGAGCACTCTGGCATTAGTGGTGATGGGCATTGTGGCATCGGCATCCGTACAGGCCGCAGAAATATATAACAAAGACGGTAATAAACTGGATATCTATGGCAAAGTTAAAGCCATGCATTATATGAGCGATAATGACAGTAAAGATGGCGACCAGAGTTATATCCGTTTTGGTTTTAAAGGCGAAACACAAATTAACGATCAACTGACCGGTTATGGTCGCTGGGAAGCCGAGTTTGCCGGAAATAAAGCAGAGAGTGATACTGCTCAGCAAAAAACGCGTCTTGCCTTTGCCGGGTTGAAATATAAAGATTTGGGTTCTTTCGACTATGGTCGTAACCTGGGGGCGCTGTATGACGTGGAAGCATGGACCGATATGTTCCCGGAATTCGGCGGCGATTCCTCCGCGCAGACCGACAACTTTATGACCAAACGCGCCAGCGGACTGGCAACGTATCGGAACACCGACTTCTTCGGCGTTATCGATGGTCTGAACTTAACCCTGCAATATCAAGGAAAAAACGAAAACCGCGACGTTAAAAAGCAAAACGGTGATGGCTTCGGCACGTCATTGACATATGACTTTGGCGGCAGCGATTTCGCCATTAGTGGGGCCTATACCAACTCCGATCGCACCAACGAGCAGAACCTGCAAAGCCGTGGCACGGGCAAGCGTGCAGAAGCATGGGCAACAGGCCTGAAATACGATGCCAATAATATTTACCTGGCAACTTTCTATTCTGAAACGCGTAAAATGACGCCAATCTCTGGCGGCTTTGCCAATAAGACGCAGAACTTTGAAGCAGTCGCTCAATACCAATTCGACTTTGGCCTGCGTCCATCGCTGGGTTATGTCTTATCGAAAGGGAAAGATATTGAGGGCATCGGTGATGAGGATCTGGTCAATTATATTGATGTCGGTGCTACATATTATTTCAACAAAAATATGTCAGCGTTTGTTGATTATAAAATCAACCAACTGGACAGCGATAACAAATTAAATATTAATAATGATGATATTGTCGCGGTTGGGATGACCTATCAGTTTTAATGGAGATTGCCGGATGCGGCGCATCCGGCACTTTTCACTCACGCGGTTAACTTCACCGGTTCATCACGAAAATCATCCGCCGGTTCCAGCTTCAGATTCAGTGTCGTCAGCAGTTCACGCAGCTTCTCATGAAACTCACGCAGGGTATGTTCCAGTCGCTCAACCACTTCGGCATCTTTTACCGGAACGTTCTTCCAGTCGCCTGCTTTATCGAACAGACCAAACTGGTAGCTGTAAGTAAAACGGGATTCCTGCGCTTCAAGCTCCATCCACCAACCCCAGAACTCACGCACTTCCGGCGCTGGTTTCACGTTGACGCATACAGCCAGACAATCGAAAAAGAATCGATTATCTTCGCACTTACCTTCACGAATATAGGGGCCTAGTGCGGTAAATTTTTTGATCAATCTGCTCTTCGGGTGTCCACTCGGTAACGTCATTGCGATCTCCTGTTGTGATGCACCTGTTTTACCAAACTGGTAAAATTTAGCAAATTTTTAACACAATCGTTTTTCGATCCAGCTCGTGATTTCCTGAAGACCTTTGTCAAAATTCCGATACACCGGATTAAATGGAATCTCTAACAATTTACCATCAGCAGATGATGAGGTGATTAAGCGTGAGTCCTCTTCCGGGCTGAACGGATCGTTCTTCCAGTAGCCTGATAACATTGGCGTCGGGCAGCGACGGCCCAGCAATCCTTGCACTTTTAATGAATAACGATTCAGTTCCACACGCAACGCTTCATCGGAAGCATCATGCATCCCCAAACGACTCGCCAGAACGTCAAGATACATTTCCGGCACCTGTTGCTGGCACTTAAAATCACTCAACAGGGTATGAACTACCGGACCAAGACAAGCAACCGCTTTCAGACGCGGCGATTCAAGATATGCCAGACGCACAGCAACGTTAGCGCCAAAACGGAAACCAAAGGCCGCGACACGGGTGTGATCCACCCACGGGACGTTAGGCAGCGCCTTTAAGACGTGCTGATGCAACAGGCTGGAGTCCTGAGTGAGCTTCCATTTTGAAGAAAAGCCCACCGACGGCATATCAATAGTCAGCATCGCAATGCCGCGCGGGGCAAAATAACGTTCATACAGACTGTAATAATCCGTCTGCATCGCATCCAGACCACCACACATTAATACCGTCGGGAACGGGCCATCGCCTTTCGGCATATGCAAAAAGCCGGTGATGGGCGCACCGCCTGGTACGGTAAACTCCATCTGCCGCATCGTGCCCGGCAGACGTTGGGCGGCCTCTTCATAGGCACGGTTTGACAAAGCCTGCGCTTGCTCGGCCAGGTCATCCCCTTTCAGATGAGGATAGGCGGCAATGTTGTACAACGTGGCCGCATGCAGCCAGTGACGACCACTGAGTTGTGGATCTTCTTCCGCACAAGCTTTTTGTTGCCACACCATCGCCTGGGTGGCCCATTCATAAATCCAGTTGCCGCCGCGGTAGCCAATCACCGTATCGTATAAATCATCGTCGGTACGTTCGGCATCGCTCATCACAATACGCGCCTGGACGTCGAGGATTTCACGTGGGTCAATGCCGCGCCAGATCCACATCAGACGGTTAATCATGCGATACCAGTGAGGGATGGTTTTACCATCAAGGGCCGACTGCACAGGCGGTTGTGCGCCGTGATTAAAGCGGCGGACTAGCGTCGAGGTTTCAGGATGTTTAAAGCGGGGTTTGAACAGGGTTTCGCTCAGGTTTGCCTGTGTCATGGATGCAGCCTCCAGAATACTTACTGGAAACTATTGTAACCTGCCTGAAGTTAAAAAGAACAACGCCCGGCAGTGCCAGGCGTTGAAAAGATTAGCGACCGGAGATTGGCGGGACGAATACGACGCCCATATCCCACGGTTGTTCAATCCAGGTATCTTGTGGGATATCAACAACATAATCATCAACCAGCGGACGACCTGCCGGTTTAGCGAAGATGGTGACAAAGTGCGCTTTTGGATACATTTCACGAATCGCAACCGCAGTACCGCCGGTATCCACCAGATCATCAATAACGATGAAGCCTTCGCCATCGCCTTCTGCGCGTTTCAGCACTTTAAGCTCGCGCTGGTTGTCGTGATCGTAGCTGGAAATACAAACGGTATCGACATGACGAATACCCAGTTCACGCGCCAGTAACGCACCCGGTACCAGACCGCCACGGCTTACGGCAATAATGCCTTTCCATTGTTCAGAAGGCATCAGTCGGCTTGCGAGTTTACGTGCATGGATCTGCAACATGTCCCAGGTGACGATGTATTTTTCGCTCATGTGAAGTGTCCCAGCCTGTTTATCTACGGCTTAAAAAGTGTTCGAGGGGAAAATAGGTTGCGCGAGATTATAGAGATCTGGCGCACTAAAAACCAGTATTTCACATGAGTCCGCGTCTTTTTACGCACAGCCTCTCCCTGACGCGGGATAAAGTGGTATTCTCAAACATATCTCGCAAGCCTGTCTTGTGTTGACAACATTTTCTGCTAACCCTGTGACCTGCAATACTGTTTTGCGGGTGATCGACAAGGAGACTTAACGTGTCTGAACTGTCTCAATTATCTCCACAGCCGCTGTGGGATATTTTTGCCAAAATCTGTTCTATTCCTCACCCGTCCTATCATGAAGAGCAACTCGCTGAATACATTGTTGGTTGGGCAAAAGAGAAAGGTTTCCATGTCGAACGCGATCAGGTAGGTAATATCCTGATTCGTAAACCTGCTACCGCAGGTATGGAAAATCGTAAACCGGTCGTCTTGCAGGCCCACCTCGATATGGTGCCGCAGAAAAATAACGACACCGTGCATGACTTCACTAAAGATCCTATCCAGCCTTATATTGATGGCGAATGGGTTAAAGCGCGCGGCACCACGCTGGGTGCAGATAACGGCATTGGTATGGCCTCTGCACTGGCGGTTCTGGCTGACGAAAACGTGGTTCACGGCCCGCTGGAAGTGCTGCTGACCATGACCGAAGAAGCCGGTATGGACGGGGCGTTCGGCTTACAGAGCAACTGGTTGCAGGCTGACATTCTGATTAACACCGACTCCGAAGAAGAAGGTGAAATCTACATGGGTTGTGCTGGGGGTATCGACTTCACCTCCAACCTGCATTTAGATCGTGAAGCCGTTCCGGCTGGTTTTGAAACCTTCAAATTAACCTTAAAAGGTCTGAAAGGCGGTCACTCCGGCGGTGAAATCCACGTTGGCCTGGGTAACGCGAACAAACTGCTGGTGCGCTTCCTGGCGGGACATGCAGAAGAACTGGACCTGCGTCTTATCGATTTCAACGGCGGCACACTGCGTAACGCCATCCCGCGTGAAGCCTTTGCGACCGTTGCTGTCGCAGCTGATAAAGTCGACGCCCTGAAAACGCTGGTGAATACCTATCAGGAGATCCTGAAAAACGAGCTGGCAGAGAAAGAGAAAAATCTGGCCTTGTTGCTGGACTCTGTTGCGAACGACAAAGCTGCCCTGATTGCGAAATCTCGCGATACCTTTATTCGTCTGTTGAACGCCACCCCTAACGGTGTGATCCGCAACTCCGACGTAGCAAAAGGCGTGGTTGAAACCTCACTGAACGTCGGTGTCGTGACCATGACCGACAACAACGTAGAAATTCACTGCCTGATCCGTTCTCTGATCGACAGCGGTAAAGACTACGTGGTGAGCATGCTGGATTCGCTGGGTAAACTGGCAGGCGCGAAAACCGAAGCGAAAGGCGCATATCCTGGCTGGCAGCCAGACGCTAACTCTCCGGTGATGCATCTGGTACGCGAAACCTATCAGCGTCTGTTCAACAAGACGCCGAACATCCAGATTATCCACGCGGGTCTGGAATGTGGCCTGTTTAAAAAGCCGTATCCGGAAATGGACATGGTTTCTATCGGGCCAACCATCACCGGTCCACACTCTCCGGATGAGCAAGTTCACATCGAAAGCGTAGGCCATTACTGGACACTGCTGACTGAACTGCTGAAAGAAATTCCGGCGAAGTAATTTTTTGATTTGCTGCCGGATGGCGTTTGATCGTCTTCCGGCAGTTTCATCCTTTCTTATCCTTCGATAAAAGCCATCCCTGTAAACGTCCGTCGCGGGTTGCCACGTTCAATCTGGTGATGGAACATTCGCCGCTGCGATTTCAGCGCCGCGCTATTTTCCTGTTGCTGTTGCTCCAGCTTCCAAGCAATCAGCAATCGCGCCAGCCGTTTGTTGGCATGTTGGCTGCGCTCTGACTGAACCTTCACGCTAATCCCGGATGCCAGATGCGTGGCGCGTACCGCCGAGTCGGTTTTATTGACATGTTGACCGCCCGGCCCCGACGAACGCAGCGTCTCATAACGGATTGCATCCGATTGTTCCTGCTCATCAGCGGTAAAACGCCCAATGCCCAGAAACCAGTTTTTGCGCCCATGATGAGGCCGATACGGGCTTGGGCAAATCCACTGAATAGTGCCGCACCAACTTTCGCTTAATGCCCATGCGTTATCGCCATCCAGAGAAATCAGCGCCGAACGCAGCGTGTCAGAGTAGCGGCCCGTTTCTGTTTCCAGCACCGTTACCGCGACGTCTTGTCGGGTAGCTTCTTTAATCAACCTGTCCAGCGCCTTTTTCACTGCGAGACAACATTCTTCCGGTCCCTGAGCTGAGGAGAGTTGCAGCAAGATCATCCTTTTTTCCCTCCACTGTTTTTGAGCGTTAGCACCGGACGCAGTCGCGCGACAGGAATAATTAACCCAGCCTGCACCAGACATTGCACCACGCTTTCAGCCGATTTATAAGCTTGTGGCGCTTCTTCAAAGATGAGTTGTTTATCGCGACAAATTACCCGGCTGCCAAGTTCAGTACGTGAGAGCTGCGTCGCTGTGTATTTCGCTGCCAGACGCCCTTTACACTCGGTGCGCCCCCATTTACGCCCAGCCCCATGCGCCAGCGAATGCAATGTTTCCTCACTCCTGACGGGCTGAACCAGCCAGGAGTAATCACCGCGTGAACCGGGAATAATCACCAGACCGTTGTCATCCGGCGTAGCCCCTTTACGGTGTAACCATCCTTGTTGATCGCCGATTCGACATGCGCTAACAAAGTTATGCGCCACATCCAGAACCGAATTTCCGTTGGCCTTAACTTGTTGCATTATGCGCAAAGCGATCAGCTGGCGATTAATACGCGCAAACGCCAGCGCATCATCATGTTCCGCAATATAACTTAGCGCGTCGTCACTGCCTTCAGGCAAACCATGATGCGAAAACGAGGCAATATGCCGCTGTAAAATAGACTGCCCTAAACCACGCGAGCCGCTATGGACCAGCAGTTGCAGATGCTGCGCATCCAGACCTGACAGTGCAAACAGTTCCGCGTCGATGATTTGATCAATCTGTTGCAGTTCTGCAAAGTGGTTACCGCCACCGATAGAGCCAAGCGCGCAGCGCCACGGATGCTGTGCAAACGCTGACGGCAGGTTTTCCTCCAGCCAGCTTTCTTCAGCAACGTCATCCAGCGCAGATAATCGCTTTTCAAACTTATCGGCGTTGTATTTGCGCGCGAGAATATCTGTTTGCCATAGCGCCATGCCGCAGCCGATATCATTGCCGACCAGTGCCGGGTAAAAACGGCCTACGGAGAAGAACGCTGCGCCAATCGGATAGCCGCGTCCGGGGTGTAAATCTGGCATCCCCACTACGCGCTGCATGTTGGGTAAATTTGCCGTGATGTGTAATTGTTGGATCGCTGAACTCTCGATCCACAGGTCATCAGATGCGATGGTAAGTACCGCATCGGATAAGGGACGAATATATTTGCCCATGTATCATTCCATTTATACTCGTCATACTTCAAGTTGCATGTACTGCGACTGCGTTCGTTCACCCCAGTCACTTACTTTAGTAAGCTCCTGGGGATTCACTCGCTTGTCGCCTTCCTGCAACTCGAATTATTTAGAGTATATAAATATAAAAATCAGGAAATGGCAGACGAATCCAGGGCAAGAAAAAAAGAATTAATCCTGGAAAGGTCTGCAAAGAGTCATTGATAAAGGATTTTTCATGATTTACCTCCTTGCAGTTTGTGGAATAAGAAAACGCGCACATATTAGGCGGGCGTTATTTTCATTGCAAGCTGGATTTAGTGTTGCGGTTTATATCGCATATGAAAATTAGTAAACCACGCTCCCCGGCATTCAACGCGCTGCTGCTTAACTGTCTGAAAACCATAACGTTCAAAAAAGGGTTTTGCGGTTATGCTGGCATCTACCGTAAGTTCGGATTCAGACTTAATCAAAGGTTTTAACAAAGCGCTGGCAACCCCACGGCGGGTATATTCAGGGTCAACAAATAACATATCGATATAATGCTCAATGCAGGTAATAAAGCCGACCAGTTGTGTATTAATCACCGCAACCCGCACTTGTGATTTCGCGAGTTTCTCTTTCCATCGATGTTCATCAATCTGCGCCCAGGCGGCAATTTGTTGTGGTGAATAATGCTGACTGGCGGTCATCGTAACCGCTCTAATAAAAATAGCGCATAGTTGCTGAAAATCGCCAGGCTGATAGTTCCTTATTTGTATATTATTCATAATCCCAGCACCAGTTGTCTTTCCATTTGCGGATCCAGCAACGTCACATGCAGCCCCACCAGCCGCACACCGCGCCCGCCACGGCGTTCATCCCAGGTTTTACGCGCAGTGGCGATCAAGTCAGCTTTATTCAGCCGCGGCCAGACGTGTTCCTGGGTGGTTTGCTGAAAATCGTCGAACTTTAATTTCACCCCCTGGCGGGCAATCAGCAAATCAGGTTTTACCTTTGCCAGACGGCGTTCAAGTTCCGGGTACAACCGCTCGATAATCGCTTCACATTCAGACCAGTGATGAATATCTTCCGCCATCGTGCGTTCTACACCGACGGATTTTCGCAACCTTTCGCTGTTAACGTCGCGCTCGTCAATGCCCTGACTACGCTCCCACAAAATGCGGCCAAATTTGCCAAAGCGTTTAAGCAACGTCACCAGATCACACTTTTGTACATCGCCGCAGGTTCGTAGCCCCATCGCTTCCAGTTTTGCCGCCGAGACTTTGCCGACACCGGGAATTTTTGCCAGCGGTAAGGTTTGCAGAAATGCAGGGACGTCCGCCGGCGTAATCACAAACTGTCCGTTGGGTTTATTCATATCAGAGGCGATTTTGGCGAGAAACTTGACCGGCGCAACGCCCGCAGACGCCGTCAGTTGCAGCTCGTTGAAAATCGTCTGACGGATTTCCTGAGCGATAAGGGTCGCAGAACCGTGGCAATGTACGCTGTCGGTGACGTCGAGATAAGCTTCATCCAGCGACAGCGGCTCAATACGCGATGTGTAGCGAGAGAAGATTTCGCGGATATGATTTGACGCTTCTTTGTAGGCGTCAAAGCGCCCTGGAAGCAAGGTGAGATGCGGACACAGTTTGAGCGCCATGCCGGTTGGCATGGCGCTACGCACGCCAAATTTACGCGCGGGATAATTGGCGGTGCTGATCACCCCCCGGCGTTCGCGGCTGCCGCCAATAGCAATAGGGATATCGCGCAGGGCGGGATTGTCGCGCATCTCCACCGCGGCGAAAAAGCAGTCCATATCCACATGAATGATTTTACGCATTGCTCACCTCTCAACACTGGTAAAGTATACAGTGATTTCAGGGTTTGAGAAATGCGTAAAGATTCAGCATTTAACGCGTTCGTTGCGAAAGCACCTGCTGCTTATCCAGCTTTTGCACCAGCGGCTGCACCACTTTATCGCCATGCTGACCAAAATATTGATACAACGTATCGGACGCGCTTTTGGTCAGCACCATAATCTCAATGCGCCGGTTACCCGCACTTTGCGGATTTTTCGCATCCAGCAGCATCTGGTCCGCCATTGCGCTCACCTGCATCACTTTATCTTCCGGCATCCCGGCCTCTTCCAGCACCCGACGAGCCGAAAGCGCGCGGTCACCCGAAAGGTTCCAGTTGTTGTAGATATTGCTTTTATAGGCCATCGCATCGGTATGCCCGGTAATAATAATTTTGTTGTCGAGCGAGTCGAATACCGGCGCGAGCTCCACCAGCAGCGTTTTAAAGAACGGCATAATCTTCGCGCTGCCGCGTTCAAACATATTGCGGTTCTGGTCATCTTTAATCAGCACGCGCAGTCCCTGGGGAACAATCTCCATCTCCAGATTGGCTTCCATATGCGCATCACGGGCGATGGTGTTGATACTGGTCGCCAGCTCGCCAAGCTCAGTGGCGGACTTCTTCTTCAGTAGCGCCGTTTTCTCGTTGACGTCGCGCGCTTTTTTCTCCGTCTCTTCCGGCACCGCCACAGTGGCAGGTTTCGGCGGATGCGTAGGGCTGATTTTATTTAACGGCGATAGCCCGCCGCCGTTGAAAATCGACTGCCCGTGCAGCGCGGCGATAATGCTTTCACGCTCGGATTTACTCACGCTGTTGACAATCAACTTTATCGTCGTCACCAAAGGGGCCGAGCGTATCTCCGAGGTTTCTGCCCGCTTTACCCTGGACGCGATGCCCGGCAAACAGATGGCGATTGACGCCGATCTTAACGCCGGATTGATCAATCAGGCGCAGGCGCAAACCCGGCGTAAAGATGTTGCCAGCGAGGCCGATTTCTACGGCGCGATGGACGGGGCATCGAAGTTTGTGCGCGGGGATGCCATCGCCGGGATGATGATTCTGGCGATCAACCTGATCGGCGGCGTCTGTATCGGGATCTTCAAATACAATCTGAGCGCCGATGCCGCCTTCCAGCAGTATGTGCTGATGACCATCGGTGACGGCCTGGTGGCGCAGATCCCTTCCCTGCTGCTCTCCACCGCGGCGGCGATTATCGTCACCCGCGTCAGCGACAACGGCGATATCGCCCATGATGTGCGCCACCAGCTGCTGGCAAGCCCGTCGGTGCTCTACACCGCCACCGGGATTATGTTCGTGCTGGCGGTGGTGCCGGGAATGCCGCACTTCCCGTTCCTGATGTTCAGCGCCCTGCTTGGTTTTACCGGCTGGCGAATGAGCAAACGCCCGCAGGCGGCGGAGGCGGAAGAGAAAAGCCTCGAAACGCTGACCCGCACAATCACTGAAACCAGCGAGCAACAGGTCAGTTGGGAAACCATTCCGCTGATCGAACCCATTAGTTTAAGCCTCGGTTACAAGCTGGTGGCGCTGGTGGACAAAGCGCAGGGTAATCCGCTCACCCAGCGGATTCGCGGCGTGCGGCAGGTGATTTCCGACGGCAACGGCGTGCTGCTGCCGGAGATCCGTATTCGCGAAAACTTCCGCCTCAAGCCCAGCCAGTACGCTATTTTCATCAACGGCATTAAGGCTGATGAAGCGGATATTCCGGCGGATAAGCTGATGGCTCTGCCCTCCAGTGAAACCTACGGCGAGATTGACGGCGTGCTGGGGAACGACCCGGCGTACGGGATGCCGGTGACCTGGATCCAGCCTGCGCAGAAAGCGAAGGCGCTAAATATGGGGTATCAGGTGATCGACAGCGCCAGCGTAATTGCCACGCATGTGAATAAGATTGTGCGCAGCTATATTCCTGATTTGTTTAACTATGACGATATTACTCAGTTGCATAACCGTTTGTCGTCGATGGCACCGCGGCTGGCGGAGGATTTGAGTGCGGCGCTCAATTACAGCCAGTTGCTGAAAGTGTACCGGGCGCTGCTGACTGAAGGCGTTTCCCTGCGCGATATCGTCACCATCGCCACCGTGCTGGTCGCCAGTAGCACAGTGACCAAAGATCATATTCTGCTGGCGGCCGATGTGCGCCTGGCACTGCGGCGGAGCATTACCCATCCGTTCGTTCGCAAGCAGGAGCTGACGGTGTATACGCTGAATAATGAGCTGGAAAACCTGCTGACCAATGTGGTGAATCAGGCGCAACAGGCTGGCAAAGTGATGCTCGATAGCGTGCCGGTTGACCCGAATATGCTCAACCAGTTCCAGAGCACGATGCCGCAGGTAAAAGAGCAGATGAAAGCGGCGGGGAAAGATCCGGTGCTGCTGGTGCCGCCGCAGCTGCGCCCGTTGCTGGCGCGTTATGCGAAGTTGTTTGCGCCGGGGTTGCATGTGCTGTCGTATAACGAAGTGCCGGATGAGCTGGAGTTGAAGATAATGGGGGCGTTGAGTTGATGCCTTTTAAGAAACGCAATACGATGACATCAATTTATGACGTCAGGGATTGATAAGATGATGAAAACGCGTTCATTAATATCTCAAGCATCGAACATTATCACCATTAAAGGTCAACCAGCCGCAGTGACATTTGAAGCCGATATCAACGCATTTCGCGGCAAATTCCTAAATGTAAATGGTTATTGTGACTTTGTGGCCACAAGCATTGAGGCATTGTACCGGGAAGGTGAAAGTGCGCTGGATGAGTGGATGGCGGATTGTGAAGAGGACGGCATTGCCCCTTTTCGTGAAGAAGAAGAGCAAAAACGCCTGACGCTTCGTGTTCCTCATCACATCGATTCACGGCTGACCATTGTCGCCAGACAACATTCCATTTCAAAAAATCAGCTTATTGTTGATGTGTTAGAACGTGAGTTTTCATCCCAGATGTAAACAGGTCGGATGCCATATGGCATCCGATTTTTTGCCTGATCGTCAGTATTCTCCGTTTACAAAATCGTCTCTTCCGTCAAAATCCGCCGCGCGCCTAAAAAATGATCCTGCCAGAAAGGTTCAGCTAACCGACTTACCCGAATGGTTTCCCCGGTGCGCGGCGACTCGATAAACTGACCGTCTCCCAGATACACGCCCATATGGTCGGCAATCTCGCGGCTGTGAATATGGAAAAACAGCAAATCACCCCGGCGCAGGTCGTTATTTGCCACAATGGTTGCCCGACGGTAGTGATACATCTCATTGGCCGTGCGCGGGAGTTTCGCCTCGAGGATCTTGTTGTAGGCATAAAAAACCAACCCGCTACAGTCGAAGCCTTGATCGGGTCGCGTGCCACCCCAGACGTATGGCTTGCCAAGCTGCTGCTCCAGACGGTGAATCGCCACTTCGGTGATATTATGCAGGTGGTTACTGCTGAGGAAATGATTGTTTTCCGCCAGCGCCTGCCAGCGTCTGTCACTCGCCTTGAGCGGCGCAGGAAACCATTCTGGATGCTGTTTTATCTGTTCGCGGTTGTGTTGCCGCAGTGCCCTTCTGCTTTCGGCATTGCCTTCCACAATATAGCTGGCCTGCTTTTTCAGATGAATTTGGTACTGTTTTAATAAACGCGCACGGTTTTGCATCCGCTGGCGGGCGGCGTAGCTGAAAGAGATATGTGATGTGGTGGCGCTGGCGAGTAAAGGGAGCAAAACGCATAACGAAAACACGCCTGGATGCAGAAATCTGCCGTGAAAGAACGAAGACATGAAGGACATAAACCGGCTGAATGAAGGTGATAATTTTAAAAGACCGGAGGAGTAAACGGGATTATTAATTGCTTATTTGCATATTACTATTGAGGTTTCATAATCTTAGGAAATAAATGATACATGCGCTTTTCGGACTAATGAAAACTGCCCTTGTGCTAAATTTGTAAACCCTGCGCCGACAGGCTTGCGTAAAACTCTTTTGGTGATAATGTGAGCCTTCCAAATCCAGACTATTCCGATTTGGGATCCATTTTGCCGTCCTGGCGTGTGTAACCGTTTTATCAAGGAATAAGCAGTATGCGTAAAATCGCATTAATTCTTGCGATGTTGTTGATCCCGTGCGTTTCGTTTGCCGGTTTGCTGGGCAGCAGTAGCTCGACCACGCCAGTGAGCAAAGAGTATAAGCAGCAGTTGATGGGCTCCCCTGTCTACATCCAGATCTTCAAGGAAGAGCGCACCCTCGATCTCTACGTCAAAATGGGTGAGCAATATCAACTGCTCGATAGTTATAAAATCTGTAAATATTCCGGCGGCTTAGGGCCTAAACAGCGTCAGGGAGATTTCAAAAGCCCGGAAGGGTTTTATAGCGTCCAGCGTAATCAGTTAAAACCAGACAGCCGTTATTACAAAGCGATTAATATTGGTTTCCCCAATGCCTATGACCGTGCACATGGTTATGAAGGGAAATACCTGATGATTCACGGCGATTGTGTTTCCATCGGCTGCTACGCAATGACCAATCAGGGTATTGATGAGATCTTCCAGTTCGTTACTGGTGCGCTGGTGTTTGGTCAGCCGAGCGTGCAAGTGAGTATTTACCCGTTCCGCATGACCGACGCCAATATGAAGCGCCATAAATACTCCAACTTTAAGGACTTCTGGGAGCAACTGAAGCCGGGCTACGACTACTTTGAGCAAACCCGTAAGCCACCGACCGTTTCTGTGGTCAATGGCCGTTACGTCGTCAGCAAACCGTTGAGCCATGAAGTGGTGCAGCCACAGCTGGCATCAAACTACACGCTCCCCGAGGCAAAATAAGCGCCATTCGCCTGGCATAATCTTTTGCCAGGTTTCATTGCCCGTCAGCGGCTGTGTCGCAATCACCGTGACCACATCATTCGGTGTGGTCTGCGAGCTGAAGTCGATTTCCACATCCTGATCCAGCAACGTTGCCACGCCAAACGGCGCGCGGCGGGTGATCCAGTGCAGATTGGTCGAGCAATACGCCATTACATAGCGTCCGTCCGAAAGTAGCATGTTGAAAACGCCCTTCTGCCGCAGTTCATCCGCCAGTGAGGCGATATATTTAAACACTGCCGCCATGTTGCCCGGTGTGCGCGGGTAACGCTGTGTTAATTTATGCAGCAGCCAGCAAAAGGCTTTTTCGCTGTCGGTTTCACCTACCGGGCGGAAGTTGCCGGTTTCCAGTGATTTATAGCCCGTCAGTTGCCCGTTATGGGCATAAGTCCAGTTGCGTCCCCATAACTCGCGGGTAAACGGATGAGTATTTTCCAGTGCCACCTCGCCCCGATTCGCCTGGCGAATATGAGCAATTACCGAGCAGGATTTGATTGGATAGTCCTGGACCAGCTTGGCGATAGGGGAATTAAAGCTGGGTTGCGGATCTTTAAATGTGCGACAGCCTTTACCTTCGTAAAAGGTAATGCCCCAGCCATCTTTATGTGGCCCGGTTCCACCACCACGCTGTACAAGTCCGGTGAAACTAAAGCAGATATCGGTAGGGACGTTGGCGCTCATCCCGAGCAATTCGCACATCGGTAACCTCCACAACAGCGGGAGCGCATGGCCCCCGGCGAAGATTGATTAAAAAGTAATAAGGTGCAGGCTGTTACCCTCACCCCGGCCCTCTCCCTGAAAGGGAGAGGGAGAAAAGCCCTTACTTAGCCATCTCTTTTTCAATTAACTGGATCAGGATATGGATCACTTTAATGTGAATCTCCTGAATGCGGTCGGCATAACCAAAGTGCGGAACGCGAATTTCGATATCCGCCGTGCCAGCCATTTTGCCGCCGTCTTTACCGGTCAGGGTGATCACTTTCATCCCCTTCTCACGCGCCGCTGCGATCGCTTTGATCACGTTTGCAGAGTTACCAGAGGTGGAGATCCCCAGCAGTACATCGCCTTCGCGACCTACCGCTTCAACGTAACGGGAGAAAATATCATTGAAACCGAAATCGTTACCGACGCAGGAAATATGACTAACGTCAGAAATGGCAATCGCCGGATAGCCCGGACGGTTTTCACGGTAGCGCCCCGTCAACTCTTCGGCAAAGTGCATGGCGTCGCAATGGGAACCGCCATTACCGCAGGAAAGCACCTTACCACCGGCTTTAAAGCTATCTGCTAACAGGACCGCCGCGCGCTGAATGGCGTGAATATTGGCGTCATCTTTTAAAAAGTTAGCCAGCGTTTCCGCCGCTTCGTTCAGTTCGTTACGAATAAGATCCTGGTACATGAGGATATCCTTCAGCATAAATGTAATAGACAAAATGCAGTGTACCGGATACCGCCAAAAGCGAGAAGTACGGGCAGGTGCGATGACCAGGACTTTTTGACCTGAAGTGCGGATAAAAACAGCAACAATGTGAGCTTTGTTGTAATTATATTGTAAACACATTGCTAAATGTTTTTACATCCACTACAACCATATCATCACAAGTGGTCAGACCTCCTACAAGTAAGGGGCTTTTCGTTATGATGATTTTGAGTATTCTCGCTACGGTTGTCCTGCTCGGCGCGTTGTTCTATCACCGCGTGAGCTTATTTATCAGCAGTCTGATTTTGCTCGCCTGGACAGCCGCCCTCGGCGTCGCTGGTCTGTGGTCGGCGTGGGTACTGGTGCCTCTGGCCATTATCCTCGTACCGTTTAACTTTGCGCCTATGCGTAAGTCGATGATTTCTGCGCCGGTATTTCGTGGATTCCGTAAGGTGATGCCACCGATGTCACGCACTGAAAAAGAAGCGATTGATGCAGGCACTACCTGGTGGGAAGGCGACTTGTTCCAGGGTAAGCCGGACTGGAAAAAGCTGCATAACTATCCGCAGCCGCGCCTGACCGCAGAAGAGCAAGCGTTTCTCGACGGCCCGGTAGAAGAAGCCTGCCGGATGGCGAATGATTTCCAGATTACTCATGAGCTGGCTGATTTGCCGCCGGAGCTGTGGGCGTACCTTAAAGAGCATCGCTTCTTCGCGATGATCATCAAAAAAGAGTACGGCGGGCTGGAGTTCTCGGCTTATGCCCAATCTCGTGTGCTGCAAAAACTCTCCGGCGTGAGCGGGATCCTGGCGATTACCGTCGGCGTGCCGAACTCATTAGGCCCGGGCGAGTTGCTGCAACATTACGGCACTGACGAGCAGAAAAATCACTATCTGCCGCGTCTGGCGCGTGGTCAGGAGATCCCTTGCTTTGCACTGACCAGCCCGGAAGCGGGTTCCGATGCGGGCGCGATTCCGGATACCGGGATTGTCTGCATGGGCGAGTGGCAGGGCCAGCAGGTGCTGGGGATGCGACTGACCTGGAACAAACGCTACATTACGCTCGCGCCAATTGCTACCGTGCTTGGGCTGGCGTTTAAACTCTCCGACCCGGAAAAACTGCTGGGTGGCGCAGAAGATTTAGGCATTACCTGTGCACTTATCCCGACCACCACGCCAGGCGTGGAAATTGGTCGTCGCCACTTTCCGCTGAACGTACCGTTCCAGAACGGACCGACGCGCGGCAAAGATGTCTTCGTACCGATCGACTACATTATCGGCGGACCAAAAATGGCCGGGCAAGGCTGGCGGATGCTGGTGGAGTGTCTCTCGGTAGGCCGCGGCATCACCCTGCCTTCCAACTCAACCGGCGGCGTGAAATCGGTAGCGCTGGCAACGGGCGCGTATGCGCACATTCGCCGTCAGTTCAAAATCTCTATCGGTAAGATGGAAGGGATTGAAGAGCCGCTGGCTCGTATTGCCGGGAACGCTTATGTAATGGATGCTGCGGCATCGCTGATTACCTACGGCATTATGCTCGGTGAAAAACCTGCCGTGCTGTCGGCTATCGTTAAGTATCACTGTACCCACCGCGGGCAGCAGTCGATTATTGATGCGATGGATATCACCGGGGGCAAAGGCATTATGCTCGGGCAAAGCAACTTCCTGGCCCGTGCTTACCAGGGCGCACCGATTGCCATCACCGTTGAAGGGGCCAACATTCTGACCCGCAGCATGATGATCTTCGGTCAGGGAGCGATTCGTTGCCATCCGTACGTGCTGGAAGAGATGGAAGCGGCGAAGAACAATGACGTTAACGCGTTCGATAAACTGCTATTCAAACATATCGGCCACGTCGGCAGTAACAAAGTTCGCAGCTTCTGGCTGGGCCTGACGCGCGGTTTAACCAGCAGCACACCAACCGGCGATGCCACTAAACGTTATTATCAGCACCTGAACCGCCTGAGTGCCAACCTCGCCCTGCTTTCTGATGTTTCGATGGCGGTGCTGGGCGGCAGCCTGAAACGTCGCGAACGCATCTCGGCACGTCTGGGGGATATTTTAAGTCAGCTTTACCTCGCCTCTGCCGTTCTGAAGCGTTATGACGACGAAGGCCGTAATGAAGCCGACCTGCCGCTGGTGCATTGGGGCGTACAGGATGCGCTGTATCAGGCTGAACAGGCAATGGACGATTTACTGCAAAACTTCCCGAACCGCGTGGTTGCCGGGCTGCTGAATGTGGTGATCTTCCCGACCGGACGCCATTATCTGGCACCGTCTGACAAACTGGATCATAAAGTGGCGAAGATTTTACAAGTGCCTAACGCCACCCGTTCACGTATTGGTCGCGGTCAGTACCTGACGCCGAGCGAGCATAACCCGGTTGGTTTACTGGAAGAGGCGCTGGTGGATGTGATTGCCGCCGATCCGATTCATCAGCGGATCTGTAAAGAGCTGGGTAAAAACCTGCCATTTACCCGTCTGGATGAACTGGCGCACAACGCGCTGGCAAAGGGGCTGATTGATAAAGATGAAGCCGCTATTCTGGTGAAAGCTGAAGAGAGTCGTCTGCGCAGTATTAACGTTGATGACTTTGAGCCGGAAGAGCTGGCGACGAAGCCGGTAAAGTTGCCGGAGAAAGTGCGGAAAGTTGAAGCCGCATAATTGAATAACGGAGCCGAAAGGCTCCGTTTCATTATCCGCTAATTATTTAAAATTAAAGCCATCCGGATGATTTTCCAGGCTGCCGGTCAACGCCGCGAATAGCACCGTTTTACCATCAATCGAAAGCGCATCATTCACATTCAACCAGGTGAGTTTCTCTTGCGACGTTTTCTCATCAATGGTCGAGAACAGCCCCGTCATCTGATTAGATTTCTCGGACCACATCACAGCGATACGTTGCGAGCCACAGTCATGCGGTTTGCACGCGCTCATCACCTGATACGTCTCATCTCCCAATGTCACGGTTTGTGCGGGGGTATAAGTACCGCCTTTCATCACCCAGGCTGGCAGCTTATGCCCTTGCACCATCTGACTAAATGCAGCTTTGGTGGTTTCGCCCTTTGCAAGGCTGCTAATGGTTAAATCATCCTGCGCCATTGCACTGGTGGCGATGACCAGAGCGGCGACTGTTGTTATTGCCTTAAACATCATTCCTCCCGAGCTTATCCTGCCCATGTTATTAACCTCCTAAAGCCTGGCGACAACACGATAATTTGCAAATCAGATATTTCCAATATCAGCATTTGTTATCAATTTATTCTGCGCTAAGGCAACTGCCTGATAAGGTGTTAAAGTTATAAAACCCTTCGCATAAAGGAGTTGTACACCGTGCCTGGTTTGAAGATTACGCTTTTGCAGCAACCACTGGTGTGGATGGATGGTCCTGCCAACCTGCGCCATTTTGATCGTCAACTGGAAGGTATTACCGGGCGCGATGTGATCGTTCTACCGGAGATGTTTACCAGCGGCTTTGCCATGGAAGCGGCAGCTTCGTCGCTAGCACAAGATGACGTAGTGAACTGGATGACAGCTAAAGCGCAGCAGTGCAATGCGCTGATTGCAGGCAGTGTTGCATTACAAACGGAGTCTGGTTCGGTTAACCGCTTTTTGCTGGTTGAGCCGGGCGGCACGGTACATTTTTATGATAAGCGTCATCTGTTCCGAATGGCAGATGAGCATCTGCATTATAAAGCGGGCAATGCGCGAGTGATTGTGGAATGGCGCGGCTGGCGTATTTTGCCGCTGGTGTGCTACGACCTGCGTTTTCCGGTGTGGTCGCGCAATCTCAACGATTATGACCTCGCCATCTACGTCGCCAACTGGCCTGCCCCACGCTCTCTGCACTGGCAGGCATTGCTGACAGCCCGCGCGATTGAGAATCAGGCGTATGTGGCGGGATGCAATCGCGTCGGCAGCGATGGCAACGGCTGCCATTATCGCGGTGACAGCCGGGTGATTAATCCACAGGGCGAGATTATCGCTACTGCCGACGCGCATCAGGCAACGCGCATTGATGCGGAGCTGTCGATGGCGGTGTTAAGGGAATATCGCGAAAAGTTTCCGGCATGGCGGGATGCGGATGAGTTTAGGTTGTGGTGAGTGGGGGTTGTGTTTAGGGCCGGGGAGAGTTGGGGTATGACTACGAAAGCCCGCTCTCCTGCGACCACTTTTATCATAGGAGTGTGGAAGCGCTTTTCCATCAATTGCGATGACGTCTTTATCATTTGATGAATGGCAATCTCGCATCCGGTTAATAAAGCATTCGTGAAATTATACTGAACGGATACAAGACATAACTCTAATTATGGTGCCGTGAACAGGATTACCATTTTCAAAATTACGATATTATTTGCAGTAATTATGTTATTAATCATTGTGATATTTCCATCTCTGTGATTAATACCGGATAAGCATTTAATTGCAGAGTTTGCACGAAATTATCGCAGATAACTGGCAATAACAATAACCCATCAGCCCGCTGCTGTAATACCTCCATTCGTTCTACTGATTCAACATTAACAACCAAACCAAGGGCATTTAGCGATTTAAGGATCTCCAGATGTTCACTCATCCAGCGCAGAGAAAAAGGATCATCACCAATTATAAAAACAGGCCCCCAGCCGGTTAATAACTGGCGTTTCATTACGGAACCAGGATGAAGTCGAGTACATATTACAGGAAATACCCCCTGTTGCGATGGTTCCGATGATGTGGATAATTCAGAAATATTTTCCATTGTTAGTGAAGAATTAACATCCATTAATAATGGTGAAACAACCTCACTTTCCTTGCTAGTAATGGCTGCACTAATCTGAGAGGAAAATAACAATATTATTACGTATAAACTCATTTTTAACATAACAAATTCAATCCGTTTATTCATGTTATAGAATAATGATGCTATAAATCATCATTAATGTTCAATTATTTAATCACACAGTTTAAAAAATCATTGACCAATGTGAATTGGCAATGTACCACTCAAGTTAAAATCACTGAATATTTTATCAATTTCTCTTGCAGTTTCTATATATTTAACCTCTTTCGTACTTGCATTATAAATAGCCCAAGCCTCGGGATGGGATGTTCCACCAAACCTTACAAAAAAACTTGATTTCATATTATTATATAAATTAACATCAGGAAAAGGATCTTCTCCAAAATTAGTAGTGTTGAATAATGAAAGTTCGTATCGCTTAGAAAATTCTGTTGGTAGGATAGCTTCACTGCCATCAATAGCATTCATCCAGAGTTTGTTACCATTATATTCCAACAATAATCTCTGTTTTGCATGTGTCTTATCTCGTTCTTTAACGACAGCGAATACCTTTTTAACAACTTGCTGTGCGGATGGTCCTATTGTATTACCAAAAGCTGGCAACCCGATTTTGCCATAAACACTCTCCTGAATGAAATAAATATCCGTTTTATCGGCCTCGACAATATCTACCATTTATCCCTCCAAACAAGACCTGACTCCAGGACAAGAGCATAGTGTGTAGTAAACACTTCATGCTCTTGCCCTGACCATTGAAATAACAACTTTCGTTTGTTTACTGTACGCTGTCTAAATAGCTGCGTGGAATAAAGTTGCACTTTTTATCATCCCTTGCAGAGCAAGATTACGAAAACCCGTCTCCGCAAGGACTGACGCGAGGTAGTCTCTGTCCGTAGCTGCTTTCACATCTTACATCTTGCCCCTGCCTTGAGTATCTTATCTTTCTTTGAAATATTAATAGCGATGTTCCGTATCCCTGAAAATAATTCTGCTGCATTTCCTCTTCTTATTTTGAAGTCGTCTTTATTCATTACCACGTCCAGATGCTAGTGCAATTTATTCTCCACTTGCCAGTGATTTCGGTTCGCTGTGGCGAACTTCTCTGCGGTTAAATCAGCAGAAATGCTATAATATCTGACCGTCATTTCGAGATTTTTCTTTTGTTCTGCTATTATTGAGCGAAATGAGACTGCCATGCATAATTTCTTCAGCCCTTTCCATTCAAACGTAAAATCAATAAATTCATCAGAGACATGCAAACAATATGAAGACGGATTTTAATGACATAAATTGCTCCCTTGTGACGACTTTTATCATAAGAGTGCCGGAGCGTTTTTCCATCAATTGCAATGACGTCTTTATCATCTGAAGAATGGCAGTCACGCATCCAGTTAATAAAGCACTCGTGAAATTTTTCAGGACTGATACAGGATACAACTCTGGCAATGATATCGTGAACAGGAATACCATTTTCAAAATCACCATATCACTTCAAAAAATCGGGATGTGTTTCCCCAAATCCTCTATATCTTCCCAGCCTTATGCACCAGAAATAACGGCACAAATAGTTAACAGATAGAATATCTGGCAATTTATGTTCCACTTTTCAGGCTTGCCTGTAATCGGGGATAATAGAAATATGTTCCATCAATTTTTTAAGATCCATTTTGCCCCCCCCTTAATTATGCAATGAGTATTTGATCATGTATAAGCAATGAAAAACAGCTTTAGGTAATAAGGAACACCTCAATTATTGAACATAAAATGCGAATTATTTAGTACAAAAAAAGCAGCATTACGTGATTTTTCCCTGGGAGTACAGTGTGAAGTTTCCGGCATGGCGGGATGCGGATGGGTTTGAACTGGGGTGATTAGGCACTACATGTCTACATTTGCCCGGTCTCCAACCCCTCAATCTTATAAACTTAACCTCGGCTCACCGTTTTCGATTCCATCCAATAAATGACCCGGTTGGATGTGGGCTGATCGCCAACAACTTTGCCATCTGCAGAGATTAGCTTCAGCTCTTTATTAGCCTCATCACCGAAGTAAATCATGCGGTAGCGAAAATAACCGCCCCAGGGTTCGCGTCCACCCAGCGAACTTTGCATAAACCAGGCGCGGGAGTCGTGAACCTGGTCATCATAGAGAGCCAGTAATTCAGCGCAGGGCTGAGTTCGCGTTCCCGTTCCCAGTGAATCAATAAAAAATTGTGGATAGAGTCCGTTTCCCATAGCCTTAATTTGTTGATATTCCTTTGCTTCATCATCGCCATTAATCAGATACACCGGATATTTAGGAATGACATCCACAAGAATCTGAATGGCTTTCTCCGTGACGCTGCCGTTAATATCGCGCGTCCATCCTTTATAATCGCTCTGAAATTCTCGGGCTGCCTCTCGCAATTGGTACTGAGCGTTCGTCGGGTCAAGGATAGGTATGCCCTGATTACTTTCATCAAGTGTGCCATTGCCTTTCTGCGTGTTCGCCCGCTCTTTTTCGATATTTTCCATTTGTTCTTCGCGCGCTTGGGCCTCTTTATCAAGTCCATCTTTATCCAGCTGTGGCGCCTTAATATAAAAAGGTTGCACAAGAAGGCTGTTGTTCGCATAGCGACCGATACGCCAGGCGGTGATCCAGCCGATCTGATCGCTAATTGCGCTTTCAAGAACCTGGGCAAGTTGATAGGGGTGATAACCTTCCCTCGTATCAATCATTTCTTCTGTACCCTGCAAGGTGGTGTTCAGCAGCGTTTGTCGCCAGATGTTGAAGCGTTTTGTTAATGAATTAGCAATCGTAAATTCCTTTACGCTAGAAGGACTCATAATTCGCAGAGGCAACACACCTTTTATTAATGGAGTAACAAATTTAGAATAAACAGCAAGTGGTGCTCCTGAATCAAATGCAGCAAGATACATATCATGCAGGGCTATCTGAGAAAGAATTTCGCCTGAGTCACCACAGGACTTCCCCTGATCGCGAACGGGATAGCCACCACCGACATCAGAGTGCATCCCCGGATAGATAACTTCCTCTGCATATAAAGGATAATTGCCTTCAGGACGACGGATTGAATCCAGCGGAAAGCACAACCGCTGTTCATGCGCAGCGACGAAGTGGCGGCAGCATTTAATCAGGCCGGGAAACTGCGTCTCATCAGGGAGTTGCTGAGTACTATCGGCCCATCCCATATGACCGGCTGCGCCCGGTAAAACATGCGCCGCCCCCACAGAAGCTACGGTATCCAGCAGCCCCAAAAACTCAATACTGACAGGTAACCCGGCCAGCATCACCTGTTGCCTCTGCGGGCAAGCTAACTGAGTCAACCAGTTAACAAAAGTTCGTGCTTCCGCTGCGCCACGGGAAAATCCGTAGATAAACAGCCTTACGTTTAGCAGGCGCGGACTAGCTTGTTCTAACTGTCCCTGTAATTTTTCCAGGTAGGGGTTAATCACATTGCGACGATTCACTTCACCAGTCATCGGCCAAGGAGCACGCATAAGAGGAATGTGCTCTTTTGCCACCTTCTCATTCAGTCCATTTTGGGTTGGGTCAATAGCATAGCTAAGGGCATCCACGAGACGTAATAATGCCCAATTAATTCGGTCTTCACCACCGGTGGCAAATTCCAGTCCGCTGTTGCTGTAATCCATTTCACCTATCTTGGGAAATGGTGTGCCTACACCAGGTATGTAATAGGAAAAATACCCAGCATTACGGTCTTTAATACTTGCGTGGAATAATTTCGCAATATTGGTTGGATGAGAGGCTTTTGTGTCATTATATTCATTATTATTTGTACCATCAAAAAACAGACTAATATGCAGACTTTGACTACATGTAAAGCCAATTCTAAATCCAGCCTGTTTACTACAGTTGGTTTTGTGCTCCTCTGTTTTATTGATTTGTTTCAGGTAGTTCGCGTTTACCTGCGCTTCAGATAATATTAATCGCCCATCTTCAGGGAACACCGGGGGGGCATAACACGGAAAAGCCAGACCACTTATTTCGCTGGACATGTTGCAGGTTCCTTCATCTCGCGGGGTTCTTTGATAGGATAATTTGGTGTACCATATTTCTGGCAGACGGTTGTCACTTTTATCTGATTGCACGATAGAAAATGAACGGTCAGGCCACAAAGCTCAGCATCGTATTCCGGGATATCAACAATTACTTTATATTTTTGATAATTTGCAGCATGTTTAGCATACGCATCTTCTTCATAGCCAAAACCTTCTTTTTTCATTGCTATAGGTTCAAGGGGGTTCGGGTCTACTTCCCACTCAATCCGGGCCTTTAATCCCACACGCCACTTATCTGGCAGCATAACGCAACAATATCCTCCACCGTCCCCGAATGGAGAAATATTTGGCCCACCGTAACCATTGATGTGTAAATAATTTATAGCCTTATCCGTATGATTTATCCCATTAATATCCACAGCAGTGTAATCACTGCTATTTTTTGCCATTGAACAGCCTGATACTGCAAATAAAATCATTAGAGAATAACATTTGAAAATCGCTCTCATACTGATACTTTTCCTTATTTCGCTGGACATGTTGCAGGTTCCTTCATCTCGCGGGGTTCTTTGATAGGATAATTCGGTGTGCCATAGCCCTCGCAGACGGTTGTCACTTTAATCTGATTACACGGCAGAAAATGAACGGTCAGGCCACAACGTTCAGCGCCGTATTCCGGGATATCAACAATTACTTTATATTTTTGATAATTTGCAGCATGTTTAGCATAAGCATCTTCTTCATAGCCAAAACCTTCTTTTTTCATTGCAATAGGTTCAAGGGGGTTCGGGTCTACTTCCCACTCGATCCGGGCTTTTAATCCAGAATGCCACTTCTCTGGTAACATTATGCAGCAATATCCACCGCCCAAACCATGGACCCGATAACCATTTACGGTGAACCAATTAATACTGATACCTTTAATATGATTTATTGCCCGGAGATCACCTGCAGTATAATCGTCGTAATTAGCTGCTGAACAACCCGAAATCACCATCAAAATTAATACCAGACAGCCTTTAACTACTTTTGTTATATTCATTCCATTTCTTATTTTGCTGGACATGTTGCTGGTTCCTTCATCTCACGGGGTTCTTTGATGGGATAATTCGGTGTACCATACCCCTGGCAGACGGTTGTCACTTTTATCTGATTGCATGGCAGAAAATGAACGGTCATGCCACAACGTTCAGCACCGTATTCCGGGATGTCAACAATTACTTTATATTTTTGATAATTTGCAGCATGTTTAGCATAAGCATCTTCTTCATAGCCAAAACCTTCTTTTTTCATTGCAATAGGTTCAAGGGGGTTCGGGTCTACTTCCCACTCAATCCGGGCCATTAATCCCACACGCCACTTATCTGGCAGCATAATGCAACAATACCCCCCCCGCTCCCCGAACGGAACTATATTTGGCCCGCCATAGCCATTGATACTGAAATAATTAATAGCAACATCGGTATGGTTCACAGGGAAAGATTACGAAAGCCCGCTCCCCGCAAGGACTGACGCCAGATACTTTCTGTCCATGACTGCTTTTCGCATCTTACGTCTTAACCCTGCCTTGAATACCTTATCATTCGTCAAAATATTAATAGCGATGTGCCGTATCCCTGAAAATAATTCTGCTGCATTTCCTCTTCTTATTTTGCAGTCGTCTTCATTCATTACCACGTCCAGACGCCAGTGCAGCTTATTCTCCACGTGCCAGTGATTTCGGATCGCTGTGGCGAACTTTTCTGCGGTTAAATCAGCAGAACTGATATAATATCTGACCGTCATTTCTGGCTCTTTCTTTTGTTCTGCTATTATTGACCGAAAGGAGAATGCCACGCATAATTTCTTCAGTCCTTTCCATTCAAACGTGAAATCAATAAGTTCATCAGGGACATCGCAAACAATATGAAGACGGATTTCTTCTCTGCCGTGACTCTTTTCACTCATTGCGTAACTGTCATGCTCTGGATTATTTAATTCTTTCAGTGGGAATTTTTCCTCAAAGGCTTTATTTAGCCGACCCTGATTTCCTTTTACAGCGAATAAATAATCACCTCCCTGTTTTTGTATCTTCTCTGCAATATCTTTCTGGCAACCCATCGCATCAGTTGTGATGATTTTTCCTTTAATATCCAGCATGTTAAGAAGTTCTGGGATAGCTGTAATCTCATTGGATTTCTCATCCGTCTTGATCTGTCCGATGACCAGACTGTGCATTGTTGAGAACGCACTAATGACATGAATCGCTCCCCTGCGGCGACTCTTGTCATAAGAATGCCGGAGTGTTTTTCCATCAATTGCGATGACGTCTTTATCATCTGAAGTATGGCAATCTCGCATCCAGTTAATAAAGCACTCGTGAAATTTTGCAGGACTGATACAGGATACAACTCTGGCGATGGTATCGTGAACAGGAATACCATTTTCAAAATCACCGTATTGTTTTAAAAAATCAAGATGTGTTTCCCCAAAATCCTCTATATCTTCCCAACCTTCTGCACCCGAAATAACGGCGCAAATAGTCAACAGTAGAATATCCGATAATTTATGTTCCACTTTCCAGGCTTGTCTGTAATCGGGGATAATAGAAATATGTTCCATCAATTTTTTAAGTACCATTTTGTTCTCCTTAATTATGTAAGGAGTATTTGATCATGTATAAGCAATAAAAAACAGCTTCAGGTAATGAGGAATATCTCAATTTTTAAACATAAAATGCGAATTGTTTAGTACAAAAAAGCAGCGTTACGTGATCTTTCCCTGGTATGGTTCATACCTTTAATATCTCCAGCAGTGTAATCACCGCTATTTTTCGCCATTGAACAGCCTGATAGCACAAATAAAATCATTAGAGAATAACATTTGAAAATCGCTCTCATACTTATACTTTTCCTTATTTTGATGGACATGTTGCTGGTTCCTTCATCTCGCGGGGTTCTTTGATGGGATAATTCGGTGTGCCATAACCCTCGCAGACGGTTGTCACTTTTATCTGATCGCATGGCAGAAAATGTACGGTCAGGCCACAACGTTCAGCGCCGTATTCCGGGATATCAACAATTGTTGAATATTTTCTAAAACTGTTTAGCGCAACTTTCTTCCATTCTTCAAATTTCTCCCTGTCCACATAACCTGGAGGCAGAGGAGCTGTATTTGGATCAACCTCCCACTCAACCCGGGCTTTTAATCCAGAATGCCACTTATCTGGCAACATAACACAACAATATCCTCCACCGTCCCCGAATGGAGCAATATTTGGACCACCGTAACCATTGATGTGTAAATAATTTATAGCCTTATTCGTATGGTTTATCCCGTTAATATCTCCAGCAGTGTAATCACCGCTATTTCTCGCCATTGAACAGCCTGATACTGCAAATAAAATCATTAGAGAATAACATTTGAAAATCGCTCTCATACTGATACTTTTCCTTATTTCGCTGGACATGTTGCTGGTTCCTTTGCTTTGCGGGATTTTGATTGATGGGTATTATTTCTACGACAACCAAGCTTTGACAAAGAAGCAAATAAAATGCATATCTTTCGATTACCATACATTGGGAAATCGACAGAACATTAATGATATTACGAAAAATATATTGCAACCAATTGAACTGACATTACGACCGAACACAAATGCAACATGGTGGATACTACCATTACATGTCGGGCTTGATTTTCCATTTATTTCACGATTATCTCTTGATATTAACAGCTACGGACTTTTAAAAAGATAAATATACACATCATCCTTCAAGCTGCCTCTGCGTTGGCTGCGTTCATTCCCCCAGTCACGTACTTATGTACGTTCCTGGGGATTCGCTTGCTTGCCGCCTTGATGCAACTTGAATGATTTTATGTATACCCCTGTACATCACCACAATATTATCCCTCGAAGTCCCGCAAAGCCCCGAAATATCCCGCGTCATTGGCCCTGATAGCAATATCAAGACAGTGCGAAAAATAGCTTTCCTGACTGATTTCAATGACTGCTTTCTCCTTCATCAGGGCTTCAGCGTCGCAGATACATCCCATCAATCCCACCTGTACATCATCCACCCGATTCATCTCCGGGTTGTCAGTAAGCCTGCGTTCTGGTGAAAAACTTCCTGATTTCCAGTTAATCTCTCCATCACGGTCTAACCAGCTCCAGAACAACGCAATATCAGTAAATGTCGCCTGCTGCTCGTTGTTCAAAACATGTGTGAACAGTAAAGGGAACACCCGATTATCATAGTAACGCAGCAATCCGGTCTGTTCTTCCCACTGAACCTGTGACAATACCTGAAGATGCCGACCCAGCAGGTCGAATGTAAGAGGGGATATCAACAAAGTAAGACGAGGCGTATCAGCAAATGACGCCATCAGTTGTGCCAGACATTTGCGATGGCTACTGAGCGCAAAGTACAGGCGTAACACTACAGGGGAATACTCCATCGTCTCTGCTTCAGGCGTTCCTTCAAAGAGGGCATACCAGTGAATAGCTGGCGACAAATGAAGCATCTCATTTTGCAAAGGTTGGTCGGTTCCAGCCTGGTCAACAAGCACATCTATGTAATCCAAACCAACGGCAGAACAGAATGATTCGGCCTGCTTCAGCCAGATAATATATTTGTCTTGATCGGTAGCGTGTGGCGATACTGTTATCATTGTCTTTCTCCCTTATCCACGAGGCGCAAAAGCGGCGGCGGCTTCCTGCGCCCTTTTCAGGCACTCCTTACACACCGATTTTTCTGGTGCTTCCTCATCCTCATCGTTGTTATCATTCTGATCGGACGACGCATTACTGTCATTTTGCTCAGCCGCTAAACTTTTATCATCTGCCAGCGCTTTCAGAACCGCCGGTTGCAGCGTCGGCACCGGCGTTCCCGGACTACCGCCGCTATTGAGATTGATTTTCGGCCCGACGATGTCCACGCCCCCTGAATGGATGACCACAAACGAACCACCCACTTTCATGGTGATTTTACCGCCACTCTCCAGTACAATTTCATCCCGGACCTTCATTCCCAGCGCACCGCTAATCTTCCTCGCCAGGTCCCCCTTCACCACCAGGCTGTGTTTCCCCTCCACCAGACTGACATGGTTCCCCGTCGTCTTATGCTCCTGCTTCCCTTCCACCGTCACTTTACGGTCGTTTCTGACGTACAGACCGTCATCGTGACTCACGCTCACCGTCCGGTCATTCGTTACCTTCAGAGTCTGGTCATTACGTACCGTTATGCGCCGGTCGTTCGCCACCGTGATACTCTGGTCGTGGCCCCCTTCTTTTCTGGTGCCGACCTCAACCGTCTGCCCCTTCACCACCCTTATCTTCTGGTCGTTACCGATGGTCTCCGTATGGTCATGCTTCACGTCCGTCGTCCGGTCGTTAAGCACCTCCGTGTCCATGTTCTTCTGCGCGTGGATATACACCTGCTCACTGTCCGTCGCATCCTCGAAACGCAGTTCATTAAAGCCGCTTCCTTTATAGGTCTTCGAGCGGATGGTCATCTGCGTCCGCGTGCCCGGTAAATCCCCCGGTGAACGGTTATCTTCATGGTAGGTCCGCCCCGTCACAATGGGCTGGTCCGGGTCTCCGTTCAGAAAATCAACAATCACCTCCTGGCCCACCCGCGGTATCGCCAGGTTACCGAACCCCGGCCCCGCCCACGCCTGCGATACCCGCACCCAGCATGAACTCGCCTCCGTTGCCGGGTTATACCTGTCCCAGTGAAACTTCACCCGTACCCGGCCATGTTCATCACAGAAGATTTCCTCGCCCGCAGGCCCGGTGACAATGGCACTCTGTGGCCCGTCCACCTTCGGTTTGCTCTGCAGCCGTGGACG
>NZ_CAWNSE010000004.1:0-53368 GCF_963876935.1 Escherichia sp. MOD1-EC4550
AACAGCCTGCGGCCTTTTTTGTATCCGGCCCCATGAAAAAAGCCTTAACGCAGAATGGACTGACCCATAACGCTAAGGCTTTTGTTTTCAAACAAAAAAAGATTACTTGCTGGTATCCAGTTCTTCGAAACCTTTCACCAGATCATCAATCGCTTTCATCTGCTTGAGGAACGGTTCCAGTTTAGCCAGCGGCAGCGCGGATGGACCATCACATTTCGCATGTTCCGGATCCGGATGCGCTTCAATAAACAGCCCAGCCAGACCTACCGCCATACCGGCCCGTGCCAGCTCAGCCACCTGAGCACGACGACCACCAGAAGCTGCACCAAACGGATCGCGGCATTGCAGTGCGTGGGTAACGTCGAAAATCACCGGCGAGTTACCAGAGACTTTCTTCATTATACTGAAGCCCAGCATATCAACGACCAGATTGTCGTAACCGAAGTTAGCGCCACGGTCACAAAGAATCACTTTATCGTTGCCGCCTTCTTTGAATTTATCAACGATATTACCCATTTGGCCTGGGCTGACGAACTGTGGTTTCTTGACGTTAATTACCGCACCGGTTTTCGCCATTGCCTCCACCAGGTCAGTCTGGCGAGCAAGAAACGCTGGCAACTGAATCACATCCACGACATCAGCAACGGGCTGTGCCTGGCTTGGCTCGTGAACGTCAGTGATAATTTTTACGCCAAATGTCTGTTTCAGTTCCTGGAAGATTTTCATCCCTTCTTCCAGACCTGGTCCACGATAAGAGTGGATGGAGGAGCGGTTGGCTTTGTCAAAAGAGGCTTTGAACACGTAAGGGATACCCAGTTTCTGGGTCACGGTTACGTAGTGCTCGCAAATGCGCATCGCCAGATCGCGAGATTCCAGCACGTTCATACCGCCAAACAGCACGAACGGCAGATCATTTGCTACGTTGATGTCGCCAATGCTAACCACTTTTTGTTTCATAGGATCGCCTTAATCTTGAGTAAAATGTCGATTAATTAATGCAGCACAATATGTTTATGCGCGATGTTATTTATTTGCGCACGGATCATTTCGCTGATCGGGTCTTCCGGACACTGTTCAACGAAATAACTTAAATCGTTCAACGCAACGTGTTCGCAATCCAGTTGCGCATAAATCAACCCGCGATCGCGAATTTCATAGGGATCTTCCGGGTTGAATTGTAATAATGCTTCGCTGGTACGTAGCGCCAGCTCCATCTGATTTTCTTCCATCAACGAAGCTTTGAGTGTATCCAGCAATTTGCGGATTACCTCAATGTTATCAGCTTCATCAAGGTCTTCATAAAACAGTTCCGCCGACGGGCTGATATTTCCCTTTAACCATACGTCCAGCATATGTTCGCTTAACGATTCACCGTTAAAAGGATTAATCAGCCAAATTTCGCCATCCGGACATTCAATGCGCAATATCAGCTGCGTAGGGAAAATCACCGGCAGCAGCGGCAAATCGAGACGATTCGCGACCCATAATAAAACGGCACCTAATGATACGGCACTGCCCTGTCGATTCTTTAACACCTGGTCCAGCCATAATGCATCGGAAAGACGATAAACGCCGCGTGAGGCTTTAAATCCCCAGTCGCCGTAAAACAGCGCGATCAGTTTTTCCAGCTGCTCTTCTAAAGGCAGAAGCTGGCTGATTTCTTCCTTCGCCAGAGTAACGAGACGCTCCAGTTCGTCGTAAACATCTTGCGAGGGAAAATCGCGGCGGATTGCTTCGCAAGCCAGGATCATGCCTTCGCACAATGGCGCTTTATTAAATTCGAAATCAGCTAACGATCTCATGACTTACCCCAGTAACGGTACTTTTGTGGTGGCGAGTTTAATGATGATGTACAGCACCACCAACGCCAGCGGGAAGGCAATAATGCGCGCCTGCTGACTGTGCATACGACGGTAATCGAGTGCAATAAAACCCAAAACGATATAAATGATAACTCCAAACAGCTTTTCAGTCAGCCACTGTGCCTGCCCGGAAAATGGCTGGATGTGCGCTTTAGCCATCAACGCAATGCCGCTTAACAATAACACCGTATCGACAACCGGCGGCACAATGCGCGTCCAACGAGCAAATGCCTGTGGATGCTTCTGATAACGTAGCCAGAAACGTAAGGTTAATAGCCCTACAGAAAGCGCAATGCTAATGAGATGAACGCTAAGCAGTGTAGAAAAACTTGTCATTGATAATAGCGGCCGAGCGTTACGCGCTCGTTATCACCATAGTCCCGACAGGTTTCGACGTCATGATATCCCGCGTGGATAAATGCCTGTCGCACCGCTTCGCCCTGCTGCCAGCCATGTTCCAGAAGCAGAAAGCCGCCGGATACCAGCGCGTTACGCGACTGTTCGATGATATGCACGATGTCTGCCATTCCACTGTCTGCCGCAACCAGCGCAGTGAGCGGCTCAAAGCGGACATCGCCTTGTTGAAGATGTGGGTCCTGCTCGTCAATATACGGCGGATTACTGACAATCATCGCAAACTGCTGCCCGGCTAGCGCGCTAAACCAGTCGCTTTGCAGAATATGGATATTTTTGATCGCCAGATGCTGGGCATTACGTTGCGCCAGAGAGACAGCATCTGGCATACGATCTACAGCGGTAATTTCACAGTCCGGGCGCTCGCTAGCCAGCGCCAGCGCAATCGCCCCGGTACCCGTCCCGAGATCGAGAATACGGCAAGGCTGTTCAGGCAACCGCGCCAGTGCCTGCTCCACCAGACACTCCGTATCCGGGCGCGGAATTAAGGTCGCTGGCGAAACAAATAACGGCAGCGACCAGAATTCTCGCACCCCGGTTAAATGAGCAATAGGTTCACCATCGCGACGACGCGTCAGTAGCGCATCAAGTTGCTGACATTGTTCGTCAGTCAGCTGCGTTTCACCAAAGGCGAGAATAAAAGTACGCCCTTTGCCGGTAACATGCTCCAGCAGGATTTCAGCATCACGCCGCGGGCTTTCGCTCGCCTGAAGTTGGCTTATTGCTTCACGTAACCAGTGTTGATATTCCATTATTCCTGCTCGGACAACGCCGCCAGTTGGTCGGCCTGATGTTCCTGGATAATCGGTTCAATCAGCATATCCAGCTTACCTTCCATCACTTCATCCAGACGGTAGAGCGTCAGGTTGATGCGGTGATCGGTAACGCGCCCCTGCGGGAAATTGTAAGTACGGTTACGGTCGCTGCGATCGCCACTCCCCAGCAGGTTACGACGGGTAGACGCTTCGGCCTGTTGCCGTTTTGCCATTTCTGCAGCGTGGATGCGAGCACCAAGTACAGAAAGTGCTTTAGCTTTGTTTTTATGTTGTGAACGTTCGTCCTGACATTCAACAACAATCCCGGTCGGCAAGTGAGTAATACGAATTGCCGAATCGGTGGTGTTAACGTGCTGACCACCCGCCCCTGACGAGCGGAAAGTATCAATGCGCAAATCTGCTGGGTTGATGTCCGGCAGTTCTGCGTCAGGCAGTTCTGGCATTACCGCAACGGTACAAGCAGAAGTATGAATTCGACCCTGCGATTCCGTAGCAGGCACACGCTGCACGCGATGACCGCCAGATTCGAATTTCAAACGACCATATACACCATCACCGCTAATTTTGGCGATGATCTCTTTATAGCCACCATGTTCACCCTCGCTGGCGCTCATGATTTCTACACGCCAGCGGCGGGCTTCGGCGTAACGGCTGTACATACGGAACAGATCGCCAGCGAAGAGCGCCGCTTCGTCGCCGCCGGTTCCGGCACGGACTTCGAGGAAGGCGTTACGTTCGTCATCAGGATCTTTTGGTAGTAACAGAACCTGTAATTGCTGTTCCAGTTGCTCGCTTTTTTCTTTAGCTTCGCGCAGTTCATCCTGCGCCATCTCACGCATTTCAGGATCGTCGAGCATCATCTGTGCGGTTTCGATATCTTCCTGAACCTGTTGCCAGTCGGTAAAACAGCGCGAAACATCACTTAACTGCGCATATTCGCGTGATAATGCGCGAAAACGTTCCTGGTCGGCGATAGTTTGCGCGTCACCCAGCAATGCCTGAACTTCTTCATGGCGTTCATGCAGGGCTTCCAGTTTGGCAACGATAGAAGGCTTCATAGGCGTAAATGCACCCTGTAAAAAAAGAAAATGATGTACTGCTACTCCAGCCCGAGGCTGTCGCGCAGAATATTCAGGCGTTCGTTATCCCCGTCACGGGCAGCCTGTTGAAGTGATTTCGTTGGCGCATGGATCAGGCGGTTAGTCAGTTTCCATGCCAGATCCTGCATAATGGCTTGCGCGTCGCCGCCCTGCTCAAGGGCTGCTAACGCTTTGGCGGTTAACTCATCGCGAACTTGCTCTGCCTGGCTGCGATACTCGCGAATGGTTTCGCTGGCACTTTGTGCACGCAGCCAGGCCATAAATTCGCTGGTTTCCTGAGCGACGATAGTCTCCGCCTCAACTGCGGCAGCTTTACGTTGTGCCAGGTTGTGCGAAATAATGCTTTGTAGATCGTCAACACTATAAAGGTAAGCATTCGCCAGTTTGCCAACTTCCGGCTCAACATCGCGCGGAACGGCAATATCTACCAACAGCATCGGTTGGTTGCGACGGCTTTTTAATGCGCGCTCCACCATGCCTTTACCGATAATCGGCAACGGACTGGCGGTAGAACTAATGATGATATCGGCTTCGCGCAGACGTTCGTCAATATCGCTCAAGGCAATCACTTCTGCGCCGACTTCATCTGCCAGAATTTGGGCGCGTTCGCGAGTACGGTTGGCGATAATCATCTTCTGTACTTTGTGTTCACGTAGATGACGCGCCACCAGCTCGATAGTCTCACCCGCGCCAACCAGCAGTACCGTCACCGTAGAGAGCGATTCAAAGATCTGCCGCGCCAGCGTACAAGCCGCAAAAGCGACAGACACAGCGCTGGCACCGATATCGGTTTCAGTGCGAACACGTTTTGCGACAGAGAAAGATTTCTGGAACATGCGTTCCAGTTCGCTGGCCTTCATATGGCCTTTTTGCGAATCGGCAAACGCCTTTTTAACCTGACCGAGGATCTGCGGTTCCCCCAGAACCAGTGAATCCAGGCCGCTGGCAACACGCATTAAATGGCTAACTGCATCGTTATCCTGATGCCAGTAGAGGCTTTTACGCAGATCGTCTTCATTGAGATTATGGTAATCGCAAAGCCAGCGGATTAACGCCTCTTGCAGGTTATCCTGCTCTTCAACGCTAAGATAAAGTTCCGTGCGATTGCACGTCGACAGCACCACGCCGCCCTGCACCATCGGCTGCGCAAGCAGGCTGTCAAGCGCCTGATCGAGCTTATCCGGCGAAAACGATACACGTTCTCGCAGCGATACAGGTGCCGTTTTATGGTTGATACCGAGTGCTAAAAGGGTCATGTCTGCGGGAAATAATACCAACGTTGATAGGGTTAGTCTGCTCGCATCATACAGGATGCGCGAGATCAATAAAAGAGAGAGCCCCCTTTTGGAGTAATTGCCGAAAGCCGTTAGATTCTGGCAATTAAGACAACTTGAACATAGACGATAGCGGACGGTAACGCTAGCATTAAGGGTTATAACTGCAACGTATCTCAAGGACTTGTCATCATTATGCCCCTGCCCGATTTTCGTCTTATCCGTCTGCTACCACTGGCTGCTCTCGTGCTTACTGCCTGTTCCGTTACCACGCCGAAAGGTCCTGGCAAAAGCCCGGATTCGCCACAATGGCGTCAGCATCAGCAAGACGTGCGTAATCTTAATCAGTATCAGACTCGCGGTGCATTCGCTTATATTTCTGATCAACAAAAAGTCTACGCCCGCTTTTTCTGGCAACAAACCGGCCAGGATCGCTATCGTCTGCTACTGACTAACCCATTGGGCAGCACCGAACTGGAGCTGAATGCTCAGCCGGGTAACGTGCAGTTAGTCGACAATAAAGGGCAGCGTTACACCGCCGATGACGCCGAAGAGATGATTGGCAAATTGACCGGAATGCCGATTCCGCTCAACAGTTTGCGTCAGTGGATTTTAGGTTTACCGGGTGATGCAACCGACTACAAACTGGACGATCAATATCGCCTCAGCGAAATCACCTACAGCCAAAACGGCAAAAACTGGAAAGTTGTTTACGGTGGTTATGACACCAAAACGCAACCTGCGATGCCAGCCAATATGGAACTCACCGATGGTGGTCAGCGCATCAAGTTAAAAATGGATAACTGGATAGTGAAATAATGCGGACACAGTGGCCCTCTCCGGCAAAACTTAATCTGTTTTTATACATTACCGGTCAGCGTGCGGACGGTTACCACACGCTGCAAACGCTGTTTCAGTTCCTGGATTACGGCGACACCATCAGCATTGAGCTTCGTGACGATGGGGATATTCGTCTGTTAACACCCGTTGAAGGCGTGGAACATGAAGATAACCTGATCGTTCGCGCAGCACGGTTGCTGATGAAAACAGCAGCCGCCAGCGGGCGTCTTCCTACGGGAAGCGGTGCAGAAATCAGTATTGACAAGCTTTTGCCGATGGGCGGCGGTCTGGGTGGTGGTTCATCCAATGCCGCGACGGTGCTGGTGGCATTAAACCATCTCTGGCAATGCGGGCTAAGCATTGATGAGCTGGCGGAAATGGGGCTGACGCTGGGCGCAGATGTTCCTGTCTTTGTTCGGGGTCATGCCGCGTTTGCAGAAGGTGTGGGTGAAATACTAACGCCGGTGGATCCGCCAGAGAAGTGGTACCTGGTGGTGCACCCTGGTGTAAGTATTCCGACACCGGTGATTTTTAAAGATCCTGAACTCCCGCGCAATACGCCAAAAAGGTCAATAGAAACGTTGCTAAAATGTGAATTCAGCAATGATTGCGAGGTTATCGCAAGAAAACGTTTTCGCGAGGTTGATGCGGTGCTTTCCTGGCTGTTAGAATACGCCCCGTCGCGCCTGACTGGGACAGGGGCCTGTGTCTTTGCTGAATTTGATACAGAGTCTGAAGCCCGCCAGGTGCTAGAGCAAGCCCCGGAATGGCTCAATGGCTTTGTGGCGAAAGGCGTTAATCTTTCCCCATTGCACAGAGCCATGCTTTAAGCCGGGCAAGCTGAGTTTCGGTGACAACGTCACCTTGTTCCAGACGTTGCATCGCGCTCTTTAATACACCGCCTGGAAAGAATCATGCCTGGCCCGCACAGTTTTCGGCAGATTCTTTCCACCAATGGACGCATGCCTGAGGTTCTTCTCGTGCCTGATATGAAGCTTTTTGCTGGTAACGCCACCCCGGAACTAGCACAACGTATTGCCAACCGCCTGTACACTTCACTCGGCGACGCCGCTGTAGGTCGCTTTAGCGACGGCGAAGTCAGCGTACAAATTAACGAAAATGTACGCGGTGGTGATATTTTCATCATCCAGTCCACTTGTGCCCCTACTAACGACAACCTGATGGAATTAGTCGTTATGGTTGATGCCCTGCGTCGTGCTTCCGCAGGTCGTATCACCGCTGTTATCCCCTACTTTGGCTATGCGCGCCAGGACCGTCGCGTCCGTTCCGCTCGTGTACCAATCACTGCGAAAGTGGTTGCAGACTTCCTCTCCAGCGTCGGTGTTGACCGTGTGCTGACAGTGGATCTGCACGCTGAACAGATTCAGGGTTTCTTCGACGTTCCGGTTGATAACGTATTTGGTAGCCCGATCCTGCTGGAAGACATGCTGCAGCTGAATCTGGATAACCCAATTGTGGTTTCTCCGGACATCGGCGGCGTTGTGCGTGCCCGCGCTATCGCTAAGCTGCTGAACGATACCGATATGGCAATCATCGACAAACGTCGTCCGCGTGCGAACGTTTCCCAGGTGATGCATATCATCGGTGACGTTGCAGGTCGTGACTGCGTACTGGTCGATGATATGATCGACACTGGCGGTACGCTGTGTAAAGCTGCTGAAGCGCTGAAAGAACGTGGTGCTAAACGTGTATTTGCGTACGCGACTCACCCGATCTTCTCCGGCAACGCGGCGAACAACCTGCGTAACTCTGTAATTGATGAAGTCGTTGTCTGCGATACCATTCCGCTGAGCGATGAAATCAAATCACTGCCGAACGTGCGTACTCTGACCCTGTCAGGTATGCTGGCCGAAGCGATTCGTCGTATCAGCAACGAAGAATCGATCTCTGCCATGTTCGAACACTAATCGAACCCGGCTCAAAGACCCGCTGCGGCGGGTTTTTTTGTCTGTAATATCCATTTGTATGACCTATGCCTCCTTCACCTGCCATTTAGTTGACAGATGATGCGCTCACGGATGAAACATTATTGTGAACAAAATATTTTCCTCACATGTGATGCCTTTCCGCGCTCTGATCGACGCTTGCTGGAAAGAAAAATATACTGCCGCACGGTTTACCCGTGACCTGATTGCCGGGATAACCGTCGGGATTATTGCTATCCCGCTGGCGATGGCGTTGGCTATTGGTAGTGGTGTGGCACCCCAGTACGGTTTATATACCGCAGCTGTTGCGGGGATTGTCATTGCTCTGACGGGTGGGTCACGCTTTAGCGTTTCCGGTCCGACTGCGGCATTTGTGGTAATTCTCTATCCCGTTTCGCAACAGTTTGGACTGGCAGGACTGCTGGTCGCGACACTCATGTCAGGTGTCTTTTTGATCCTGATGGGGCTGGCACGTTTTGGACGCTTGATTGAATATATTCCGGTTTCCGTGACCTTAGGTTTCACCTCGGGTATCGGGATCACCATCGGTACCATGCAGATTAAAGATTTTCTCGGTCTGCAAATGGCCCATGTCCCGGAGCATTATCTACAAAAAGTCGGCGCATTATTTATGGCGTTGCCCACCATTAATGTGGGTGATGCTGCCATTGGCATTGTGACGCTTGGCATTCTGGTTTTCTGGCCGCGTCTGGGCATTCGTTTGCCTGGTCACCTTCCGGCCTTGCTGGCTGGTTGCGCGGTGATGGGAATTGTTAACCTGCTCGGCGGACATGTTGCTACCATCGGTTCGCAATTCCACTACGTCCTGGCCGATGGTACTCAGGGTAACGGTATTCCGCAACTGCTGCCACAGCTGGTACTGCCGTGGGACCTGCCTAATTCAGAATTCACGCTAACCTGGGATTCTATTCGCACACTGCTGCCTGCGGCATTCTCAATGGCAATGCTCGGCGCAATCGAATCTCTGCTCTGCGCCGTGGTACTGGATGGTATGACCGGAACGAAACACAAAGCGAACAGCGAACTGGTTGGACAGGGACTGGGGAATATCATCGCCCCGTTCTTTGGTGGTATTACCGCTACAGCTGCCATCGCGCGTTCTGCCGCTAACGTCCGTGCCGGGGCAACTTCCCCTATCTCGGCGGTGATCCACTCTATTCTGGTTATTCTTGCCCTGCTGGTACTGGCACCGCTGCTCTCCTGGCTGCCGCTTTCCGCCATGGCTGCCCTGCTGTTGATGGTGGCGTGGAACATGAGTGAAGCGCACAAAGTGGTCGACTTGCTGCGTCATGCGCCGAAAGATGACATCATCGTCATGCTGCTGTGCATGTCGCTGACCGTGCTGTTTGATATGGTTATTGCCATCAGTGTGGGGATCGTGTTGGCATCGCTGCTGTTTATGCGTCGTATCGCGCGTATGACTCGCCTGGCACCGGTAGTCGTAGACGTTCCAGACGATGTTCTGGTTCTGCGCGTTATTGGCCCACTGTTCTTTGCTGCCGCTGAAGGCTTGTTCACGGACCTGGAGTCACGTCTTGAAGGCAAACGGATTGTGATTCTGAAGTGGGATGCCGTTCCGGTACTTGATGCTGGTGGTCTTGATGCGTTCCAGCGTTTTGTGAAGCGTCTACCCGAAGGATGTGAACTGCGCGTGTGCAACGTGGAATTCCAGCCACTGCGCACTATGGCTCGCGCAGGCATTCAACCGATCCCGGGCCGCCTTGCTTTCTTCCCGAATCGTCGCGCGGCGATGGCGGATTTATAAGTACGCGATTGACCAGTCAGCGCAAACTGACTGGTCAGCAAACTGCATTATTTGTTAGCTATGACGGCGATTATCGCTACGGCGGCAACGTTTGTCATAGTGGCGAACCCACCAGTAACGGTCGCACACCTGTTCATGCCCGCCAACACGGGCACCCGCCAGCCAGAGGATGGCACCGACGAAAATACTTAGCACTGCACCATGTGCGAAATACTGGGGCATATTAAACTGTGGTAACTGGTTGAGGATTGAATACCCCACGCCGACCACCATTACCACCAGACCCAACCCCATGAGCACGTTACCGAGTAACGAAGCGTTTTTGCGTTTCATATGTCACCTCCGGAACTTTCTGGGTTGTAACAGGGAATACCCCTCTTCCTTATGTGTAAAGTATAGACAACACCCTGTGGGTTATGTGCGGGCGTGATCACAATTACAACCCTTATTTCAACAAAACTTTACAAATAAACGCCTGAACACCTTGACTTTCTAATAGTCCACTTAGGCAATTATTGCGTTATCTGCATTTGATACGCAGTTTTTTGTCAAGCGGGGCCGCAACCAGTAAACTACGCGCCAGTTATGTACACACTCAGGACAAAAAAACGTGACGATTAAATTGATTGTCGGCCTGGCGAACCCCGGCGCTGAATACGCCGCAACGCGACATAATGCTGGTGCCTGGTTCGTTGACTTACTGGCAGAGCGTTTGCGCGCTCCGCTGCGCGAAGAGGCTAAATTCTTTGGTTATACTTCGCGAGTCACCCTTGGAGGCGAAGATGTCCGCCTGTTAGTCCCGACTACATTTATGAATCTCAGCGGCAAAGCCGTTGCGGCGATGGCCAGTTTTTTCCGCATTAATCCGGACGAAATTCTGGTTGCCCACGACGAACTGGATCTGCCACCTGGCGTCGCCAAATTTAAGTTGGGCGGTGGCCATGGTGGTCACAATGGACTGAAAGACATCATCAGTAAATTGGGTAATAACCCTAACTTTCACCGTTTACGCATCGGAATTGGTCATCCGGGCGATAAAAATAAAGTTGTCGGTTTTGTGTTAGGCAAACCGCCTGTTAGTGAACAGAAGTTAATTGATGAAGCCATCGACGAAGCGGCACGTTGTACTGAAATGTGGTTTACAGAGGGCTTGACCAAAGCAACGAACCGATTGCACGCCTTTAAAGCGCAATAAGTCGTTGTCTGCGGCATTTTTGCCGAGTGCCGTGTATAATAGGCAAAGTTATTTCCATTTCTGCAATCTGTTAGCAATAACAGGTTGATTATTAAGATATTAAGGTGATTTAAATCATGGGATTCAAATGCGGTATCGTCGGTTTGCCCAACGTCGGGAAATCTACCCTGTTCAACGCGCTGACCAAAGCCGGTATTGAAGCGGCCAACTTTCCATTCTGCACCATCGAGCCGAACACAGGCGTCGTACCAATGCCTGACCCTCGCCTGGATCAACTGGCTGAAATCGTAAAACCGCAGCGTACGCTTCCCACGACCATGGAATTTGTCGATATCGCCGGTCTGGTAAAAGGCGCATCGAAAGGCGAAGGTCTGGGTAACCAGTTCCTGACCAACATCCGTGAAACCGAAGCGATCGGTCACGTTGTTCGCTGCTTTGAAAACGACAACATCATTCACGTTTCCGGCAAAGTTAACCCGGCGGATGATATTGAAGTTATCAACACAGAACTGGCGCTGGCAGACCTCGACACCTGCGAACGTGCGATTCATCGCGTACAGAAGAAAGCCAAAGGCGGCGATAAAGACGCGAAAGCCGAGCTGGCGGTACTGGAAAAATGCCTGCCACAGCTGGAAAACGCAGGTATGCTGCGCGCGCTGGATTTAAGCGCTGAAGAGAAAGCGGCTATTCGTTACCTGAGCTTCCTGACGCTGAAACCAACAATGTACATCGCCAACGTCAACGAAGACGGTTTTGAAAACAACCCGTATCTTGACCAGGTGCGTGAAATCGCGGCGAAAGAAGGTTCTGTTGTGGTTCCGGTTTGTGCTGCTGTTGAAGCAGACATTGCCGAACTGGACGACGAAGAACGTGACGAGTTTATGCAGGAGCTTGGGCTGGAAGAGCCGGGCCTGAACCGCGTGATCCGTGCCGGTTATAAGCTGCTGAACCTGCAAACTTACTTCACCGCTGGGGTGAAAGAAGTGCGTGCATGGACCATTCCGGTTGGTGCAACCGCGCCGCAGGCCGCTGGCAAAATCCATACTGATTTTGAAAAAGGCTTTATCCGCGCACAAACTATTTCGTTCGAAGATTTCATCACTTACAAAGGTGAACAAGGCGCGAAAGAAGCGGGCAAAATGCGTGCAGAAGGTAAAGATTACATCGTTAAAGATGGCGATGTAATGAACTTCCTGTTCAATGTCTAATTAATTTGTTGTCTCATGAGGTTTCGCTAAATCTCATGAAGAGCGCAAAAGTATATAAAATCCACGCAATTGCGTGGATTTTTTCATTTCACCGAGTCCTAACCATTCTTATAACATCCTACACTTTTGTGCTTATTGCCTATAGTGAACCACGAGAATAATTAAAGACATAAGTGTTCAGATGAGGGATATCTCATTAGCAATGAGATCACGTAAGTTTGTGTTCCACTGCACATCAGACACCTTTTACAGCTGATCAATATTGATCACGCTCCAATATGCTGGCGAGAAAAGGACTTGCCTGAAGGGCAATATCCAGCAGATAAAGCCCCCGAATAACGTGATTACGTGCGATCCTGGCAAGATGAAAATGATAACCAGTATCACGATAATAACGATGTGCCAGAAAATCCATTGATCAAAAATGAATATCGATGTTTTTTGCTTTTTCTTATTAGTAATGCAAAAATGGCTCATATTGTTTTTGTTATGCAGATACATCAAGCGAAAATCCCATAACTAATTAGGATTATTACCAAAAATATTCACCAAATTATTTAACCGCTGTTTGTTGTAATGTTTTTGTCATATTCATAGTAACGAATTGGAATAAGTAACGACAACTTAGGGAATAACTCGATCTAAACTCACCTTTGTAAGGGGGATGTTAAATATATATTAATTCCTGTGTTCCTGATTTTGCCCGGTAATAGAGAATTATTCTCAGAGCAGCTCATCATGATTGCACCATACAAATATCATGATGATAAGAGGATATTATTCATTGACTTAAACAAAATGACAAAATCCATAGACCCATAGCTTGGGTACTATATAGGAGTGGTATGGGCATCAAACAACACAATGGGAATACCAAAGCCGATCGTCTCGCTGAATTAAAAATCCGTTCGCCCTCCATTCAACTGATAAAATATGGCGCTATTGGTTTGAATGCAATTATCTTTTCCCCCCTGCTGATAGCTGCTGATTTAGGAAGTCAAAATGGCACCAATATTACTATTAATGATGGTGACAGAATTACAGGAGATACCGCCGATCCATCAGGAAACCTCTATGGTGTAATGACCCCAGCAGGAAACACGCCTGGCAATATCAACCTGGGTGATGATGTCACCGTCAATGTCAACGACGCCTCTGGATATGCAAAGGGAATCATTATTCAGGGCAAGAACAGCTCTCTGACAGCTAACCGACTTACAGTAGATGTTGTTGGTCAAACCTCTGCCATCGGCATTAATTTAATTGGTGACTATACACATGCTGACTTAGGCACAGGCAGCACCATTAAGAGTAACGATGACGGCATCATTATTGGGCATAGCTCAACACTAACAGCCTCTCATTTCACCATTGAAAACTCGAACGGTATAGGCCTAACCATCAATGACTATGGCACCAGTGTCGATCTTGGAAGCGGTAGTAAAATCAAGACCGATGGAAGTACAGGTGTTTATATCGGTGGTCTCAACGGCAATAACGCCAACGGTGCTGCGCGTTTTACGGCGACAGACCTGACAATCGATGTTCAGGGCTACAGCGCCATGGGAATAAACGTACAGAAAAACTCTGTTGTCGATCTCGGAACAAACAGTACCATTAAAACCAATGGCGATAATGCACACGGCCTCTGGAGCTTTGGCCAGGTGAGCGCGAATGCACTCACTGTTGATGTAACTGGAGCCGCTGCCAATGGCGTCGAAGTTCGTGGTGGTACAACCACTATCGGTGCTGATAGCCATATTTCTTCCGCGCAGGGCGGTGGCCTCGTAACCAGTGGTTCAGACGCGACAATCAATTTTTCTGGCACGGCAGCGCAACGAAACAGCATCTTTTCCAGCGGTTCTTATGGTGCCTCAGCCCAGACGGCAACGGCTGTTATCAACATGCAAAATACCGATATTACGGTTGATCGTAATGGCAGTCTGGCGCTGGGTTTGTGGGCGCTCAGCGGCGGTAGAATAACCGGAGACAGTTTGGCTATCACCGGCGCGGCAGGAGCTAGGGGGATTTATGCCATGACCAACAGCCAGATCGATCTCACGAGCGATCTGGTCATTGATATGAGTACACCCGACCAGATGGCCATCGCAACGCAACATGACGATGGTTATGCCGCCAGCCGCATCAACGCCTCGGGTCGTATGCTTATCAACGGTAGCGTTCTTTCTAAAGGTGGGCTAATCAATCTGGATATGCACCCTGGGTCGGTTTGGACAGGTTCTTCCCTCAGCGATAATGTCAATGGCGGGAAACTGGACGTTGCAATGAGTAACAGCGTCTGGAACGTAACAAGTAATTCTAATCTCGACACGCTGGCGCTGAGCCATTCAACTGTCGATTTTGCCAGCCACGCGTCAACTGCCGGCACATTTACCACATTAAACGTAGAGAACCTTAGCGGTAACAGTACCTTTATTATGCGTGCTGATGTTGTTGGCGAGGGTAATGGCGTTAATAATAAAGGAGATTTATTGAATATCTGCGGGAGTAGTGCTGGTAATCACGTATTGGCTATCCGTAACCAGGGCAGCGAGGCCACAACGGGAAATGAAGTTCTGACAGTGGTAAAAACCACTGACGGCGCGGCCTCGTTCAGCGCGTCTTCTCAGGTTGAGTTGGGGGGATATCTGTATGATGTGCGTAAAAATGGCACTAACTGGGAGCTTTATGCTTCCGGGACAATTCCGGAGCCGACTCCTAATCCAGAGCCCACACCAGCTCCCGCTCAGCCCCCCATAGTCAACCCCGATCCTACGCCTGCCCCCGCTCCCACGCCTAAACCCACCACGACCGCAGATGCTGGCGGCAATTATCTCAATGTCGGTTACTTATTGAACTATGTTGAAAACCGTACGCTGATGCAACGGATGGGTGACCTGCGAAATCAGGGTAAAGACGGTAATATCTGGTTGCGCAGTTATGGGGGAAGCCTGGACTCCTTTGCCAGTGGCAAACTGAGCGGCTTTGACATGGGTTACAGCGGTATCCAGTTTGGTGGGGATAAACGTCTCTCTGATGAAATGCCGTTGTATGTCGGTCTGTATATTGGCTCAACACATGCATCGCCGGACTATAGCGGAGGCGACGGTACCGCACGTTCAGACTACATGGGAATGTACGCCAGTTACATGGCACACAACGGTTTTTACAGCGATCTCGTTGTAAAAGCATCGCACCAGAAAAATAGTTTCCACGTACTGGACAGTCAGAACAACGGCGTTAACGCCAACGGCACTGCGAATGGATTGAGCATCTCCCTGGAAGCCGGGCAGAGGTTCAACCTGACCCCTACTGGTTATGGGTTCTATATAGAGCCGCAAACCCAGCTCACATACAGCCACCAGAATGGGATGGCTATGAAGGCGAGTAATGGTCTCAATATACATCTGAATCACTACGAATCGCTGCTGGGGCGCGCCAGCATGATACTGGGATATGACATCACCGCAGGCAACAGCCAGCTGAATGTCTATGTGAAGACTGGCGCTATCCGCGAGTTTTCAGGGGATACCGAATATCTGTTGAACAACTCCCGGGAGAAGTACAGTTTCAAAGGTAATGGCTGGAATAACGGCGTGGGAGTCAGTGCACAGTATAACAAACAGCACACATTCTATCTCGAAGCGGATTACACGCAGGGTAACCTCTTTGATCAGAAGCAAGTCAACGGAGGATATCGCTTCAGCTTTTAAGTGCGGGATAGACAAGCCCTTAAACGATGCTGAAAATTGTTAGCGTGCGCCGGAATGAAATACAGATCACTCAGATGTATCAGAAATCGTCTCTGTCTTTCATACCCGGCGCTTAAACTGCCCTGCATCAATGCCATGTTGCTTCATTTTCCGCCACAGCGTAGTGCGGCCGATTCCAAGTAAAGCCGACATTTCCTGAATGCGACCGCCTGTGACCTGGGCTGCGTTAATAATTGCCTCTTTTTCAACTTCCGCAAATGACAGACTGGTGGAAAGGCGAGTGGCGCTGACATCATCTGTCGCCTGCTCGGTAAACAGATGTTCAGGTAAATCACTGACGCGAATGCGCCCGTTATCACTACTCAGAGCAAGATTCTCGATGACGCTGTAAAGTTCAAAATCGTTGCCTGGCCATGCACAAGAAACCAGGCGAGCGAGGGCATCGTCATCAATTTTCAGACGCGTAGAGAAGCGTTTTTCAAGACTGCGTAATTTGTTATTCACCAGCGCCGGAATGCTGCCACGCCGCATACGCAGAGGCGGGATGGTAATTTCAAATGCATGCAGCGCGTAATACAGCTGGCGACTAAACCGATTTTGTTCCACCAGCATTGCCAGGTCAGCAGTCGTTGTGGCAATCACTTTGACATCAATCGGTATTAAACGCCGCGCATCCAGTCGCGTGATAACACCCTGCTTGATAACCTGAAGCAAAGCAGACTGTAACTCCACCGCCAGATATTCAATCTTTTCAAGAAACAGCGTGCCGCCGTGCGCCAGTTCCAGTCGACTCAGACGACCATTTTCATTGTCCGTGCGATCGCCGCCAATAAATTCTTCCGCCAGCGCCGCATCACCATATAACTCACAATTGACGGCGATATAAGGCCCCGCTGCACGCTCACTTTCATTATGAATTGCCTGGCTAAGCAGTGCCTTGCCCACGCCCTCTTCTCCACAAAGCAGGACAGGAAAGCTACTGCGCGCCGCCTGGCGACCAAAATGAATCAAGCGGCGGGTTTGCGGATCGTCCTGTGGCATATGAGCGAAAGTATGGCTGACTTTTCCTAATTGACTGGTCATTAACTGCCGCATCTGTTCCACAGGATGGAGCAACAAAATAAAGCTGGTTCCCTGCGTTTCTATTATCGGTTTAAGGGTTATCACCGCATCAATAAACTGGTGCTGACTTTCAAAGGTTGCTTCTACGTGTTTGAGCGGATGTGCCTGTTTTATTGCTTGTTGCAATACGGCGGGTAACGTTAAGAGTTCAGTGATCGCCCTTCCCTGACTTGCCGTCGCGTCAAGGCGCAAGACCCGCGCCGCCTGGGCATTGATAAATTGCAAATTACCCTGCTCGTCCCAGCTAATCACGCCATCATCCATACTTTCTAACAGGGCATTAAGTTGATTTAAATGACGGTTAGTTTCAGCGAGCAAACTGTCCGTCAGCAGTAAATTTCCGACCTCGCGTGCGATTGCCAACGTCAACGGCAAATCAGCTGCGGTAGTTTGCTCAACCGGACACGCCAGCGCTATTGTTCCCGTCAATCGGCCCTTGCTGTCAAACAACGGTGTTGCACAAAAGGCCCAGTTCCAGAGTGCCTGTTTGAAATGTTGATCGGCCATCGTTTTCACGGCCTGACCAGAGATAGCCGCTAACGATAGCGCACAGGTACCAATAATTCCCTCTGCGCAATACGTGCCGTCATTGAATCCCAGGACACTAAGCTGGTGCAGCGTTTGTGGATCACCAAAACGACTAAGGATGCAGGCGGTTTCATCAAGGATGAACAGTCCGCACGCCCGCGATTCCATATATTCCCAGGCATCTTCCAGCGCAGCCTGCCCGAGCGTCAGCATCGCTTTCTTACGCCGATAGATAGTAGCAAATGTCACGCCCTGGGCCTGGTGCGGTACGCTCCATGTCTCCCGTTTCATCAGTTTATTGCATCGCTCCCAGGAGGCTGCAATTAAGGGAGATATGCCCCGTTCATCGTTGTTAAAAGCGCCACTCATATCCCGCATCCTTTGTGACAAAAGGTGTTCCGGCTCGCAATTTTTAGTATTAAAACGCGTAAAAGTTTCAATATGGAACATTCATTAAAACATATGTTTCACCATGAAACATAATTTGGGCTAATTTTCTTTTCCCTTACCTGATGCACAATGGATTTATCGGCAGTCAGTGGTCGCCGTGTCGTTGAACATCATCCATGCCCTACCGTAATTGCTGGAGCAAGATAATGAAAAAATTGATCAATGATGTGCAAGACGTTCTGGACGAACAACTGGCGGGTCTGGCGAAAGCGCATTCATCGCTGACACTGCATCAGGATCCGGTGTATGTCACCCGAGCTGATGCCCCCGTTGCAGGAAAAGTCGCCCTGCTGTCGGGCGGCGGCAGCGGACACGAACCGATGCACTGCGGTTATATCGGTCAGGGGATGCTTTCGGGGGCCTGTCCGGGCGAAATATTCACCTCACCGACGCCCGATAAAATTTTTGAATGCGCCATGCAAGTTGATGGCGGCGAAGGTGTACTGCTGATTATCAAAAATTACACCGGCGATATTCTTAACTTTGAAACAGCAACAGAATTACTGCACGATAGCGGCGTAAAAGTGACCACCGTGGTCATTGATGACGACGTTGCAGTAAAAGACAGTCTTTATACCGCTGGGCGGCGCGGCGTTGCCAACACCGTATTAATCGAAAAACTCGTAGGCGCAGCGGCAGAACGTGGCGACTCGCTGGAGGCTTGTGCACAACTGGGGCGTAAGTTGAACAATCAGGGCCATTCTATTGGTATCGCCCTCAATGCCTGTACCGTTCCTGCCGCGGGAAAACCTTCTTTTACGCTGGCAGATAATGAGATGGAGTTTGGCGTCGGCATTCATGGTGAGCCGGGTATTGACCGCCGCCCCTTCTCCTCCCTTGACCAAACAGTTGATCAAATGTTCGACACCCTGCTGGAAAATGGCACATACCACCGCACGCTCCGCTTCTGGGATTATCGACAAGGTAGCTGGCAGGAAGAGACGCAAACTAAACAACCGCTTCAGTCTGGCGATCGAGTAATTGCACTCGTCAACAATCTTGGTGCAACTCCGCTTTCTGAACTGTATGGCGTCTATAACCGCCTGGCCACGCGTTGCCAGCAAGCGGGCTTGACTATCGAGCGCAATTTAATCGGCGCGTATTGTACCTCACTGGACATGACCGGTTTTTCCATCACCTTACTGAAAGTTGATGACGAAACGCTGGCGTTATGGGACGCCCCGGTCCACACCCCGGCGCTTAACTGGGGTAAATAAGGAGATAACCATGTCACTGAGCAGAACTCAAATTGTTAACTGGCTCACTCGCTGTGGAGAAATTTTCAGCAAAGAGAGCGAGTATCTTACCGGACTGGATCGCGAAATTGGCGACGCTGACCACGGGCTAAATATGAACCGTGGCTTTAGCAAGGTGGTAGAAAAACTCCCTGCTATCGCAGATAAAGATATCGGTTTCATTCTCAAGAATACCGGCATGACGCTGCTTTCCAGCGTCGGTGGTGCCAGTGGTCCGCTGTTCGGTACTTTCTTTATCCGCGCCGCACAGGCGACACAGGCACGGCAAAGCCTGACGCTGGAAGAACTGTATCAGATGTTCCGCGATGGTGTAGACGGCGTAATCAGTCGCGGGAAAGCCGAACCTGGCGATAAAACTATGTGTGATGTCTGGGTGCCGGTGGTGGAATCGTTACGTCAGTCCAGCGAGCAAAATCTCTCTGTTCCGGTGGCGCTCGAAGCCGCCAGTAGCGTCGCTGAATCCGCTGCACAAAGTACGATTACGATGCAAGCCCGCAAAGGCCGCGCCAGTTATCTCGGTGAACGCAGTATTGGTCACCAGGATCCCGGCGCGACCTCCGTGATGTTTATGATGCAAATGCTGGCGTTAGCCGCAAAAGAGTAAGGAAATGGTGATGGTAAACCTGGTCATAGTTTCACATAGCGCCCGACTGGGAGAAGGTGTCGGTGAATTAGCCCGTCAGATGTTAATGAGTGATAGCTGTAAAATCGCCATTGCCGCGGGAATTGACGATCCCCAAAATCCCATTGGTACCGATGCCGTCAAAGTGATGGAGGCCATCGAGTCCGTTGCCGATGCCGACCATGTGCTGGTGATGATGGATATGGGTAGCGCATTATTGAGTGCTGAAACTGCGCTGGAATTGCTAGCTCCCGAGATCGCCGCAAAAGTACGTTTGTGTGCGGCACCGTTAGTCGAAGGTACACTGGCAGCAACGGTCAGCGCGGCCTCGGGGGCGGATATCGACAAAGTGATCTTTGACGCCATGCATGCGCTGGAAGCCAAACGTGAACAACTGGGTTTACCGTCCTCCGACGCTGAAATCTCTGACACATGTCCTCCGTACGATGAAGAAGCCCGTTCTCTGGCCGTGGTCATTAAAAACCGTAACGGCCTTCATGTACGTCCGGCCTCCCGGCTGGTTTATACCTTATCGACATTTAATGCCGATATGTTGCTGGAGAAAAACGGCAAATGCGTCACACCGGAGAGTATTAACCAGATCGCGCTACTACAAGTCCGCTATAACGATACGCTGCGCCTGATTGCGAAAGGGCCAGAAGCTGAAGAGGCGCTGGTTGCTTTCCGTCAGCTGGCTGAAGATAACTTTGGTGAAACGGACGAAGTTGCTCCGCCTACTCAGCGGCCCATTCCGCCTGTTTCGGGTAAAGCCTTTTATTATCAACCAGTTTTATGTACGATACAGGCAAAATCAACTCTGACCGTGGAAGAAGAACAAGAACGATTACGCCAGGCAATTGACTTCACGTTATTAGATCTGATGACGTTAACAGCGAAAGCAGAAGCGAGCGGGCTTGACGATATTGCCGCAATCTTTTCTGGTCACCATACACTGTTAGATGATCCAGAACTGCTGGCGGCGGCAAACGAATTTCTTCAGCATGAGCATTGCACAGCAGAATATGCCTGGCAGCACGTTCTTAAAGAACTAAGCCAGCAATACCAACAACTGGATGATGAATATTTACAGGCTCGCTATATCGATGTGGACGATCTTCTACATCGCACCCTAATCCACCTGACGCAAACGAAAGAAGAACTCCCGCAATTTAACTCGCCAACCATTTTACTGGCGGAGAACATTTATCCGTCCACGGTTCTGCAACTGGATCCGGCGGTTGTAAAAGGGATCTGCCTTAGCGCCGGAAGTCCGGTATCCCACAGCGCCCTAATCGCCCACGAACTGGGGATTGGCTGGATTTGCCAGCAGGGTGAGAAACTGTATGCGATACAACCTGAAGAAACGTTAACGCTGGACGTTAAAACGCAACGTTTCAGCCATCAGGGATAAACCACCGTTCGGATGGCATCGTTCTGATGCCATCCGGCAATTTACTCTGCTCTGATATTTTTTAACTACCTGTTATATTTTTTACCAAATCATGATGATTTTTTCTGCGCTAATCGCAAACCAAACGTCGCTGGCTGGCTAATAAACAGACTTTATTTAATTACTCTATTTCACCCTTATTTATCCCTTTAATCTCCTTTTCCAAAATGCCTGACAGTTCGCAGAATGAGATTTCGATCATGCAGTTAGTGCGATCCTGAACTAAGGTTTTCTGATACTTGAATACCGTTTTGTTCGGTTTCGCCCAAGGAGAATGATTGATGAAAGCCACCGCCCCTCCTCGCCCGCAAAAAATAGCGTTAATTCCCGCCTGCGTTTTGTTGTGTTTCGCTGCGCTAGCGGTGCAGGCAGAAGAAACGCCAGTAACGCCACAGCCGCCTGATATTTTGTTAGGGCCGCTGTTTAACGATGTGCAAAACGCCAAACTTTTTCCGGACCAAAAGACCTTTGCTGATGCCGTGCCGAACAGCGATCCGCTAATGATCCTTGCAGATTATCGAATGCAGCAAAACCAGAGCGGCTTTGATCTGCGCCATTTCGTTAACGTCAATTTCACTCTGCCGAAAGAGGGAGAGAAATATGTTCCGCCAGAAGGGCAGTCGCTGCGCGAACATATTGACGGACTTTGGCCGGTATTAACGCGTTCTACCGAAAATACCGAAAAATGGGATTCTCTGTTACCGCTGCCGGAACCTTATGTCGTGCCGGGCGGACGTTTTCGTGAGGTATATTACTGGGACAGTTACTTCACCATGTTAGGGCTTGCCGAAAGCGGTCACTGGGATAAAGTCGCGGATATGGTGGCCAATTTTGCTCATGAAATAGACACTTACGGGCATATTCCCAACGGCAACCGCAGTTACTATTTAAGCCGCTCGCAACCGCCATTCTTTGCCCTGATGGTAGAGTTACTGGCGCAGCATGAAGGCGATGCCGCGTTGAAGCAATACCTGCCGCAAATGCAAAAAGAATATGCTTACTGGATGGACGGTGTTGAAAACCTGCAAGCCGGACAACAGGAAAAACGCGTTGTAAAACTTCAGGATGGTACCCTTCTCAACCGCTACTGGGACGATCGCGATACGCCACGACCAGAGTCATGGGTGGAAGATATTGCCACCGCCAAAAGCAATCCGAATCGACCTGCCACTGAAATTTACCGCGACCTGCGCTCTGCCGCTGCGTCTGGCTGGGATTTCAGCTCGCGCTGGATGGACAATCCGCAGCAGTTAAATACCTTACGCACCACCAGCATCGTACCGGTCGATCTGAACAGCCTGATGTTTAAAATGGAAAAAATCCTCGCCCGCGCCAGCAAAGCTGCCGGAGATAACGCGATGGCAAACCAGTACGAAACGCTGGCGAATGCCCGTCAAAAAGGGATCGAAAAATACCTGTGGAACGATCAACAAGGCTGGTATGCCGATTACGACCTGAAAAGTCATAAAGTGCGCAATCAGTTAACCGCTGCCGCCCTGTTCCCGCTGTACGTCAATGCGGCAGCGAAAGATCGCGCCAACAAAATGGCGACGGCGACGAAAACACATCTGCTGCAACCAGGCGGCCTGAACACCACGTCGGTGAAAAGTGGGCAACAATGGGATGCGCCAAACGGCTGGGCACCGTTGCAGTGGGTCGCGACAGAAGGATTACAAAACTACGGGCAAAAAGAGGTGGCGATGGACATTAGCTGGCACTTCCTGACCAATGTTCAGCACACCTATGACCGGGAGAAAAAGCTGGTGGAAAAATATGATGTCAGCACCACCGGAACAGGGGGCGGCGGTGGCGAATATCCATTACAGGATGGCTTTGGCTGGACCAATGGCGTGACGCTGAAAATGCTGGATTTGATCTGCCCGAAAGAGCAACCGTGTGACAATGTTCCGGCGACGCGTCCACTCAGTGAATCAACAACACAGCCGGTAAAACAAAAAGAGGCGGAACCTACGCCTTAACTTTACTGTATATCGAGCAATGCCATTACGTGCATAAAATTGGCATTGCTCTTTCTTCATCACGAAATACCACTCTTTCTACAGTCTATGCCTTTATTTTCTTTTATTAGGGAAGATTTTAATTTTATTTTATCAACTTGTTAATCATTACACCTCTATTTATATTTTCCCCCACTCCCCATTCTCCCTGACAATTTTCTTGTGGAACAAAGTGTTATTTAAGAAACAAGCAAATCATTCTGTCTCTTTAGACAAATTTTGACATCAAACATGATCTTTTTCGCTATATATGTAAGTATATAACGGTTTTAATTATCAGGATATTACTTATGTCACTAACCAGACGGAGGTTTACACAGATTCTTGCGTCGACATTGTTCCTGCATCATCTGCCGTCCTTTGCACAATCAGTCAAATTCTGGGCCTCACTGACGCTTCCCGAAGCCCAAAACATTACACGCATCGTCAGCGCAGGCGCGCCCGCCGATTTACTATTGCTGGCTGTCGCGCCAGAAAAAATGGTCGGTTTTTCCTCTTTTGATTTTGCCCGTCAGGCATTAATTCCATTGCCAGAGCACATTCGCCAGTTCCCCAGGCTGGGACGACTCGCCGGGCGCGCCAGCACACTCTCGCTGGAAGGGCTTATGGCATTACATCCCGATTTGGTCGTTGATTGCGGCAATACGGATGAAACCTGGATCTCCCAGGCACGGCAGGTTAGCGAACAGACACAAATACCCTGGTTATTGCTTAACGGGAAACTGGAACAATCAGCAGAACAGTTAACAACGCTTGGCAAAACGTTAGGCGAAGAGCACCGCGCCGCAGAACAAGCCAATCTCGCCAGCCGCTTCGTTGGTGAAGCTAAGGCATTCGCCACCTCACCCGCCGCTAACCTCAGCTTTTATGCTGCGCGCGGTCCTCGAGGGCTGGAAACGGGCTTACAGGGTTCGTTGCATACCGAGGCGGCGGAATTATTAGGTTTGCACAACGTCGCGCAAATAGCCGATCGCCACGGTCTGACACAGGTTTCCATGGAAAATCTCCTGCGCTGGCAGCCGGATATTATTCTGGTTCAGGAGGCCGTTACTGCAGATTTTATTCGTCGTGATCCTCTCTGGCAGGGCGTGAAAGCGGTTGCGGAACAACGCATCTTATTTTTAAGTGGCCTGCCCTTTGGCTGGCTGGATGCCCCGCCGGGAATCAACCGTCTTCTGGGATTACGCAGACTTCACGCCTGGCTGGATCCCGCCATCAATCGCCAGTTTAAAAGTGACATGCAGCATTACGCCCAACTGTTCTGGCATTGCCCATTAAGTGACGCCGACTATCAAAAATTGGTGGCGAGCTAATGAGAACCGTAAACGGATGTATTTTGCTGCTGGCAGCTATCAGTATCACTTTTGCCGCCGTAAGTGGGGCTTATCATCTCGATATACAGCAACTGCTGGCGCTCATTCTGCGTCAAGAAAATGTTCCTGTGCAGGAACAAATTGTCTTCTGGCAAATCCGCGTGCCGCGTATTCTTGCTGCGCTGTTTCTGGGCGCGGCGCTGGCAGGGGCCGGAACCACCTATCAGGGAATGTTCCGTAATCCCTTAGTGTCACCGGATATTTTAGGCGTCTCCGCCGGTGCCGGACTTGGTGCCTGCGCGGCAATCCTGTGGGGATTATCCATTGTTTACATCCAGCTGTACGCATTTTGCGGCGGGCTGATGCTGGTCGCGGGCGTCTGGTTGATTACGCGTCGGGTGACCCGCCACGATCCGATCTTAACCCTGGTGCTGGTAGGCATTGCGTTAGGAACGTTGTGCGGAGCGGGGATATCGCTAATAAAAACGCTGGCCGATCCTTACACCCAGTTACCGTCAATTACCTTCTGGTTGCTGGGGGGGCTGTCCACCGTGACCTTACGCGATCTCTGCTATGCTGCACCGATCATTCTCATAGGCTCCTTGCCCCTGTTTTTTCTCCGCTGGCGCATGAATTTACTCACGCTTTCCGACGACGAAGCCCATTCGCTGGGACTGAACGTGACACGTCTGCGCTTTGGATTAATTGTCTGCGCCACACTAATCACCGCCAGCACGGTAGCAATAGCGGGCATAATTGGTTGGGTCGGCCTGGTCGTTCCGCACATTGCCCGCTTGTTGACCGGTCATAACCATCAGCAGCTGTTGCCCATGGCAATGTGTACTGGCGCGATTCTGCTCCTGCTTACCGATACGCTGGCACGCAGCATTGGAACAACAGAAATCCCACTTGGCATTCTGACCGCTTTTGTTGGTGCACCGTTTTTCCTGTTTTTGTTGTTACGCGGAGGTCGCCAGTGACTTTGCTTGCCGTCCGTCATGCGTCTCTGGGTTACTCCCGCCATCCGGTGCTACGCGACGTGTCCTTCACCCTGTCGCAAGGAACAATTTGTTGTCTGTTAGGAGCCAATGGTTGCGGCAAAACCACACTCATGCGCTCCATTCTTGGCGTTATACCGTTATTAAAAGGCGAGATCTTACTGGATAGCCTCCCTGTGCAGACACTCAGCCATCGCCAGCGCGCGCAGGCCATTGCCTGGGTGCCGCAGGCGCACGACGGCATTTTTGCTTTTAGTGTGCTGGATATGGTGTTGATGGGCCTGGCCCCCACCATAGGCGCTTTTTCCGTTCCCGGTAAGCAAGAACGCCTGAAAGCAACGGAGCAACTGGAAAAGCTGGGCATTTTGCATCTGGCGACACGACGCTGGAATACACTTAGCGGCGGTGAACGTCAGCTGGCTTTAATCGCCCGTGCACTCGTCCAGCAACCGCGCTTGTTATTACTGGATGAGCCTGCCTCCAGCCTCGATTTCGGTCATCAGATCCAACTACTGGACACGCTGGCGCAGCTCAAAAATAACGGCATGACAATGCTAATGTCGACTCATCATCCGCTCCATGCCAACGCCATTGCCGACAGCATTATCCAGGTAGAGCCAGATGGACGAGTAACACAAGGCTTACCGACCGAACAGTTAACAACGAACAAACTGGCTGCCCTGTATCGGGTTTCTGCCGACCAGATTCATCATCACCTCTCTGCAATTAGCCACTAAGGAACAATCATGCTCATTGATGATATTGATTTTGCGGACCTTTACCTGCAGCAACTCAAGCTGGCCCACCGCACAGAAAAAACGCCGGATCACTGGGATCAACGGGCGGAAAAAATGGCGGAAAATTGCGCCTCGCCTACGGACAGCTACCTGCAACAACTGACCGCTAAAATTGATCTGCAAGGCGCGCAGACCTTATTCGATATGGGCTGCGGACCGGGTACCGTATCGCTGGCGCTGGCTGACAAACTCACGACGATTTATGGCGTTGATTACAGTCAGGGGATGCTGAAGGTTGCCGCCCGTCGCGCCGCCGCGCTAAAGGCAGACAATGTCCACTGGATCCAGCGCGCCTGGGAAGAGGACTGGAGTGACCTGCCACGCTGCGATATTGCCGTGGCTTCCCGCTCCACTCTGGTGGCTGATATGCGCCAGGCAATGAGCAAACTGAATAATCAGGCACGGCTTCGCGTCTATACGACTCATCTGGTCAGCACCTCGTTCGTCTCTCCAGCCATTCAGCGGGCGGCTGGTCGTGAAGTGATCGAATTACCCAACTATATCTTTGCGCTCAATGTCCTGTATCAGATGGGAATTTATGCTCACGTTGATTTTATCCGTGGACAAAATTGCCAACAGGATAACAGCACCTGGGAACGTTTTGAGCAGAACGTCAGCTGGAGTCTGGGCGCGCTTAACGACGATGAGCGTGAGCGGTTATATCGCTGGTATCAACAACAAGATGCTCGTGCCCTCGCCCCTGCCAGCCGCGACTGGGCGCTCATCTGGTGGGATAGCGTACCGCAAGAGGCACTGCGATGATTTTCCTTTCTCAGGCACAAATCGATGCGTTACTTCTGGAAGATATCCAGGGCGGTGACCTGACCACGCGAGCATTAAATATTGGACACCAGCATGGCTATATAGAGTTTTTTCACCGTCAGGGCGGCTGCGTCAGCGGAATTTCTGTCGCGTGTAAGATGTTAACTACGCTGGGATTAACTATTGATGACGCGGTCAGCGACGGTTCACAAGCGAACGCGGGTCAGCGGCTAATCCGTGCGCAAGGTAATGCCGCAGCACTTCATCAGGGATGGAAGGCAGTCCAGAATGTGCTGGAGTGGAGTTGCGGTGTTTCTGATTATCTCGCTCAAATGCTGGCGTTACTTCGTGAACGTTACCCTGATGGCAATATCGCCTGCACCCGAAAAGCGATTCCGGGTACCCGCTTACTGGCCTCGCAGGCAATTCTGGCTGCCGGAGGACTGATTCATCGTGCCGGATGTGCGGAAACCATATTATTGTTTGCCAACCACCGCCATTTTCTTCATGACAATCAGGACTGGTCAGGCGCAATCAATCAGTTACGTCGCCACGCACCCGAGAAGAAAATAGTTGTTGAAGCCGACACGCCGAAAGAGGCAATCGCCGCGTTACGCGCGCAACCAGACGTACTTCAGCTCGACAAATTTAATCCGCAACAGGCAACTGAAATTGCGCAAATAGCACCGTCGCTGGCTCCTCACTGCACGCTGGCTCTGACCGGCGGAATTAATCTGACAACACTCAAAAATTACCTCGACTGCGGCATTCGCCTTTTTATTACCTCCGCGCCTTACTACGCGGCACCTGCTGACATTAAAGTCAGTCTGCAACCCGCAGCCTCTATTTAATTCTTTGTTAAACGGAATTTATTCTATGAGACTCAAAAAACGTTATCTCTGCACAGTATTATCACTTGCCTTTACCCAGCAGGCCGTAGCAGCTCAGGAGAGCGACACGCTGACCGTATGGTCCAGTCCGGTATCATCAACGACGACCACCGTTCTCGATCAACCCACCATGAAGGCCCTGGATAAACAGAATGTCGCTCAGGCATTAAGTGTCGTCCCCGGCGTGGTACTGCAAAAGTCAGGTAGCCGCAACGAAGAACAGGTCAAAGTTCGTGGCTTTGATAGTCGTCAGGTGCCGGTCTATTTCGACGGTGTGCCCATTTATGTTCCCTATGACGGCAACCTCGATCTGGCGCGGATTCTGACCAACAATTTGGGGGCAGTTGAAGTTTCCAAAGGGTATTCGTCGCTGCTTCAGGGGCCTAATCAGATGGGCGGAGCCATTAATATCACCACCCAGAAGCCAACAAAACCTCTGGAAGCAAGTCTGGGATATCGCCAGGGATGGAGCCGTAGCCAGGACAATGCCTACGATATGCATGCTTCATTTGCCGCCAGCAGCGATCTGGGGTATTTGCAAGTCAGCGGTAGCCAGCTAAAGCAGGATTTTCTCGGCCTGCCGCATGGTGTAAATAATGATATTGCAGGCAAACACGGCAAGATGATTAATTCATCGGCTGATGATAAACGCGGCATTGTGAAGCTCGGTTTTACACCACGCGAAAACGATGAATACACATTGACTTACATTAAGCAGGATGGTGAAAAAGATAACCCGCCATACAGTGGAAATAGTGGTCAGAAATCACGCTACTGGCAGTGGCCAGAGTATGACAAAGAAAGTTTTTATTATCAGGGAACGACCCAACTAAACGATCGTTTTACCCTGAAAAGTCGGCTGTATCGCGACACCTTTGAAAATACGCTAATGATGTACAACTCGCTGGCTGATTTGAAAAATAAAAAAGGCAGCTACAGCCATTATTCCGATTACAGCGACGGTGCCGGGTTACAACTGGCAGCCGAGGTGCGTGAAAACGATCTGCTGTCGTTTGCCGTTAACTGGAAAGATGACGTACACCGGGAAAAAGGTGCGCCGCACGCCGCTTACGATCGCTATGAAGATCGTACCTGGTCGCTCGCCAGTGAATATCAATGGGCTGCTGCCGATAATGTCGATGTCGTGGCTGGAATCAGCTATGACTGGCGCGATAGCGTAGAAGCGAAAAAACATGAGAAAGATGGCAGTATCACCCATTATGACGACAACAATCAGTCAGCTTTTAACTGGCAGGTGATGGGGAAATACCACTTTGCCAATGAAGACACGCTGGCGCTTTCGTACTATGACCGCACACGCTTTCCGACGCTGAAAGAACGCTATACCACGTCCAAACCTGCGTATAACCAGATAGCGATTGTTAACCCGCAGCTCAAGCCGGAACGCGCGCGCGGGGTGGATTTAACCTGGAATGGTGCCTTCACGCACGACTGGGGATTTGAGGTCAGCGTTTACTATAACCGGGTGAGTGATGCCATCCTCTCGCACAATATCGATGCCGATACCATTCAAAATCAGAACAGCGGCACGGTGGATTACAGCGGTCTGGATGCCGGTATTAAGGGGAAAATCAGCAATATACTGGATGTAGGATTGAGCTACGCCCTGATCCACGCTGACGCCAAACGTAAAGACATCGGCAAGATAACCGATCTGCCAACGCAGACAATGACCGCATGGATGACTCTCAAACCGTGGGAGCCGTTAAGCGTAACGCTGTCGGAAGAGGCGCGTTCCTCCAGCTACAGCAACAGTGACGGTTCACAAAAAGCCGCCGGTTTTGCGGTGACCCACATTCGAGCCGATTACACCTTAGGTCATGGCTTCAGCGTTAATGCGTCGGTCAATAACCTGTTTGATACCAAATATGCCTACAGTGAAGGGTTTATTGAAGAAGGTCGCAATTTCTGGGCTGGTATCGAGTATACGTTCTGATGTGAAAGCGGATAGCGGCATCTGTATCGCTATCCGCCTTATGAAAATCTTATTCTCTTCGCAGGAGGCGGAATACGCCCAGCACCAGGATAGCGCCCACCACCGCCACCAGGAAGCTGTGCAGATTAAAACCACTGATGGAGCCGCCAATGCCAAACATGGTCGCCAGCCAGCCGCCGACCACCGCACCGATTATCCCGAGAATACAGGTCAGGAAAAATCCACCACCATCACGCCCCGGCATGATTAGCTTGGCGATAATGCCGGCTATCAGGCCAAAAATAATCCAGGCAATAATTCCCATGTTCAGGCCCTCGTTTCGATGAATCGGACGCAAGAAATGCTTACATCAACGCTCTAAGTATAGGCAAGGGCGGGATCGATGCTGGGCGTTTGTCGGCTGATTTAAGAACAACATGTAAAAAATATTCACGCATTTGTATTAAGTTTTGTTAACTGTGACCGATAAACCAAAGACAGTTTGTCAGTCAGGAGTTTTTCCGCGTGAGTCATTACCATGAGCAGTTCCTGAAACAAAATCCGTTAGCCGTCCTGGGCGTGTTACGCGATTTGCACAAAGCCGCAATTCCTTTGCGTATCAGTTGGAATGGCGGGCAGCTGATCAGCAAAATACTGGCAATAACCCCGGATAAACTGGTGCTGGATTTCGGCAGCCAGGCCGAAGATAACAACGCTGTGTTAAAGGCGCAGCACATTACCATTACCGCCGAAACCCAGGGCGCGAAAGTCGAATTTACTGTTGAACAACTACAGCAGAGTGAATACTTGCAGCTTCCGGCATTTATTACCGTACCGCCTCCCACCTTGTGGTTTGTACAACGACGCCGATATTTCCGCATCTCCGCCCCGCTCCATCCGCCTTATTTTTGCCAGACCAAACTGGCAGATAACAGTACGTTACGTTTCCGCCTGTATGATTTGTCGTTAGGTGGCATGGGCGCATTACTGGAAACAGCAAAGCCTGCCGGATTGCACGAAGGCATGCGCTTCGCTCAGATTGAAGTCAACATGGGGCAATGGGGTGTTTTTCACTTTGACGCCCAGTTAATCTCAATCAGCGAGCGCAAAGTGATTGATGGCAAGAATGAAACCATCACCACTCCCCGTCTGAGCTTCCGTTTTCTTAACGTCAGCCCGACGGTGGAGCGGCAATTACAGCGGATTATTTTCTCTCTCGAGCGGGAAGCCCGGGAGAAAGCGGCCAAAGTGCGCGACTGATTTACATCGCGTCCAGTGCCTGCTCAAGTTTGTAGATATAGCGCGGTGCCTGCGGCGCAGGATGATTTCGTGCTACATGGTCGAGGAACTCGTCAGCATCCAGATCGTTGATTTTGCTGATCGCCTTTTTCCGATCTGACGAGAAAGTCCGTAACAACGCACCTGCCCCGTTAGCGTATGACACCACCAGCGCATATTGCAGTACCTTCGGATCTTCAATGCCTGCCAGCGGGCCGGTTTCCAGAATATTCAGGTAAGCCGCGCCCATTGAAATATTACGTTCTGGATTTTTCAGCTCGCTGGTCGTCGGCTCACCGCTCCAGCCCATACGGCGATAAACATCACGTCCGGAGGTTGAAGCTTTTAACTGCATCAAACCAATGGCATTCGATTTACTCACCGCGTTCGGATTTCCACCCGATTCGATAGCGATAATCGCCGTGATCAATTGTGGATCGACGCCCCAGGCTGCACCGGCTTTCTGGCTTATGGGCATCCACTGCATCGCACGTTGCACCGGAACTTTCGCGTTCCACGGCGGGTTCGTGTAGTCATGCTTTGATGAACAACCCGCTAATAACACAATCAAAAAGGCAAACCATCTTAATTTCACTTCTTCTATCCTTATAGCCTGGAATCGCCGTTGAGGTGACAACGGCACACCTAAGCGGCATGATATACATTTCGTTTCTGTTGTCAGCAAGGAATTGCCATGTCTCTGTTTCACTTAATTGCCCCATCGGGTTACTGCATAAAACAACACGATGCGCTGCGTGGTATCCAGCGCCTTACCGACGCGGGTCATCAGGTCAATAATATCGAGGTTATTGCCCGTCGTTGTGAGCGCTTTGCGGGTACGGAAACGGAGCGTCTGGAAGATATCAATTCCCTTACCAAACTGACTACCCCCAACACCATCGTGCTGGCAGTACGTGGCGGTTACGGTGCCAGTCGTTTACTGGCGGATATTGACTGGCAGGCACTGGTGGCTCGCCAACAACATGACCCGTTGCTCATTTGCGGACATAGCGATTTTACCGCCATTCAGTGCGGTCTTCTGGCGCAAGGCAATGTCATCACTTTTAGCGGCCCCATGCTGGTAGCAAACTTTGGCGCGGATGAACTAAACGCCTTTACCGAGCACCATTTCTGGCTGGCGTTACGCAATGAAACCTTCACCATTGAGTGGCAAGGGGAAGGCCCGACATGTCAGACCGAAGGCACGTTATGGGGAGGCAATCTCGCGATGCTGATTTCACTGATTGGTACACCGTGGATGCCGCAAATCGAAAACGGTATTCTGGTGCTGGAAGATATTAATGAGCATCCTTTCCGCGTCGAACGTATGCTGTTGCAGCTCTATCATGCTGGAATTTTGCCACGTCAGAAGGCGATTATTCTCGGTAGCTTTAGCGGCAGCACGCCCAATGATTATGACGCAGGTTACAACCTGGAGTCTGTGTACGCGTTTTTGCGTTCCCGCCTGTCGATTCCACTTATCACCGGCCTCGATTTTGGTCATGAACAACGCACGGTTACGCTGCCATTGGGCGCACATGCCATACTTAATAACACCCAGGAAGGCACTCAGTTGACGATTAGCGGTCATCCTGTTCTTAAAATGTAAAAAAATCACGCTTCAGGGCTAAGTAAAACGCTGTCTCTGCCGCTAATATGGTAGGGTTTATATAAGAGACAGCGTAATCAGGAGTAACCGACCGTTGGATGCCACAACAATAATTAGCCTTTTCATCTTAGGATCCATCCTTGTCACCAGCAGTATTTTACTTAGTTCATTTTCTTCCCGTCTTGGCATTCCTATTCTGGTTATTTTCCTGGCGATCGGCATGCTGGCGGGAGTCGATGGCGTCGGCGGTATCCCGTTTGATAATTACCCCTTCGCCTACATGGTAAGTAACCTGGCGCTGGCGATTATTTTGCTCGACGGCGGGATGCGCACTCAGGCCAGCTCCTTTCGCGTAGCGCTAGGACCGGCGCTGTCACTGGCGACGCTGGGCGTACTTATCACCTCCGGTTTAACCGGCATGATGGCGGCGTGGCTGTTTAATCTTGATTTGATTGAAGGCTTATTAATCGGCGCTATCGTCGGCTCCACCGATGCTGCGGCGGTATTTTCTCTGCTGGGTGGTAAGGGGCTTAACGAACGCGTTGGCTCGACGCTGGAAATTGAATCCGGCAGTAATGATCCAATGGCGGTCTTTCTGACGATTACCCTGATTGCGATGATCCAGCAGCATGAAAGCAGTGTCAGCTGGATGTTCGTGGTCGATATTCTGCAGCAATTTGGCCTCGGGATTGTCATCGGTCTTGGCGGTGGTTATTTACTGCTGCAAATGATTAATCGCATCGCCCTGCCCGCCGGTTTATATCCATTGCTGGCATTAAGTGGCGGTATTTTAATTTTTGCTTTAACCACGGCGCTGGAAGGCAGCGGTATTCTGGCTGTTTATCTGTGCGGTTTTCTGCTGGGTAATCGGCCAATTCGCAACCGCTACGGCATTCTGCAAAATTTCGACGGCCTTGCCTGGCTGGCACAAATCGCCATGTTCCTGGTGCTGGGGCTGTTGGTTAACCCAAGCGATCTACTGCCTATTGCCATTCCGGCGCTCATTTTGTCCGCATGGATGATATTCTTCGCCCGTCCCCTTTCGGTATTTGCCGGATTGCTACCGTTCCGCGGTTTTAATCTACGTGAGCGCGTGTTTATCAGTTGGGTGGGATTACGCGGCGCAGTGCCAATCATCCTGGCCGTGTTCCCGATGATGGCGGGGCTGGAGAATGCGCGACTGTTCTTTAATGTCGCCTTCTTTGTGGTTCTGGTTTCACTGCTCTTGCAGGGAACATCACTCTCATGGGCGGCGAAAAAAGCTAAAGTGGTCGTTCCACCAGTGGGACGTCCGGTGTCGCGCGTTGGCCTGGATATTCACCCGGAAAATCCGTGGGAGCAGTTTGTTTATCAGTTGAGTGCCGATAAATGGTGTGTAGGTGCGGCACTGCGCGATCTGCATATGCCAAAAGAGACACGTATTGCGGCACTGTTTCGTGATAATCAATTGCTTCATCCCACCGGCAGCACCCGACTACGCGAAGGTGATGTGTTGTGTGTAATTGGTCGGGAACGCGATCTCCCGGCACTCGGTAAACTGTTTAGCCAGTCGCCGCCGGTCGCGTTGGATCAACGCTTCTTTGGTGACTTCATTCTCGAAGCCAGTGCCAAATATGCTGATGTGGCGCTGATATATGGCCTGGAAGATGGGCGAGAATATCGCGATAAGCAGCAAACGCTGGGTGAAATTGTCCAGCAGTTGTTAGGCGCGGCACCGGTTGTCGGTGACCAGGTAGAGTTTGCCGGGATGATCTGGACGGTGGCCGAGAAAGAAGATAATGAAGTGTTGAAGATTGGCGTACGGGTGGCTGAAGAGGAAGCTGAATCTTAAATTTAATGCAGCATCTATCCCCGGATGCGATGCTTTGCACAACGCAGCCTGAGCCTGCATATAAACTTGTCATTTCCTGATTTTGATATGCTCATACCAACATCAGAAGAAGGTTAAATTATGGATGACAAACCATTGCAGGCTCTGGCTAATAAATTCAAAACACCGGCTCAAGAAAGTCAGCGTAAGGGCTTCTTCTGACTGCAACAGGTGAAGAATAACCAGCCCCGCATTACCGGTATACCCGTCAACCATCAGGGGCCCCTGCCTGACATCGCCCGAACATATTCCCCCACGCAACCTGCCGCGCTGACGTAGCCCACAGAATACGCGTTTCAGGCTGCCCTGTATCTGCAGTGGCGTTTCATCCGCCTGTAGCACCGGATGCATGAGCGATTTCTTATAGTTATTACTTTGCTTAATAACGATTATTTCCGGGTCGTTCGCTTTCGTATTTTCACTAATACGTCAGAGCTGCCTGGGCCGTAATAAAACTGATTCAGGTCTGTTACGCATGTACCAGACCCGACACGGCATTTCTGACCAGGGAAAAAGTCAACGATGAGTCGTTATATCAGCGCAAATGACGTTTTGTGGCACCTTTGCGGTGACCACATTCACGTCTCCGGCGCTGCCAGAGGATATTTATTTCAAGGATACGTAGCATTATGGCCAGCATTAAAGACATACGCCTATTCGCCCCATCTTCCTATAACACAGGCGTACACCCGTCAGGGCGGCGCTTACTGACGGTGGAATTCAAGAATCATCTTTTGCGGAACATGCAGTATCTCGGCCCGCAAAAATTTCGCTGGGGTGATGCCCCCCAGAGGATCATTGACCTCAGTAACGCGGACAAAGTGAAAATACAGATGGAAAACAATATTACCATCACGTTGGAGGCCCCTCCGGATCCGCAATATAACGAGTTCAGGTTGGTCGCCGAATGGTGCACATGGGCTATACAGCAAGATGGTCTGCAAGAAAACCTGCACGAAACTCTGAAAGAAACCCAGCAAGAAATCCTGCAAAAAAAAGTGCCAGAAATATCACAAGAAGACGTGAAAGAAATCCTGAAAAATATCCTGGAAGAAAACCTGCCAGCAATCCGAACTGAAAACCGGGCAGAGGCATTGCGCAGAATGAAGGAATGTCTCATAAATAGACAAATTATGCTCAATCTTAGCGACCTTGGATTGACCTCACTCCCTGAAAATTTGCCTCCACTTTTGATGAAATTTTACTGCAATAATAACGTGTTGTCCGCGTTACCGAAGATGTTGCCGAAGGAACTGAGGGTGCTTGAGTGTATGGATAACGTTTTGATCTTGTTACCAAAGGTGCAGCCCCCGAAACTGATGATACTGAAGTGCTGTGAAAACTATATTATCTGGCTACCTGAGCTGTCGCCTAACCTGAGAGTGATTGACTGTTCTGAAAACTTCTTGCAATTTTTACCGCCGTCGATGCCTCAGTACCTGTATACACTGCGCTGTGCTGACAACTGTATTAGCTTCATACCTGATGAGATGCTGGAGAGCCTGACTCGCCTGAAAGTATTTGACTGTTCTTGTAACGATTTGCTCTCTTCACCACGGCTGCCGCCCAAGCTAATAATATACTACTGTGGTCACAACCAGTTTAAAACGATACCGGTGCCGCAGCCCCGTAGCCTGAAGTTGTTTGACTGTAACAGTAACCCTTGGGACACAGACAATTTGCCGACGCTGCTCAAAGCCGTTGAGGGCCTGAAAAAACAGGAAGGCCTGTCGGACCTTTTAGACTTTTTGCGCAAGGAAGGCCAGTTTGACCTGGAGGGACTCGAGGAGCTGGAGGACCTGATGGCTCTGGAGCACCTGGAGGATCCGGTACTCCTGGAGCGCGTGAAGGTACAGGAGGACCTGGAGCTCCTGGATCAGCAGTTGGGCCTGTTGAGTCTGGAAAGACAACAGGACTCGCAGCCTGTTAATCAACATTCTGAACATGAACCCGAATCTGCATTAAGGGTAAAGCGTGATTTATCTGAAGTCGAGTTCGAGTCAACAATGAAGCGTAAGCGTTTTATGTAGAACGCCTGTGCGGTGAGCTCAGGTTCCGGGGAAATAGTGTCCATCATTTTAATGGGCACTATCATGGAAAATGGCTCTGTCACATTAACAGCGAAAGTTGCTGACCAGCCGGATGGATGATTTTTTTGCAACCAGAAGACACTGCCTCCAATCCGGCTTACAACAAGTTACACCGTCACAACCGGGACCCGTAACGCCAGCGCGCACATCAACTCATAACCCACGGTTCCGGCAGCGGCGGCAACATCATCAATTTTGATCTCCTTGCCCCACAGCTCAACCGGTGTACCAATACCCGCCTGCGGGCAAGGCGTTAAATCGACCGCCAGCATATCCATCGAGACTGTCCCCACCGTCATGGTACGCACGCCGTCGACTAAAACAGGTGTACCGGTAGGCGCGTGGCGCGGATAACCGTCGGCGTATCCTGCGGCAACAATGCCGATTCGTTGCTCATCGCGCGCAGTATAGCGACCGCCATAGCCCACACGCTCACCCGCTTTTAGCGTCTGGACACCAATAATCTCACTGCTTAGCGTCATTACCGGACGTAATCCGGTATTGGCGATATCGCGCCACTGACCCGACGGCGAAGCACCATACAAAATAATGCCAGGCCGAACCCAGTCAAAATGCGCTTCCGGATGCCACAGAGTCGCCGCCGAATTGGACAATGAACGCCGACATTCCAGCCCTTCCGCCGCCTGCTCAATACGCGCCATTGCGCCGGCAATCCCCTCAGGATGCTCCGCCTCGGCAAAATGCGACATCAGAGTCATTTCGCCAACATTCGCCATCGCCCGCAGCTGCTGCCAGACGGTAAGCACACGATCGGGCTGGAAGCCCAACCGATTCATCCCACTGTTCACTTTAAGATAAATATCCAACGGCGCTTTTAACCGCGCATTTTGCAGTGCTTTGAGCTGCCAGTTGCTGTGGACGCAGGTGGTCAGGCGGTACTGGTCATAAATCTCCAGATCCTGTGCATGGAAAAAACCCTCCAGCATCAGGATCGGTCCTTTCCAGCCGCGCTCACGTAACGTTATTGCCTCTTCCAGATTAAGTAATGCAAAGCCATCGGTGGCCCCTAGCGCGCTCCAGATACGCTCAATACCGTGCCCGTAAGCATTCGCTTTTACCACCGACCAGACACGCGCGTGCGGCGCGGCCTGCCGGACAATGGAAAGATTCTGTTTTAATGCCTGCAGATCGAGGCTGGCCTGTATCGGACGGGTCATCTCGTTTCCTTAGCTGTGCGCGCCATGTAAATGGCCCGGGCGTGATGGCGTAAATCCACGGCTGTAGCGTGCTACGCTTAAATCCTCATACGGGATCGCTGGCGTACGGCCAGAGAGCAGATCGCTTAACAACTGACCGGAACCGCAAGCCATCGTCCAGCCGAGCGTACCGTGACCGGTATTCAGCCACAGATTTTTAAAGCGTGTACGCCCCACAACCGGCGTACCGTCTGGCGTCATCGGGCGCAGACCAGTCCAGAATGTGGCCTGCTCGACATGACCGCCGCGTGGATAGAGATCGCGAACCACCATTTCCAGCGTTTCACGACGTGGCTGCAACAGCTCGGTGTTAAAGCCAACAATTTCCGCCATTCCACCAACACGAATGCGGTTATCGAAACGAGTAATGGCGATTTTATAGGTTTCATCAAGAATGGTGGACACCGGCGCGCCATCTTCTTGCGCAATCGGAATGGTCAGCGAGTAGCCTTTCAGCGGATAGACCGGAATATCAACAATGCCTTTAAGCATCGCCGTCGAATAAGAACCAAACGCCATCACATACGCATCGGCCTTAATCACTTCATCACCACACTTCACGCCATAGATCTGCTCGCCGTCGCAAAGCAGTTGGTCAACAGGCGTATTAAAGCGGAATTTAACCCCCGCCTGCTCTGCCATCCGCGCCAGATTCTGGGTAAACAGCTGGCAGTCTCCGGTTTCGTCATTGGGTAACTGCAGGCCGCCCGTCAGTTTGTGCGCCACTTCCGCCAACGCAGGTTCCACTTCCGCCAGGCGGCTGGATTCCAGCAGTTGATACGGTACGCCTGCATCCTCCAGCACGGCGATATCGCGAGTGGCATTTTCATACTGTTGTTCGGTACGGAACAGTTGCAGCGTCCCACCCTGACGCCCTTCATACTGAATATTGGTTTCGGCGCGCAATGCTTTCAGGCAATCACGGCTGTATTCCGCCAGACGCACCATCCGCCCTTTGTTTTCCATGTAGTGGCTGGTGTCGCAGTTACGTAACATTTGCCACATCCATTTCAACTGGAACTGCGTACCGTCGAGACGAACCGCCAGCGGTGCATGGCGCTGGAACATCCATTTAATCGCTTTTAAAGGTACACCTGGCGCTGCCCACGGCGCAGCATAGCCGGGGGAAATTTGCCCGGCATTCGCAGCACTGGTTTCCAGGGCGGCTCCTGACTCCCGATCAATGACGGTGACCTCATGTCCTGCCTGATTTAAGTACCAGGCGCTGGCAACGCCTACCACACCACTTCCCAGTATGACAACTCGCATAGCCACTCCGATAACGGTAGATACAGTAAAAGAATAATAATCTAATTACATCTTGATAACTCAGTTGAAAATATTATTCAACATACAGCTTTTTTATGGTGAGCTGGCTCACATCTCCCTGACTCTGCAGCAATATGGCATCTTTAGTATCTCCTGCTGAACACCCTTTTTAACCAGCATAAAATTCCGCTCAGAAGCGAATTACTGGCACTCTGATAATAAGAAATCGCAAAGAAAAAAATTCTTCGGCGACGCGGTTTTTAACAGGTGTTCTATGCTTGAAATGAGGTGTTCCACACAGAGAGCACCGACAACAATGAGGTGCGCGTATGGCGACGATCGATTCTATGAATAAGGACACCACACGTTTGAGCGATGGACCCGACTGGACGTTTGACCTGCTGGATGTTTATCTGGCAGAGATAGACCGGGTAGCGAAACTCTATCGGCTGGATACCTACCCGCACCAGATTGAAGTGATCACCTCAGAACAGATGATGGATGCCTACTCCAGCGTCGGCATGCCAATTAACTATCCACACTGGTCATTCGGTAAAAAGTTTATCGAGACTGAACGGCTGTATAAGCACGGTCAGCAAGGACTGGCCTATGAAATCGTCATTAACTCTAACCCGTGTATCGCTTACCTGATGGAAGAGAACACTATCACCATGCAGGCACTTGTGATGGCCCACGCCTGCTATGGGCATAACTCTTTCTTCAAAAACAATTACTTATTCCGTAGCTGGACCGACGCCAGTTCGATTGTCGATTATCTGATTTTTGCCCGTAAATATATTACCGAGTGCGAAGAACGTTATGGCGTAGATGAAGTCGAGCGGCTTCTTGACTCCTGTCATGCGCTGATGAACTACGGTGTGGATCGGTACAAACGCCCGCAAAAAATCTCGCTGCAAGAAGAAAAAGCCCGGCAGAAAAGTCGCGAAGAGTATCTGCAAAGTCAGGTCAATATGCTCTGGCGTACCCTGCCGAAGCGCGAGGAAGAGAAAACAGTTGCTGAAGCGCGCCGCTATCCGCCCGAGCCACAAGAAAACCTGCTCTATTTTATGGAGAAAAATGCACCCCTGCTGGAATCATGGCAGCGTGAAATTCTGCGTATTGTGCGTAAGGTGAGCCAGTATTTTTATCCGCAAAAACAGACTCAGGTAATGAACGAAGGCTGGGCGACCTTCTGGCACTACACCATCCTTAACCATCTGTATGATGAAGGGAAAGTGACGGAACGTTTTATGCTGGAGTTTTTGCACAGCCACACCAATGTGGTTTTCCAGCCGCCCTATAACAGCCCGTGGTACAGCGGAATAAACCCGTATGCGCTTGGTTTCGCCATGTTCCAGGATATTAAACGGATTTGTCAGTCGCCAACGGAAGAAGACAAATACTGGTTCCCGGATATCGCCGGTTCTGACTGGCTGGACACATTGCATTTTGCGATGCGTGATTTCAAAGATGAGAGCTTTATCAGTCAGTTCCTGTCACCGAAAGTGATGCGTGATTTCCGCTTCTTCACCGTGCTGGACGACGATCGGCATAATTATCTGGAGATTTCCGCTATTCATAATGAAGAAGGTTATCGGGAGATCCGTAACCGGTTATCGTCGCAATATAATTTAAGTAATCTGGAGCCGAATATTCAGATCTGGAACGTGGATTTGCGCGGCGACCGTTCGCTGACGCTGCGTTACATTCCACATAATCGCGCACCGCTGGATCGGGGGCGCAAAGAAGTGCTGAAGCATGTGCATCGCCTGTGGGGATTTGATGTGATGCTGGAACAGCAAAACGAAGACGGCAGCGTCGAGTTGCTGGAACGTTGCCCGCCGAGAATGGGAAATCTGTAAAAACAACAAAAAACCCCTCGTTTGAGGGGTTTGCTTTTTAAACGGAAGGGATTATCGGCCCTGAATGGCTAAATCACCCGGCAGATTTTTCTGCATCCGGTGCCAAATTTCACCACTCTCATGTCCATAGCGACGCACTGTTTCGTATACCTGATCGTGTGCGCCTTCACTGCACAACGCCGACAGTTTGTGGTAGAAGCCCAGCGCCAGACTGCGCGCTTCCGGATTGGCGAAATAGTGACGACCAATGCGCGTATACAGCCCTTTCATCCCATTAAGGATCAGACCGTAAATCGGGTTGCCGGAAGCAAACGCCAGACCGCGGAATATGTTGTAATCCAACTCGGCAAAGGCATCGGCGTGATCGGCCACTTCATTAGCGGTAGCCAGCACTTCCTGCGCTTTATCGGGATGCTGACGAAACGCGGTGCGAATAAAAATAGTGGAAATATTGGTACGCACCGACAGCAAATTATCAATAAGCTGCGGCACACTTTCGTGATCCAGTCGCGCCAGTGTTTCAAGGATATTTAAACCGGAAGTTTCCCAGAAATTATTCACCTTCGTCGGCTTGCCATGTTGAATGGTCAACCAGCCATCTCGTGCCAGACGCTGTAACACTTCACGTAACGTAGTACGCGTTACGCCAATTAATTCTGAAAGTTCACGTTCTGCGGGCAAAATAGTCCCGGGAGGGAAGCGGTTATTCCAGATACTTTCAATAATGTACTCTTCCGCGAAACCCGCCGGGCTTTGCGCCTTAATGACCATAGTGAGATTTCCATAACACAGCAAAACAAAGTTGGACTCATCATACCAGAGGGCTATCTACGCTGATAGCAGACAAAAAGAAGAAAAAAGGGATCAAGGCTTCATTTTCTACATCTCTTTTCTCCAGACCATCAACACTTGCCTCGATCCCCTCCTGACCGTTAAGCTTTGCGTTCTAAGATAAAAACATCATTGATTATTTCTAAGGTAAGGGAAACCATCATGGAGATCTCCTGGGGCCGTGCCCTATGGCGCAACTTTTTGGGCCAGTCCCCCGACTGGTACAAACTCGCCCTCATTATTTTCTTAATTCTTAATCCGTTAATTTTCATCATCAGCCCCTTTGTTGCCGGTTGGCTGCTGGTGGCGGAATTTATTTTCACTCTGGCGATGGCCCTCAAATGCTATCCGCTGCTCCCCGGTGGTCTGTTGGCTATCGAAGCGGTATTCATCGGCATGACCAGCGCGGAACATGTTCGTGAAGAGGTGGCGGCAAATCTTGAAGTCTTGCTGTTACTGATGTTTATGGTGGCGGGTATCTATTTTATGAAACAGCTGTTGCTGTTCATATTTACCCGTTTGCTGCTAAGCATTCGCTCCAAAATGCTGCTGTCGCTCTCTTTTTGCATGGCGGCGGCGTTCCTCTCCGCGTTCCTCGATGCCTTAACCGTCGTGGCGGTGGTGATCAGCGTCGCAGTCGGTTTTTATGGTATTTATCATCGCGTTGCCTCTTCCCGTACCGAAGATACCGACCTGCAAGACGATAGTCATATCGACAAGCATTACAAAGTGGTTCTGGAACAGTTCCGTGGCTTTCTGCGCAGCCTGATGATGCATGCAGGTGTCGGCACCGCATTAGGCGGCGTGATGACCATGGTGGGCGAACCACAGAACTTGATCATCGCTAAAGCGGCTGGCTGGCATTTTGGCGATTTCTTCCTGCGCATGTCGCCGGTGACCGTTCCAGTTCTGATTTGTGGCCTGTTGACCTGCCTGCTGGTGGAGAAGCTACGTTGGTTTGGCTACGGCGAAACGCTGCCGGAGAAAGTCCGCGAAGTGCTGCAACAGTTTGACGATCAAAGTCGCCACCAGCGTACCCGTCAGGATAAAATTCGTCTGATTGTCCAGGCGATTATTGGCGTCTGGCTGGTGACTGCGCTGGCGTTGCATCTGGCGGAAGTTGGCCTGATTGGTTTGTCGGTCATTATTCTGGCGACATCATTGACTGGTGTCACTGATGAACATGCTATCGGTAAAGCCTTCACCGAATCTCTGCCATTCACCGCACTGTTGACTGTCTTTTTCTCGGTCGTCGCGGTAATTATTGATCAGCAACTGTTCTCACCAATTATTCATTTTGTCCTACAGGCATCGGAGCACGCCCAGCTGTCGTTGTTCTATATTTTTAACGGCCTGCTGTCATCTATTTCGGATAATGTCTTCGTGGGAACGATCTATATCAACGAAGCAAAGGCAGCCATGGAGAGTGGCGTTATCACACTGAAGCAATATGAACTTCTGGCCGTCGCCATTAACACCGGGACCAACCTCCCCTCCGTCGCGACGCCGAATGGCCAGGCGGCGTTCTTGTTCCTGCTGACCTCCGCACTCGCGCCATTGATTCGTCTCTCTTATGGTCGCATGGTATGGATGGCTCTTCCCTACACCCTCGTACTAACGGTTGTCGGGTTACTCTGTGTTGAGTTTACGCTTGCCCCTGTAACCGAATGGTTTATGCAAATGGGCTGGATAGCAACGCTTTGATAACAACTTACCGGGCATATAAATGCCCGGTTTGCCTTTTCGCCCGATAATTGTCCAATTACCTCCTATTTTTGCTGCCTCCTGGTGGCGCAGCGAATGAATTGGTTTAAACTGCGCACTCTATGCATATTGCAGGGAAATGATTATGTTGCGATTTTTGAATCAATGTTCACAAGGTCGGGGCGCGTGGCTGTTGATGGCGTTTACCGCTCTGGCACTGGAACTGACGGCGCTGTGGTTCCAGCATGTGATGTTACTGAAACCTTGCGTGCTCTGTATTTATGAACGCTGCGCATTATTCGGCATTCTGGGTGCTGCGCTGATTGGCGCGATCGCCCCGAAAACTCCGCTGCGTTATGTAGCGATGATTATCTGGTTGTATAGTGCGTTCCGCGGTGTGCAGTTAACTTACGAGCACACCATGCTTCAGCTCTATCCTTCGCCGTTTGCGACCTGTGATTTTATGGTTCGTTTCCCTGACTGGCTGCCGCTGGATAAATGGGTGCCGCAAGTGTTTGTCGCCTCTGGCGATTGCGCCGAGCGTCAGTGGGAATTTTTAGGTCTGGAAATGCCGCAGTGGCTGCTCGGTATTTTTATCGCTTACCTGATTGTCGCGGTGCTGGTGGTGATTTCCCAGCCGTTTAAAGCGAAAAAACGTGACCTGTTCGGTCGCTAATCCATTTGGCGCTCCTGCGGGAGCGCTTTTTGCTACCGCTATGTTCATTTGACCCGCAGTAAATCCGTACTTCGTGTTGTATAACGTGGTGAAAGCATGGCACGCTTCATCTGCCATTGTTGCTGGATCCCCTGCCCGGCAAAATAGAGTGTTCCTCTGCCCTCTTTAGCATTTAGCGTATCCATTACCGCCATCAATTGCTCACTCCCGGGGCGCGGTGCGTTGTCATCGAATAAATTGAGCTGCGCGACTCCCTGACTGAAGAAATCCCCCAGCATCACGCCCGCTTTTTGGTAGCGATGGCCCGCTTGCCAGATGGCATCCAGAGATCGCGTAGCGGCGTTAATGATATCCCTGCTGTCCTGAGTGGGCGTCAGCAGTTTTACCGACGCGCTATTGCCGTAATAAGGTTCATTGAGCGCAAATGGTGACGTCTTAATAAACGTGGAAATAAACCGACAATATTGATGCTCACTGCGAAGTTTTTCCGCCGCCCGGGCAGCGTAACTACAAATGGCCTGCCGCATCGACGTATAATCCGTGATGCGTTCACCAAACGAACGGGAACAGATAATTTCCTGCTTTGTCGGTGCAAACTCTTCCAGTTGCAAACAGGGTTCACCGCGCAGTTCACGCACCGTTCTTTCGAGCACGACATTAAAATGTTTACGGATAAACCGGATATCTGTATCCGCCAAATCGAGAACGGTTTTGATCCCCATCGCGTCCAGTTTTTTGCTGATCCGCCGTCCAATCCCCCAGACTTCATCCACGGGGAGAGCAGACATTAATTTACGCTGGCGTTCCAGATTTGATAAATCCACCACCCCACCCGTCTGCCGCTGCCATTTTTTTGCCGCATGATTGGCAAGCTTAGCCAGCGTTTTGGTCTGGGCGATCCCCACACCAACAGTAAGATGGGTACGTTGTAGCACCTTTGCGCGAATTTCTCTGCCAAAATCAGTCAGATCGCGACAATTACGCACACCGGTCAGATCGCAGAATGCCTCATCAATACTGTAAATCTCGACGCGGGGCGATAGCTCTTCCAGCGTCGACATCACCCGATTGCTCATATCGGCGTAAAGCTCATAGTTACTGCTAAAGCAAACCACGCCACAGCGGCGAAACAGATCTTTTTGTTTGAACCAGGGATCGCCCATTTTAACGCCCAGCGCCTTTGCCTCAGCGTTTCGGGCGATAACGCAACCGTCATTATTCGATAGCACAACCACCGGTTTACCCCATAAATCAGGACGAAACACCGTCTCACAGCTGGCATAAAAAGCGTTTACATCACAGAGGGCAAACATCAGCGCATCGCCTTAACGACGTGGATCACCACACCAAAGACATCCAGCGTATCTTCGCTACTGATGGTAATGGGTGAATATGCACTGTTCATGGGAATAAGCTGCACAGTCGGGCGTAGTTGCAATTTTTTCACCGTAAACTCGCCGTCAACAGCAGCGATGACAATATCACCATGGCTGGCGGTAATAGCGCTATCGACAATCAGTAAATCACCGTCACTAATCCCACCGTCAATCATAGAATCACCACTTGCTTTGACGAAGTAAGTCGCGCTGGGATGCTGGATCAACAGTTGATTCAGATCGATGCGCTGTTCAACGTAATCTGCGGCCGGTGAAGGAAAGCCACACTGAACAAGATCGCTAAATAGCGGAAAAGTCACAATTTCGCGGAGATCCGCAGGCTTGATAAACAACATAATAATCTGCCTGAAGTTATACTGTTTTTATATACAGTAGTCTGTTCTTGCCAGCAGATCAATACTGATTCAGGCTATCAATATTTGTCGCAGCATAGGCTGCTGATTTTTCGTTCTCTTATCCTGTGCTCGCGCGGCCTTCTGGCGCCAGCATTCATCCAGCAGAAAGGAAAAATATCGCCCGGTTTAAAAATAGAATGGAAGCATTCGCCATAATGACATTAAACATTGTTTGATATTTATCATATTAATATAAATAAAGACATTGACGCATCTCGCCCGGCTAACTATGAATTAGATGAAGTAAAATTCATTAATAGTTGTAAAACAGGAGTTTCATTACAATTTATATATTTAAAGAGGCGAATGATTATGACTGAAATCGTTGCAGATAAAACGGTAGAGGTAGTTAAAAACGCAATCGAAACCGCAGATGGAGCATTAGACCTTTATAATAAATATCTCGATCAGGTCATCCCCTGGCAGACCTTCGATGAAACCATAAAAGAGCTAAGTCGCTTTAAACAGGAGTATTCACAGGCAGCCTCCGTTTTAGTTGGCGATATTAAAACCTTACTTATGGATAGCCAGGATAAGTATTTTGAAGCAACCCAAACGGTGTATGAATGGTGTGGTGTTGCGACGCAATTGCTCGCAGCATATATTTTGCTATTTGATGAGTACAATGAGAAGAAAGCATCCGCCCAGAAAGATATTCTCATTAAGGTACTGGATGACGGCATCACGAAGCTGAATGAAGCGCAAAAATCTCTGCTGGTAAGCTCACAAAGTTTCAACAACGCTTCCGGAAAACTGCTGGCGTTAGATAGCCAGTTAACCAATGATTTTTCAGAAAAAAGCAGCTATTTCCAGTCACAGGTAGATAAAATCAGGAAGGAAGCGTATGCCGGTGCCGCAGCCGGTGTCGTCGCCGGTCCATTTGGATTAATCATTTCCTATTCTATTGCTGCGGGCGTAGTTGAAGGGAAACTGATTCCAGAATTGAAGAACAAGTTAAAATCTGTGCAGAGTTTCTTTACCACCCTGTCTAACACGGTTAAACAAGCGAATAAAGATATCGATGCTGCCAAATTGAAATTAACCACCGAAATAGCCGCCATCGGGGAGATAAAAACGGAAACTGAAACAACCAGATTCTACGTTGATTATGATGATTTAATGCTTTCTTTGCTAAAAGAAGCGGCAAAAAAAATGATTAACACCTGTAATGAGTATCAGAAAAGACACGGTAAGAAGACACTCTTTGAGGTACCTGAAGTCTGATAAGCGATTATTCTCTCCATGTACTCAAGGTATAAAGTTTATCACATTTAAAAATACAGACGTTTTTTAAAGATTGAGAGTTACCTGTTAATAATAAGGTATCGGGTAACTCTCATTATGACAGAGCGCTTTCAAAAACAGGGCTACGAAATGGCGAGCATCCAGACGTATATTAAGAAAGCCCCCATCAACATCTATTAAATTTATCACTGCGCCCAGTCAGGTTTATTTAAGATATGATCCTGCCAGTCAATCACTTCTGATTCTTTCACTGCGATATGACGCACAGAGATACGTTCGCCATGCATTGCCGCTTTCGAACCAGTAAGCAGCGGATGCCACGCAGGTAAATCTTTACCTTCCGCCAGCAAGCGATAAGCGCAGGTCATTGGCAACCATTCGAATGTTGGCAGATTTTCACGGGTTAGTTTAATGCAGTCGGGTTCAAACTCGAAACGACGCTCGTAGTTCCGACATTGACAGGTTTTAATATTGAGCTGGCGACAGGCGACGTTAGTGAAGTAGATTTCGTCGGTGTCTTCGTCCATTAGTTTATGCAGACAACACTGACCGCAACCATCACACAACGACTCCCATTCCGCATCGCTCATTTCGTCCAGGGTTTTACTTTGCCAGAAAGGTACATCGCTCATCAGGTGTTCCGCCATTACGTTAAAACGCACCTTATAACCAGTCTGGCACAGCGATGCAAGTTTTGCCGCCGCTTTCAGGCGGCAAAAAGTATTACAAAACGCGAGTTGTCAAAGAATGTCCATCGAAAGTAACCGTCAGCTCATCACCGCTTTGCAAGGGGCCGACGCCATCAGGCGTGCCTGTCAGCACAACGTCACCGGCCTTGAGGGTAAAAAACTTGCTCATATAAGCGATCAGCGGAACGATTTTATGGATCATGTCCGCAGTCGTACCTTGCTGGCGTTGTTCGCCGTTGACGCTCAGGCCCAGCACTGTATTTTGCGGATCGCCGGTGAATTCCGCCGCTGGAATAAACCCGGATAGCGGACAAGAGTTATCAAACGCTTTGGCCTTTTCCCACGGCTGCCCGGCTTTCTTCATTTTTCCCTGAACATCACGCAATGTCAGATCGAGCGCCACGCCGTAACCGGCAATGGCTTTGCGGACATGCTCTTCCGTAGCCTGACGAAGCGTCGCGCCAATCAACACCGCCAGTTCGACTTCATGATGAACTGAACCGAAATCGGATGGGATCGCCAATGGCTGCCGCAGATCGCACAGTGCCGTCTCTGGTTTAATAAACAGCACTGGCTCTTCGGGCACTGCACTGCCCATCTCTTTAATATGTTTGGCATAGTTACTGCCAACACAGACTACTTTACTCACCGGATAATCCAGCAGCGCACCTTGCCAGTTGTGATGTTGATACATAATGTTCCCCTCACTTATCGTGGATATGAAAACCCGCGCCGACAAAGATAATGCCACCGCCGGATATCGGTTATTTGTTAGTGTCGTCTGTTTTCTGCCCCATTACGGAAAGATGTTGCTTCAGCAAATCTTCGGGGGGTGGCGGTAACTGCAGATAGTAACCTTGCTCGGTTAATGCCAGTTTAACCTTCTCAATATCGGCATTGACCAATTTCTTCCGCCCATCCAGCGGCAGAATCATCGCTAACTGAGGCTGACCAAAACCTTTCATCAGTTCCTCAGGAACACGCGAAAAATCGTCTTTTTTTTCGACATATAAATAGGTCTGGTCACGCTTGCTGCTTCGATAAATCACACAAAACATACATTTACTCTTTAAAATGCCAGGTTTTGGCATAAGCTAACATCAATGAAACCCGCGCCACAAGCCAGCCAGCTGTAGATTTCTGCGGTTTGTTCAATCCATGCGCCCTTTATAAGTAATCCCCGGCAAGAATACCGCACCAGGATTTTACCGAATACAGGAAAGCCACTGGAATTCCCCCGTAAGGAATTGTTATATTATAACAGTTCATCGTACTCATTCTGAACAGGAGACTACCTATGAAAATCAAGGGCATCAGTAAGGGTGTATTGCTGCTTGCACTGCTAACCTCTACGAGCTTTGCTGCAGGTAAGAATGTCAATGTTGAGTTCAGAAAAGGTCATAGCAGCGCTCAGTACTCCGGCGAAATAAAGGGATATGATTACGATACATATACCTTCTATGCCAAAAAAGGCCAGAAAGTGCATGTGAGTATCTCTAATGAAGGCGCTGATACTTACCTCTTCGGACCAGGGATCGATGATTCTGTTGATTTATCCAGATATTCCCCAGAACTCGATAGTCACGGACAATACGCACTCCCAGCTTCTGGCAAATATGAGCTGCGTGTGCTGCAAACTCGAAATGACGCCCGTAAAAACAAAACTAAAAAATATAACGTTGATATTCAAATTAAGTAAATGTCAATCGACGGGGACTCTCCCCGTCATAAACGTTATCGCCCCCACGCCTCTCTGTCGCTCAAGAGGTTAATGACGAATATAAAGAAGGCTATGCGACGACGAGCTGAAAATGCTGAATAGAACATAATGTAAACAAGACATCACTCACGACACATAAATAACATCTTTGTGGTGGTTTGATTGATTTTTCCACTCCGCTTACCATTCACACCAAAATAACGATCATCACGACATAATTTTTCTTTAACATCGCAAAATACACCGTTAGAGAATGTAAATTCGCTGGGATCGTAACCTTGTACTGATTGTAAGTTTTCAGCGGCTTTTTCGCCGAGATATTTCCTTGTTAACTCTGGGGAAATGCCATCTGAGTTAACACAAATATACGGGTCGCAAACAACGCCGCACACCGGAGATTGAAGTCCGCCAGCGTCATTTCCAGACGCCATTGATGAGAACATCATCCCCACACCTGACAATCCGATATAAAAAATACGCATCATATTCATAGCACATCCTGAGAAACCAACCGTACAACACTTATGCTCATTTCATCATCAACTCATAATCAAAACCGCTGACCTGGACGAGTTACGATGACCTGACAGAAGTATCAGACGTCTTCTGCGGTTTCTATGATAGAGCAATTCTGTGGCGGATATTAAGATAACGGGTATCTGTTCTTTAATGATGCTGCAAAAAATGGAAAGTTAAGAAAGCCTGGCGTGGTGAAAAAATACACTCGTCTCAATACTGGATATTTAAACAGGTCTGAAGATGCTGTCACGATTAGGGTGCGGAAAAAGGAAGCGTAAATAAGAACAATCAAAAGTACGACGGCAATGGGTTGATTGACAAGGGTATTTTTTAAGCTATGAATCAGCGCCATTTATCACAGAATAGACTTTTACTCTGAATAAATGGGAGGGTGACTTGCCTCAATATAATCCAGACTATAACATGCCTTATAGTCTTCGGAACATCATCGCGCGCTGGCGATGATTAATAGCTAATTGAGTAAGGCCAGGATGTCAAACACGCCAATCGAGCTTAAAGGCAGTAGCTTCACTTTATCTGTGGTTCATCTGCATGAGGCAGAACCTAAGGTTATCCATCAGGCGCTGGAAGACAAAATCGCTCAGGCCCCCGCATTTTTAAAACATGCCCCTGTTGTACTCAACGTCAGTGCACTTGAAGACCCGGTAAACTGGTCAGCGATGCATAAGGCTGTTTCGGCAACCGGTTTGCGGGTTATTGGCGTAAGTGGCTGCAAAGATGCGCAACTTAAAGCCGAAATTGAAAAGATGGGGCTGCCTATCCTGACGGAAGGAAAGGAAAAAGCGCCGCGTCCAGCTCCCGCACCGCAGGCTCCAGCGCAAAATACAACGCCGGTCACAAAAACGCGTTTAATAGATACCCCGGTGCGTTCCGGTCAGCGTATTTATGCTCCACAATGTGATCTGATTGTTACAAGCCACGTTAGCGCTGGGGCCGAATTGATTGCCGATGGTAACATTCATGTTTATGGCATGATGCGCGGTCGTGCGCTGGCAGGGGCAAGTGGTGACCGGGAAACGCAAATATTTTGTACGAACCTGATGGCGGAACTGGTGTCCATCGCAGGTGAATACTGGCTGAGTGATCAAATCCCAGCAGAATTTTATGGCAAAGCAGCGCGACTACAGTTAGTCGAAAACGCTTTGACCGTTCAACCGTTAAATTGATCCCTTTTTAACAAGGAATTTCTATGGCACGCATTATTGTTGTTACTTCGGGCAAAGGGGGTGTTGGTAAGACAACCTCCAGCGCGGCCATCGCCACTGGTTTGGCCCAGAAGGGAAAGAAAACTGTCGTGATAGATTTTGATATCGGCCTGCGTAATCTCGACCTGATTATGGGTTGTGAACGCCGGGTCGTTTACGATTTCGTCAACGTCATTCAGGGCGATGCAACGCTAAATCAGGCGTTAATTAAAGATAAGCGTACTGAAAATCTCTATATTCTTCCGGCATCGCAAACACGCGATAAAGATGCCCTTACCCGTGAAGGGGTCGCCAAAGTTCTTGATGATCTGAAAGCGATGGACTTTGAATTTATCGTTTGTGACTCCCCGGCAGGGATTGAAACCGGTGCGTTAATGGCACTCTATTTTGCAGACGAAGCCATTATTACCACCAACCCGGAAGTCTCCTCAGTACGCGACTCTGACCGTATTTTAGGCATTCTGGCGTCGAAATCACGCCGCGCAGAAAATGGCGAAGAGCCTATTAAAGAGCATCTGCTGTTAACGCGCTATAACCCAGGCCGCGTGAGCAGAGGTGACATGTTGAGCATGGAAGATGTGCTGGAGATCCTGCGCATCAAACTCGTCGGCGTGATTCCTGAGGATCAATCAGTATTGCGCGCCTCTAACCAGGGTGAACCGGTCATTCTCGACATTAACGCCGATGCGGGTAAAGCCTACGCAGATACCGTAGAACGTCTGTTGGGAGAAGAACGTCCTTTCCGCTTCATTGAAGAAGAGAAGAAAGGCTTCCTCAAACGCTTGTTCGGAGGATAAGTTATGGCATTACTCGATTTCTTTCTCTCGCGGAAGAAAAACACGGCCAACATTGCAAAAGAACGGCTGCAGATTATTGTTGCTGAACGCCGTCGCAGCGATGCAGAACCGCATTATCTGCCGCAGTTGCGTAAAGATATTCTTGAGGTCATTTGTAAATACGTACAAATTGATCCTGAGATGGTAACCGTACAGCTTGAGCAAAAAGATGGCGATATTTCTATTCTTGAGCTGAACGTGACCTTACCGGAAGCAGAAGAGCTGAAATAAGCCCGCTGTAAAAGCGCATTTATCTTCAAGGCAGAGTCATCTCTGCCTTGAGTTTTTCATCCCCCTCATCCACGTTTGATAAGAGCGGCGAGTATTCTTGCTGATGCTACTCATTGCTTACCCCCTTTACACCTTAATGCCGTTCCCCCCACACAGAACAAATTGTTTATACCTGGCTGAGTAAATAACCTTATTGTTAGTATTGGTATGCTGGGAGATGATAACCCCGCAATTTCATTATTCATTGTTCTCCCATAGGATGAGGTTTCCCGCCGTAACTGGCGGGCTTTTTTTGCCGCAGAATTTTCCCTTTTAACATCCTGTAAACGGAAACTGCGCCGAAGCGCAGTTTAAGCGTTGATGGTCAGAACGACCAGTTCACACCAGCCACCGCGTTCCATGGCGATTCCACACCGGCACCATGGCTATACCCCACCCCGAGATGCCC
>NZ_CAWNSE010000005.1:0-25401 GCF_963876935.1 Escherichia sp. MOD1-EC4550
CCGGAACCCCCAGCCTAGCTGGGGGTTTTCTGTGCATAAAAAAACCTCGCAATAGCGAGGTCGTAAAAATTGTTCAACGATAGATACACAAGCCCCATCGTTGAGAAAATCTTATCCATATTTTTTGAGAAACACAAGCATTATGTCGTTATCTTCGGCGAAAATCGCTTATCTCGTCACCCTTCTCAATTGTGCTTCAGCGTAAGCTTCCTCCTGCCAGCACTTTGTAACCAGTTTATCAATGACATCTGCATATCCTTTGTACCACTGATAATCCGTCAGGTCTGGTACCAGCTTCTGGACATGAAGCCGCGCCAGTGTGGTTGGTAAACGGCTAAATCGGTTTCCATTGCAACGCCCACAAATCTTATAAACAGGCGTGCCATGAAGCTGGGTTCTTTTTTCATCCAGGACAATACCTTTACCCTTACACCCTCTGCACGCTGTGCTGACTTCTCCCTTACCATGACAATGCTGACATAGTTCCTTCACCCACTCTTCCTTGATAACAGACTCCCCGCTTCTGGAGTGTTTCACCACTTCGCGCAATACATTATGAAATCCAGTACCAGCACAATGCTCACAGCGAGCCTTACTTGCCGCAGACCTGGAATAATCAGCAAAGGCAAAATTCACAAGGTAAGGAATGATCTGTAGCCGGGTTTCTTCACTCAATTTGTTCAATGTCGGGTTATCCAGTGCCATCGCGTAATTGAGCAGACCTTCAATCGCAAACTGAGGATCCTGAACACCAACTTTTGCCAGGAATAAGGCAAACCCAAGCGGTGCTTTCGACTGCACCATCCCCTGCGCAGCCATCACATCTGTAATTGTTAAACCACCCGAGCCTGTCGCCGGTGCGTCATCACTCAATTTTGGAGATTTTGGGGAGTAATATTTTGGTAAGGCTTCAAGGTTCATGCTCGTTCTCCACTTACGCCAGTACGCCTATTGCCAGCGCACGATCGATAAAACGAAATATCAGCCCCAGCTGGGAGCCATACTTCTCTTCAAATGCCACGGTATCCGCATGCAGCTCGTCGTGATGCTTTCTGCACAAAGGCAACACAAAGAGGTCATGCGCTTTTGTTCCCATTCCACCCTGACCGTGACCTATCAGGTGGTGGGGATCATCAGCAGGCTTTCCACAACATGCACACGGCTGTGTCTTAACCCAGCGCGTGTACTTTTCATTAACCCAGCGGCGACGTTTTGGGCGTAACATAAAAGACTCCGGCGACTCCGGATCCACTTTCAGCGCCAGCACCTTTTTCGCCTTATCATGGATGATGCTGGTGGCAGGAATCGAAGGCACAAGGTCACTTTCCCGGGTGACAGACGGCACAACAGGCTTCGGTAATCTCAGTGCCTTACGGGCTGCACTTTCCGGTAAGGCATCCGCCAGGTCATTACGAATCAGCCACCAGCACAGTTCCGGCATTGTCACAACGTGACTGTCATCAAAACCGAGATCCCGACGCACAACAGACAACACCCAGCGGGCACAGTTATCCGTTGCCATTGATTCCAGCCGTTCCGTGAACTGATCGCGCAGCTGGTTATCGCAGTGCCAGCACAGACGGATCGCGCCCGGCGCGTGTCGCATTGTGGTCATGTTCTCGCTGTGCCAGTCGGAATGAGGCCACTGACAGCCCTTTTCACGAAGTAACCAGCTTTCAAGACATTCCACGCCACCAGCACGACGGATCACTGCCTCATTGCAGAACACGGCCCGAACGGCAGGATCATCCGCCAGCGGTTGTGATGCCGCGGGAACGGCACCACTGGCGAAAGATGAATAACGTTCCGGCTCAGGCTCCAGCAGGACACGCCCCTGCATAAACAGGGGCATCAGCTCTGAACTGGGTCTGAACAATACGATCCCCATACGCGGGGCTATTTCAGGGGTCAGTAGTGCTCTCACGGTCACCTCAATGAACGGTATCGAGCAGCTTTAACAGCTCAGGGAATCGGGATTCGAAGAAATGCGGCTGCGTCTCGCGCGGATTTGCGGGACTGGTGATATTCTTGCCGAACATGCAGCCTTTCGCTGTCAGCGACCAGAATTTTTTGATGTTGTTAATCGCGGTACGGCTGTATCGTTCGCGCTGCTCGACGATCCCCAGCTTCACCATCTGGTGATATGCCTGATTAGCTGTCAGGCGGATACCATACTGCTTCAGCAGTGCACTCAGTGACAGCGTGGGGCGGCTTGAGCCATCAGGCGCGTCAGCAGGAGCATCAATGGCATAGCGCGGTGCCAGATTCGGTAAGCCAACAGCCTCCTGGAGTTTCTGACAGGCCCCAAGCACAGATGAGTTAGACAGATTTAACTCCCGACGCATAAAGTCCAGCAGAATCACACCAGCCTGCATCTTGTCAGCAGCCTGCCCGGATAATTTTTCCGGTATGCTGGTTGCCATGTCAAAAGTACGGATCACCTTCAGATGGAATGACGGGCTAATCCACATTGCATAGGCATACACCAGTTCCTTGCAGACATACGTTCCCTGGTTATTTCCACCACGAATGACATTAACTGGCGCTATATTGACCGAGTTGCAAATCTGCAACTCGCTTATTAAGCGTTCAGTTTGCTCATTGCGGAGCCAGAATGCGGGCTTATGCTTATCCAGAGAACCAGCAGCCCTGTGCAGATCGTTCAGGCTGTAACGACCATAAGCATCACGACGAACTTCAATACCATCAATGACCATCAGATTATTCATACTTCGTTTCTCCTCTTGATCAGGCGGCTGCACCCGCCGTTTTCTCGTACTTACTGATAGTGATCTCGACCTTCCCTTCCGGGATAACCGGTCCCCACTCCACCAGCATTCTTTTCACCTGACTGTCGTCCTCCCACACACCCGCGTGGGTCAGGGCGTCAAACAGCGCCTTGTTATAGTTGTCCAGATCGCGGATCCGGTTATCCGGAGGAAACAACACGATCTCCACTGAAGCAGGTGCCGACGTTGGTTTCGGCAGACGACGTAACTGCTCAACTATTGCTGCGCACGCCGCGCTCTGGAATTTTCGCCCCGCCGCGCTTATCAGGCTCTTACCAGCAAACGCCCCTTTGTTGGGGTGTCGCCAGTACGTGTTCACGCTGGGCGGAAAAGGCAGGATCAGCTTCATACTTTCAGGTCCCTCTCATGTAACCAGTGGGTTGCACGCAGCCTTGCGTTTTCCTCACCGGCAAGCAGTGCGCGGATAATCCCGACCGCCTCGCTGTCGTCGTCCTTCACCGCGGTATGAAGCGTTATCCCCCGGGCCACGCCACGCTTTATCGTGATGACGCCTTTTTTCTCCAGTGCGCGAAGATGCTCCACCGCTGCATTCACCGAACGGTATCCCAGCATGGTTGCCACCTCCTGATTGGTTGGCGGGAAGCCACGTTCTTTCTGATAAGAAATCAGCATATCCAGCACCTGCTGCTGGCATTGAGTTAACGTCGTCATGCCGCCATCTCCCTGACCAGTTTTTCCGCCTGCTGGCGAACCTGCGCCAGAAACGCCTCACCACATGCCTCAAGTTCATCGCGCCCGATGTAGCTGATTGCCGGTCCCTTCCAGGTCTTGTCAAAAACAGCAATAGCACCAGCGAAAAAAGCTCCTGTCGGTACCTGCTTCTCGTCTTTCGGGATAAACCAGACAGGCAGTTCAAAACCAATACGCCCGCGAATAAAAGCAATATGATCTGCATCTTCCGGCCACCACACTTCGCTGGTGGCAGCTTTGATCAGGAAAACATAGCGCCCGCCCTTATCACGCATGGCACTGGCATGTTTCATGATGTAACGCATGCCGGTGATGTATTGCCCCTCATGCTGACTGGCGCGGCTGTATGGGGGATTACCAAAGGCAGCACCTTTAAGCTCCGCAAGACGTTCTGACCAGTCATGCGCCAGCGCGTTGTCTTCCGCCGTGTAATACGCGGCACATTTGGCGTTATCACCGTCAGTGAACAGATCCAGAACAAACGGGCCAAACAGGGTGTTAATTCCCCAGAAAATGTTGTCCGGCGTGCGCCACTGATCGCCCACTTCCTTCAGTTCATGGGCTGGTTTGTTCCGCAGTTCCACCAGCGCCTGGCAATATTTATTACTCATTAAGCCCCCACGTAATTCCCTGACAGATACCACTCTTCACCCGATGCAGCGCGCTTGCTGCTTTTCCGTAAGCACCGCTCACGACGCGTCAGAAAATTGTTTCGTTCTGGCTGGGAGTGGCTTTCACGGAATGCCGCCATCCACACGGTTGCAGCACGACGGTATAAGCCCCTGGACTCCAGTTCTTCCGCCTGGCGGGTCAGGCACAAAATCACACGGGGATCGTTAGTGCCGACATAGAAATTGCGCACAGGTCTGGTTTCACGAACTGGTTGTGGTTCCGGTTCCTGCGCTCTCTCAGTCAGGCGCGGGAAATGTCTGCGTGTATCTCCTTCACAACGGTGAGCCACACGCCCACTCTGACGTAACTTGCTTGCTGACTGCAGAACGCGCTGCCGTGAGTAACCGGCAAAAGCATCCGCAATATCTCCGGAAGTACAGCCCGGATGGGCTTCAATGAATTTCTGAACGTCATTCAAAAGACTCATGCTCACCCCCTGAATCCTGCCGGGATCTGGCTGTAGTCCACGTTGTCGTAACTGGCTTTGAAGTACGGGTCTTCGCGTTTTTCGGTGTACGTGCTGACGGACGGCGATAAGCGCAGGGAAAGCTCATCCCATTTTTCCCGCAGCTTCGACGGGCTGAGCACGTTACGGCACCAGAACGGATCGCGACTGACGCGGCTGTACATCTCGCAGATTTGTTTATGAGTACGACCATCCTGCACACACATCAGGCGAATTTCGTTTGCCCAGGCTGTCCAGTTCGGTTCTTTGGGACGAACCACCTCGCCGTCACATTCGGCGGCCTGCTCGTACAGGGCGATGATTTTTTTCCAGAGCCACTGTGCGCAGGTCAAATCATCCTGCGTTCCCCACTGGCGCTTTTTAGGGCTGAATACAACCGCATCAGGATGGCGAGTTAAAAACTCCTGTTCAGCCGTCTGCGTGTCCGGTTGCGAAGCGTCCGGACGAGAAGTTTTTTTATCTGACGGATCATGTTTTGATTTTACTGACGGATCCCCGCCAGATTCTGACGGGTGAAAACCCGCTTTTTTGCCAGATTTCGACGCATCAAATTTTGACGGGTCAGATTTTGATGCGTCAGATTTTGACGGGTCAGAATCTGACAGTTGAGAAAATGCCGCTGCCTGAAGCTTCGCAACGTTAAGCTGATAAACATTCGACGCATTGCGGTTACCCTGGCGACGCGCCTTACGCGTTAACCAACCTTCTGCTTCCAGCCGTGCGATAGCCGTTCTGACGGTACTCATTCCCGCGCCAATCTGGCGGGCAATGGTTTCAATTGATGGCCAGCACACACCTTCGTCATTACTGAAATCAGCCAGGCGGGCCATAATTGCCACGCTGGATAATTTCATGCCTGATGCAGCGCAACCATCCCATACATAGCCGGTTAATTTAGTGCTCATGACCGACCTCTATTTCCCTGAATTTACGACGAAACTGTTCGAGCGGGCTGAAGCACTCATGCTCATAGCCTTCGCGGAGGTAGATAACACGTTGTGTTTCCGGCTCCCAACGAATGACTCTGACGGGCACTCCGTAGTGATCTTTGAACCAGCGGTTAACTTGTCGCAAAGGACTGTCTCCTTCTGCCGGTTGAAATCACCCACAGCCCACTCTGCAAAGCTGTGGGTTACAATTTCCCTGTCACCTGGTACATTCACTGCATAGCAATATTCCACCTTCGCTTTTCCACCCGGTACAGGAAGCGCAATCAGTTGCGAGCGACGGTAGTGTGTTGTTAAACTGTTCATGCGTTAGTTTCTCCACAACCAGAAGCAATCGACGCCACGACGCCCGGAGCTGCACACTCGCGGGCGTCATTACTTTCTGAAATGCAAAAAATTTTGTAGACAAGTGCTGCATGCTCCTGCAGCTTCGAAATTGAGAGATACAGCTCGTCGTTAATTGCTGTCTTCTCATGCGGTTCCACTACACCGTCTTCGATTGCTGAACGAATCTGTTTTGAATAACTGCCGATCTGTTCAATGACTTCCAGCAGACGCTGGTTAATATCGGCGTTGTCCACATCCTCGACGTCAGGAAGAGACACAAAGACGCCATTTGCAGACTGCGCCACAGCATCAGCAATGAAGTGAGTGCCACCAGCACGCTGTAAAACCATTGCCCATCCCAGCGGGAAAATCTGATCGCCATCTGCACGAAGGCGGTTGAATAAAGCGTTTTCTGTTACATCGAGCCAGTCAGCCGCTTCAGCGTAACCACCCGGCAACGCCGCGATAGTTTTTCTGACAGCTTTCACGTACCACTCAGGCTGTTTTTCTATTTTCCAGTGATGCTTACCCACGATTAGCCTCATCGTTCTGTGGTTAAAAATTGAAAGTGTTCTGCTAATCTTTCGGATAGATATCCGGTCTTAAGTCAGATTTCGTAATTGCACCTGACGTGCATTGCTCAAGTTTTTTAGCCAGCACAAAACTGGCTTTTTTATAGCCATTGAAAACCAGCCGTAAGTAGCCAGGTGTTGAGCCAACTTTTCCGGCCAACTCGCCCTGCTGTTCTTTGGTTAAAGAGTCCCAATACGCTTTCATACAATATGTACCTCCGGTGTACATATTACATGATTGAAATGAACCTTCAAGATACTTGTACCTTAACGGTACAAGGGTTTTAATTTCGTTATGAAAACAATCCATGACATCCGGCGGTCTAACGCCAGAAAACTGAGAGATGGTGTTGGCGGGAATTCTTCCTTTGCCACTATGATTGATCGCGAGCCAACCCAGACCAGCAGGTTTATGGGAGATGGTGCTACTAAAAATATCGGTGACAGCATGGCACGACACATCGAAAAATGTTTCGACCTGCCTGTCGGATGGCTCGATCAAGAACACCAGACAACGAACATCACAAAAAAACCTGATGTTTCAATCACTAATAAACAAATCACATTAGTCCCTGTCATATCATGGGTACAGGCCGGAGCATGGAAAGAAGTTGGATATTCTGAGGTTGATTTGAGCACAGCAGAAACGTATCCCTGCCCTGTACCCTGTGGGGAAATGACTTATATCTTGCGGGTGATAGGTGATTCAATGATTGATGAGTACCGCCCGGGAGACATGATTTTTGTCGATCCTGAAGTACCTGCCTGCCACGGTGACGACGTTATTGCATTGATGCACGATACAGGTGAAACCACCTTCAAAAGGTTGATAGAAGATGGGACACAGCGTTATCTCAAAGCGTTAAACCCAAACTGGCCTGAGCCTTACATTAAGATCAACGGTAATTGCTCTATAATTGGTACAGTGATTTTCTCAGGAAAACCAAGAAGATACAAAATCAAAGCCTAATCAATGTTTATGAACCTGCTTCGGCAGGTTTTTTTATACTTGACAATGTACCTTTGAGATACATAATGTACCCAAGAGAAACAACGAACAGGCAGGACGCCCACGAAGTAGCCGCCTGGGGCATATGAAGTCCAGGATGATTCGTTGAGTCATGTTGTGCCACTAGGCACTCATGTTAAAGCAGGTGTATGAAATGAAAGTCCAGATTTTAAACAATAACTGTGAAGTCGTTTGGTCATACGACATAGCCGCCCCTGTAGATCAGAGCGGCGATAGCTGGACCAATGGGAAACATCAGATTATGGCTGGAGTTGTGTTCTCTTTACGCCGTGCTTTGGAACAGGCTGAAGTATTTCCATCAGACCCTGAATGGAAATGGCCTTTTTCTATTTGTCCAAATTCGGAGAGCACATTTCAGAAAATTGGTCAGAAAGTCGCACTCGAAGAGCATCAGCCAACTGTTTCCTGATTTTTTCAGGTAACTCGTCGGCATCGCAGAAACAACAACGCTCGATCATGTTAAAAGCCGATTCGTAGAACTGTTTCTGCTGAGTGTCGCTGAGACAGGAAAAGAGCGACGTTACGATGTTTTATTAATTACATTATCAAGTTCTTTTTCATCAAAAGTCATTTGATTTTCCTTTTATGTATACGCGCTTAAAAGGATACCACCGAGCCTGAAGTGGTGAAAAGACAGGCACATAACAGCTAAGTATTTTCAACCAGAGAGAATCCTTAGCGTTGTGGTGAATGCGGCTCAGCGCACGCGGGTTAAGGTTGAGGCTGACAGTCGACCTTCTGTGGATACCCACCCGCCTGGTGTGCAACCTTCGCCAGGCACCGGATGCACCCGGCACCACAACTTTATGCTGTGTGTAGTCTTGGCGGTACCAGCTTGTACCCTTGCTTCCGGCTGGTACCGTCCTTTTTACAAAACAGAGAAGAGCATCACCGGACGACGGGCTCATAACCCAATCCATCCGGGCGGCTGCCACCGCAGGTGTTCTTCTCTGTTTTGTGGAGAAACTAACCGCCCCTACGGGGGCATTTATGGAAATGTAATTGACTCAATAATCGCCGGACGGTGAGGGCTTCCTTTTACCCGAATTCAGCGCGGTGCAGCGCATATACGTGGAGAACAAAATGTCATTTATTAAAACTTTTTCCGGGAAGCATTTTTATTATGACAGGATAAATAAAGACGACATCGTTATTAACGATATCGCGGTTTCCCTTTCAAATATCTGTCGCTTTGCAGGACATCTTTCACACTTCTACAGTGTCGCCCAACATGCGGTGCTTTGCAGCCAGCTGGTGCCACAGGAATTTGCTTTTGAAGCGTTAATGCATGATGCAACAGAAGCGTATTGCCAGGACATCCCGGCTCCACTGAAACGCCTTCTTCCTGACTATAAACGGATGGAAGAAAAAATAGACGCCGTAATCCGTGAGAAATACGGGTTACCCCCGGTTATGAGTACACCCGTGAAATATGCCGATCTCATCATGCTGGCAACCGAACGCCGCGATCTCGGGCTTGATGATGGCTCTTTCTGGCCTGTGCTGGAAGGTATCCCGGCAACAGAGATGTTCAACGTGATTCCACTGGCTCCAGGCCATGCCTACGGGATGTTTATGGAACGCTTTAACGAATTATCGGAGTTACGCAAATGCGCATAAATGTTTTCGAAATGGAAGGGTTTCTTCGCGGGAAATGTGTACCGCGAGATCTGAAAGTGAACGAAACAAATGCTGAGTACCTGGTACGTAAATTCGACGCGCTTGAAGCTAAATGTGCGGCACTGGAAAGCAAAATAATACCAGTGTCAGCTGAACTGCCACCAGCAAATGAAAGTGTTCTGTTATTTGATGCTAACGGAGAAGGCTGGCTGATTGGCTGGCGTTCTCTCTGGTACACCTGGGGACAAAAAGAAACCGGAGAATGGCAGTGGACATTTCAGGTCGGGGACCTTGAAAACGTCAATATCACTCACTGGGCAGTAATGCCGAAAGCACCAGAGACTAAGAAATGAGCGTGATAAAAACTCATACAGGAATTGTTATCACCCGAGACGGTGAAAAGCGAATGAAATTACATTCCACTGAAACGTCCTGGGTTGCCGGACGTTGTGAATCCTACGACAAAAAGACTGGTTACCGTTGGGGGGCACCTAACATGCGTCGCCGTCTGCTACTGGACAGCATCAGGCCAATAAAACAGGTAGCAACCAGGGAACAAAATTAATTATCAGGACTGGAATTTGATATTACTGCCCGTGTGCAGCGGGCTAAGTGGAGAAACATATGCTGAACCTCGATTGTGTTCCAATCTCAACTTATTGCAAAGAAACTGGCGAAACTCCTGAAGCAATAAACAAACGTGTACAGCGCGGTGTTTGGCGTGAAGGTGTTCAGGTTTTAAAGGTTGAAGGCGTTAAGGAGAGGTGGATTGATCTTAGTGAGGTTGCAAAATGGGCCAGACAAAACTGCTCAAACTACCGCGCGGCGTAACAATCAGGAAACACCGCCAGGGCGAAACGATCAATATAACTTTCACCTACAAAGGAGTTAAATGTCGTGAGCCTCTTTCCAATCTGGAAGTAACACCAAAGAACATAAAATACGCCGAGCGCACACTCGGCGAAATTCATAATAAGATCGAAAGGGGAACATTCATTTATGCGGAATATTTTCCCCGTTCTGCTCGTTTGAAAATTTTTGGTAATGCTGCTGCAGGCAAAACGGTAAAAATGTACCTGGACGAATACCTTGAAATCTGCGAAACGAGAAAACTTTCACCCTCTACGATTGGTGGTTATAAAAAATGCCGTAGTGCGTTAGCCTCACTCCACATTTGCCCTGCAAGTGAATTAACACCAGCAATCCTGAAAGCGTGGATTCAAAGCCAGAAAACGACCTTAAAAACAATTCGCAACCAGTTATCTTTCCTGCGGTCAGCACTTGATGAAGCCGTAACCGATGGGGTACTTCAAATTAACCCCGTATCGTTGGTAACTGCTTCGCGCTACCAAAGTGATAAGTCAGAAGCAGAAAGCAGCTACGTGGTTGATCCGCTATCACCAGCAGAAGTTGATGCATTACTAGCAGCAGCCGGAAACAAACAATGGGAAAATCTGTTCCGGTTCGCTATACATACAGGCCTGCGTAGTTCTGAATTATGTGCCCTTCGATGGCGTGATATCGACTTTGTTGGAAAAACTGCCCATGTCCAGAGCGCAAGTGTTGTCGGTGTTATCAAAGGGACAAAGACAAAAGCAGGTACTCGGAAAGTTGAACTGACAGAAGAGGCAATGTTGGCGCTGATAAATCAGAAGCCATTTACATTCATGAAGGATGCTACTGTCTTTGAAGATCCAAAGACCAATAAGCCTTGGGCAAGTGCTGATGCAATTAGGAAAAAAGCATGGGTGCCAACATTGCGAAAAGCAGGTATTCGTTACAGAAACCCATATCAAACCAGGCATACATTCGCCACCAGCCATATCAGCCGAGGAGCAAACCTGTTTTGGCTTGCAGCTCAAATGGGGCATAAAGGGCCTGAGATGCTTTTCAGGCACTATGGCTCATATCTGAAGGAATATGATGGACAAACAAGCTTGAAGAAGATAACAATATAATCCAAGCATGAAACTATTGGCCACAATTTGTGGCCATTTTACGGAGCAAGATAGAAACATGGCAAATCAAATTACCAAACTAAAAAATATAAATGTTGTGAAGTTTCGCGGACTGAAAAATATAAACATCGAGTTTGGTTCTCGCCTAACTGTTATTTGTGGTAAAAATGGCACATCTAAATCCACAATTCTTGGCATTATCGCCCAAATATTTAGCTTTACAAAGGACTTTACCAAAAACCCTGAGACTGATTTAACACAATATAAAACATTAACAAATGGCAGCTTCAAGTCAGCTTTCAGCGAACATTTTAGGCTTTCAGAACAATTTGATGTTCCTGGTTCAATGGACGTCAAAATTAGTGTCTATGATGGTGCATCGAACAAACATCTTGAAAAACTAACATTAGGTTTATACAGCTACAGTGACAGAGATAAATCAAGGCCTGTAGTCAGGGGAAATGATTCAATACCGGAAAAAAACCAAAGTAGAAACGTTACTCATCCTGTTATTTTTTTAAGCTTAGCACGACTTCTTCCTATTACATTAAGGACTGATTACTCAACACGGGATGTTCAGTACATCAATGAAAATTCTGATGAAATCAGAATGATGAGTAACCAACTCTTACTAAAAAACAATGGAAGCTCAGTAACAGCAACAAAAGGTACTATCGATTCAATGGTTGTCCATGGTGACAATTATGATCACCAATCAGTATCTGTTGGTGAAGATAATGTTGGACAATTAATCCAAGCAATTTTTTCATTTAAAAGATTGAAGGAAACTTATTCTGATTATCATGGCGGAATATTGTTAATTGATGAAGCCGATGCAGGTCTTTTCCCTGCTGCACAGTTAGAGCTAATTAATATTCTAACTAAAGCAGCAAAACAATACGATCTGCAAATAATCATGACCTCGCACTCTCCATTAATAATAGAGGATATCTATAATCGTTCAAAACAAGATAGTGATAGCTTTAAAACAATATATCTTACAGACACATATGGAGATATTAAAACAAAGAATAATCTTTCATGGACAGATATCCACGCTGATTTACATGTTGAAACTGTAAAAATTAATGATGACATTTGTCTTCCAAAGGCAAATGTATATTTTGAAGACAAAGAAGGTTTCGACTTTTTCAAACAATTGATAACAGATCGAAAAATAAATAAAATATTAAATCCATTAGGGAATATAAATATTAGCTGCTCTGCCATGCTTGACTTAATGGCAAGAAAAATACCAGAATTTACAGCTAAAAGCTTGATCGTCTTAGACGGTGATGTTGTTCACGACAATAGTGCTAATGCAAAAAAAGCCAAAAAAGAAAAAAACTTATGTTTGCTTCCAAGCACCTTACCTCCAGACCAAATGATTTTTGAGTTTTTATATAATTTACCACCTGATGATGCATATTGGGAAAATAAAAATAAATTTACAAAAGCTGTTTTTATGAAAACAGCTAAAGACATAATTGCAACGCTAAAAATTGGTAACGCTCCGATTGATTTAAAAATCCTTATAGATAATTATAAAAAAGTTAACAAAAACCATGGCGGGATAGTTAGAAAACTGTTTAAAGATTTTGCACATACGACTCAATTTCAGGCCCAAGTAAAAGGGCGAGTTAAAGATAACCCATATCGATATTGGGTCGAGAAAAATCCTGTGCAATCGGATAGCTTCAAGAATGAACTAATAAAGAGTCTTAAAGTTATTATGACAAGTGGACATGGTGTCGATTCTGCTACCATCTCATCATATCTGTCAGATAACTAATTGATTAAAAAGGGCTTTATGTGATGGCCACAAAGCCCTTTTTTTGATATACTTTAGATCTGACATTTAGAGGTATCATATGCGTTTTAACACCCCACTTCGCTATCCTGGCGGTAAAGGCAAGCTTGCAAATTTCATGCTTCGGCTTATTGAAGAAAATAATCTTTCGCCTATACATTATGCCGAACCATATGCTGGGGGTGCTGGTTTAGCATTGAAACTGTTACATCTAAATGCAGCTGAAAAAATCATCCTTAATGATATTAATATTTCTGTTTATGCTTTTTGGCACAGTGTATTAAATCATGCAGATCAATTATGTTCTTTAATTGAAAGAACTGAAGTTACAATGGATGAATGGTTTAGGCAGAAAGATATAATTAATAATCCTAAAGACCATGATCTTTTAACAATTGGTTTCTCAACCTTTTTTCTCAATAGAACAAATCGTTCTGGAATATTAAAAGGTGGAGTAATTGGCGGTAAAAATCAAGAAGGGAAATGGAAGCTTGACGCTCGCTATAATAAGAGTGATTTGATTTCTCGAATCCATAAAATATCAGAAAATCGTCACAGAATAGATTTATATAACATGGATGCAATTGATTTCATTAAAAAAATAGTTATTCAATTGCCACAAAACTCATTAACATATTTGGATCCACCTTATTACATAAAAGGTAAAGGTTTATATATCAACCATTATAATCATGATGATCATGTTAGGGTTGCAAAAGTCGTACAGAATAATATTAAAACACCTTGGATTGTTTCTTACGATAACACTCCTGAGATCCAAGCTATGTATAAGACATCATCATTAGTATATGGAATAAACTACAGTGCTCAAGATCGGTACAAAGGATCTGAGGTAATGTTCTTCAGTGAACGATTGAAAATCTTTAAAACAGATGATCCAACTAAGGTAAAAGCGCCTGTATTTAAAAGAGGATGTGTTGACGACCACATCCAGACATAAAAGGAGCCGCAAAAGATCCGCAGAATAAAATGGTTAGTATTAATCGTTTTATTTCAGCTAATTATAAAAATACGGACTCGGGTTCAACTCCCGCCAGCTCCACCAAATCATGATCCGGATACGTCCGGTGAAGCACAGAAAGCCCGCACGGCACAAGCCCTGCGGGCTTTTTTGTGTCTGTCGTTGTCCGAGAACATCCGGCTAAATCCAGAGAAAATTGGTACACGTTTAGGTACACGCTATACTGTGGTCCATTAAACGTGTACCAATTATGGAAGGGATCCAGACATGGCGCGTATCACACGCCCCCTCACTAACAATGAAATCCTTAAAGCCAAACCCCGTGAAAAAGACTTCACCCTTCATGATGGTGATGGCTTGTTCTTGCTCGTCAAAACCACTGGTAAAAAACTCTGGCGCTTCCGTTATCAACGACCGGGAAGCAGCAGCCGCACAAATTTGAGTCTCGGCTCATATCCTGCCCTTACACTCGCAGCAGCTCGTCAGATACGCGACCAGCACTTAACCACGCTTGCGCAAGGTATGGATCCGCAGCAGCAACAAGAGCAGGCATCAGAACAACGTCAGATTGAGTTGGATAGTATTTTCTCAACTGTGGCCGCCAACTGGTTCAAAATGAAGAGCAAAAGTGTCACTGAAGACTACGCTAAAGATATTTGGCGCTCTTTGGATAAGGATGTGTTCCCTGCAATAGGCGCGATTCCTGTTCAGGAGATTAAGGCCAGAACTATAGTTGAAGCGTTGGAACCAATCAAAGCACGAGGTGCATTAGAAACTGTTCGTCGCTTGGTCCAGCGCATTAACGAAATAATGATTTACGCAGTTAACACAGGCCTGATTGATGCTAATCCGGCATCGGGTGTCGGAATGGCATTTGAGAAACCGAAAAAGCAAAACATGCCGACACTTCGACCAGAAGAATTGCCAAAGCTCATGCGCTCTTTGGTGATGTCGAATCTCTCAGTTTCGACCCGCTGTCTAATTGAATGGCAACTCCTGACGCTCGTGCGTCCATCTGAGGCTTCTGGCGCTCGGTGGGTAGAGATCGATCTTGATGCCAGGCTCTGGACAATTCCAGCAGAGCGGATGAAAGCAAATCGAGAGCATATCGTTCCTTTATCAACCCAGGCGTTAGAAATTTTGGAAGTAATGAAGCCTATTAGTGCTCATCGTGAACATGTCTTCCCCAGTAGAAATGATCCCAAACAGCCAATGAATAGCCAGACGGCGAACGCTGCCTTAAAGCGGATTGGTTATGGTGGAAAGTTGGTTGCACATGGTTTACGTTCAATTGCGAGTACAGCTATGAACGAGGCGGGATTCAATGCTGACGTCATTGAGTCTGCTCTAGCACACTCTGATAGAAATGAAGTTAGAAGAGCTTATAATCGTTCTACATATCTAGATAAAAAAATAATACTATTTAACTGGTGGGGTGCACAGGTCTATAAGAAGTAAATAGAGCCTGCTGAAATGCAGGCTCCACTTCTTTATTCAGTAAATATTACATCATCAATATTAAAAGACACTTTAAAATTAGGGTAGAGTTTCAATATTACCTTTTCGAAAATCTCATCATCATCATTTAAATTTCTTGCTCTTGAATAAAGACGGTAATTATCTTTTGTTATTTGTTTAATTTCGATATGACAAGCATCATTACTATCAAAGCCTCTAAAGAAGGTAAAACTATCCAAACTTACAGCATAAATATTATTCAAGGCATTTTCGTCCTCAAAGAAGTAAGTTAACTTATAATCCTTATAAACTTCATAATTATAGTTCTTAACTGAATTTTTATTCACAAATAATATATAATTACTCTTCTCTATATCAGCATCATTAAATTTTAAAAAACGCCCTCCTGCTTTGACACAATTGAATAATTGCTGCTTATATATAGATATGATTCCATCGCCATATAGCCCAGCACTTGATAAATATGAAACATCATCAACCACGCCTAAAAACTCACGTTTTGATGGATAAAAAATTAGTTCACTTGTTTTATGGCATATAGGAAGCTTGGATAAATCAACATTTAATGTACTAACAAGCCATTTATTTAAATGTAAATTCACATCTATTTTAAAGCGTAATACAATGTTCTTATCCATTGTCGATTTTATAACTTTTCTCGTAACTTCTTTGCTCTTATACTCCAACATCATATCAAATTTATCTTTAATTAAATCCACTTCCCTTTTCACTTCATTATTATCATACCCCATAGATGTTACCATTATATCTAATTCAGGAGACTCACACGCTTTAATTAGCAGGTGATAGTCGTTAGAACTAAATCCCACCACATCGACTAATTTACGCCAGTCGTACAAGTATCTCAGGTTAAACCCTCTACGTTTTACAGCCAAAACCAATAATATAAAGACTAATGCTCTTATTGCATAGTGATATTCTGTAACAGTATAGGCCTCACCTTCCGGGAGATTTCTAATTCGTTGTTCATCTATACTTGCACGAATTCTTTCTTCATAAGAACCAAATAACATTCCATATAACTCAATTTCATCTGTATAATTAGAAAAGATAGCAAGATCGCTCCACAATTTGCTAGCATTAATTATCGCATCGATCTCCACGTCACTTTTATTGTCAGTTTGAATTGCGCTCCAACGCATCTGAAGAACAGTTAAAACAAACCGCTGAATTTTAAATATAACAGAAATAATTTCGCTAGCATTTCTTTTTTCTAAATTCAAATACTTGACACTAAGATGCTTAGTTCCTGCATTAAAGTAATCCCCCCAAAACATTATCGCACTGTAATCTAACTCATTGCATGCAGATTCAATCAACCCTTTAATGACTTCATAATAGTCTGCGTTATCATCGTGATAACTCAAATAACTATTCAAGGTATCTTCATGATTTTTGATAAAAGCATTAAAGTCATCTCTATTTAAAGAGAGTTTTGCTATCTGTATTATAAATTCTAACGCGGCAGTTTTCTTTCTAAGATTAACATTCAACTCAGAAAAATTATTCATTAACTCATCAATAGAATTTTTTTTCACATCCGAATTATTTAAATATTGATATGACAGTCCAAAAGCTATATCAAAAGGATATGCTGAAACATCCCCATTAACTAAGCATGAAAAAACATTAATAGCATTTCTTATTGACTCTCTGTTATTTTCCAAAAGAGCACTATACAGATAGATGACAACCCCATTAATTAATTCATCATAATGATTAATCACTTTAAATTCATTATCTGTTATTAACACACCAACAATCAAAGAAGAAACTTTCTTTGATGATTTTTTATCCAAAATTTTTTTAGCCGTATAATTAACTTCTATAGTTTTGCTTCCACTACTATGCAGGTTAATATTTGGCACAATAATTTCATATTCATCCAATAAACCTTTTATCTTCATTCCATTTAAAAAATTGTTTAGTTTATGGAATTTCTCTAAATCTATGTCAACAGTCAAAACATTATCACCCCCATATATCCCTATGCTATATGGTTGTTGCTTTTGCATTTTCATTTTGCCATAAGAATAATATCCATTTGGTAAATCTCTAACTAGATTTAAAATCTTATCATGTAATTCAGAGTTAGCATCCTCTAACAAGGTATAACCCTTGACAAGACTTGAGCAGTGAGATTGTAAATACTCAACAGCGAAGTTCTTATTACGTGACATGTTAAATAATTTCAAGTATGTTTTAAAATACTTCAAAAGAAAATACATTGATAGTAATTGTGACACCACATACTGAGCAATACCACCACCAAAAACAAAAAAGAAGAATGAAATTATCAAGGTTGATATTGCATCAATACCAAACTGCACAAGGTTGATTTCATCCAGTATCTTTTTCCTAATATAACTTTCCAACGCATGAGGTGAGGATTTATTAACAGCATCAACAGTCACACTCATAAAAGTTAATGACAACGCACTGATTGTACCGTGTATACCTAAGGAGACCCCCCAAGCACTAAATATCCAATCAAACCCCAATTTTTTTAAATCACTAGAATTAGAAAACAACCACCACCACTCATTTTTACAAAAAAAAACAAGAATACATAAAGTAAAAAAAATAAAAAAACCAGAGATATAACAAAACAATCTTTTACCCATCATTCGTCCTTATGTTTTTTGGGTATTGTAAACCAAAGATAAAACCCTCTATGGTTTTGCATGCCCTGTATATTGATTTGTGTAAATTAGCTCATTACCAATTAGCGCGCAATGCTCTCCCCGCCACGCCTGCCCGCTTAAGAGGTCACTTTTAATGCAGGTGCATGACCCGACTCAGGCCGCGCCGGTACTGGTGTTGCGTGGGATAAAAAATACGAGGATTTGCATGCAAAACCATGCACCTTATGGATGCATGGCTTTTTTCAGAAAAAATAGCGGAATTTTCGGGTTTTTTTTTTGCGTGCTACCGTGCGGCCAGTTCTGCACGTCGGCGGGTGTAAATCAGGTTCTGTGCCGGGGTGAATTTCTGGCGATTATCATCCCGCGAGGCCGCATCAGGCCTGAATCCGATAGCCGTTAAAATGTCGCTGTCCTGCGCGGAATAATTAATTTTTTCACCTGCGGCCAGCCACACCGACAGGGCTTCACGCAGATAATCAACCGAGTGCTGCATGGCGCTCTGTTTTACTGCGGGAATTTGTTCGTGATATCCCATCAGCTCAGGCGCCAGCGTGGCGGCCAGATCCGCGCCGTGCTGCTGCATAAAGTCATGGAGCCGGTTGCGGATGCTGATGTGCTGCACTTCCTCATGTGAGCGGATATAGCGACCGGCAGCCTGATTAATCACCCATTTTTTCACGTCGATATTGTCGCGCAAATCCTGCATTCTGCGCGGGATTTGTTCGTCACCAGCAAGGAGCTGTTCACGGTATTCAAGCTCAAGGTCAGCCAGTTCGGCTTTACGTTTCAGCCAAGTGTTTTTGTTCGTCTGACAGGCCTCAAAGGCCTGCTGCAATGTCACAGTGGTCACGTGTCTCTCTCCTGATTAATGCCGGAACGGCGAGCTGTAGCAGCCCTGTACTTTACGCGGCGGCGGTGGCGTCACCGGTGCGGGGTCGGTTTTTTCCGGTGCGGCACGTATCACACCGTCAACCGACTCGATGGTGCGGAAAGTGGCCGAGCATTCGATATTGGTACACTGGTGATAACGTTGTTTGACGTTTTCCGACAGATAACGGCTGGTACGGACGTGCGCGGTCTTTTTGCAGAACGGACAGTGAAACATAATTCAGCCCTCTGCCTGTTCGTGGTCTTTTGCGGCCAGTTCAGCGGCAAGCTTCATCCGTCTGGCGGGGCTTCTTAACAGCGCCATATCAACCCCGGTTATGACCGGGCGATTCATGCCCGTTACGGACAGAACCGGTTCCTGCTCCATATCGAAATGATACAGGGCTGACTGTAGATTCAGGGCATCGCCCAGCTCGCGGGTCACGGTCGCACGCGGCGAGGTTTCTCCGCTCATTTCCAGCGACCGTATACGCAACAGGAAGGCACGTAACAGTGCAGGGCTGATACCGGCCAGCACTTTCTTCCATTCGCTGTTGGCGTAAGTGGTGAATGCTTTTTCGTGGGCGCTGATATAAGCCGTACCGGAGGAGCATGCGCCAAGCATGGCGAGGCCTTTGTCTTTCTCCAGCTCGGTAATCAGACCGGTGAACTCATCAGCCAGTTCTCGGCTGGCGATACGTTTACTGTGTTCAGCTTTCAGTTCAGGAGTGAGGTTGCCGCGCAGGGTTCGAAAGCGGCTGCGCCAGTCCTGTTCGGCCTGTGCGCTTTCACTGAGGGCAGTCTGTCGTTCCTGCTCACAACGCTGAATGGAAGCCTCAATGTCGCTGAGTTTACCCATGCTGGCCGTGTGTGCGTCTTTTGCTTCGTTAAGTGCGGCCAGCGCACCGGCAATACGTTGTTCCGCGCCTTCATCCTGTTTACTGATAACGGTCTGCATGGCTTTGATAATGAGTTCGGGTTTCATGTTCAGGCTCTCCGTGTGTTCAACCTGAAATGATTCTGACGCCTCCTGCACAACAACACGATTCATTGCCGTTGTCAGAGTGCTGGCACAAACAGACCTTAAAATCAGGCTGGCCAGAGAAGGGTCGCAGGAAAACCTTACTCACCGTTTGTTTTTTTGCTTATAACTATTCACCACTGTTCACCCTAAATAAAAAGATAAGCGATACAGTAAGTTAAAGGGTGAATAGTTGAGGGTCTGACTGTTCACCGTCTGTTCACCACTGTTCACCCTTCACTTTGTGAAGCCAGTCAACCTATTAGATTTTTTAGCGATTAAAAAAACAGAAGTATATAAACAAAAGTAATCAGCAATGGGCCACCGGTTTGCCAACGTTTGCCAAAAAACGGCCAACGTTTGCCACTGTATAAAAATCGCTCTGTTGTGTGGTGGAGTACTACAAAATGACTTGTTGCCCTGAGGGAAAATATTCACAAAATAGAGAGCTACCCGAAGCCGGACGGACACGACCGGCACTGTATGGACTTTGTGAGGTAGCCCGATGCACACCGCTTTTTCTTCCCCGTCTTCTACCCCTGCCGCGCCGCTGATGCCGGTTTCTGATACCGTTCACGAACGCTTTATCCGTCTGCCCGAAGTGATGCATCTGTGCGGCCTGTCCCGCTCGACCATTTACGACCTCATCAGCCGGGAAGCCTTCCCGAAACAAATCTCCCTCGGCGGGAAAAATGTGGCGTGGGCGCAGTCTGAAATCACTGCATGGATGGCGGATCGCATTGCCGAACGTAACCGGGGCTATGACGCATGATGATGACCGTTCAGCAAACAGCCCCTTTTTCTGGCTTGCTTCTTTTCGCCGTTTCCAGGTATAGTTTTCCCGCTGTCGCAAAATCGGCAGCCGGGCGTAGGAACCCGTGTTTAACTATGGCGACACCGGACGCGCCTTGCGTCTTTTTTTGTGTCTGTGCCTTGATGCACCCATTCAATACACAGTGGCCTTTTCGCCATTGTGGGTATCGCGTAATGGTGGCTCAGGCGGGGCAGCCTTCGGGCTGGCCGGTTCTCATAGTTACCGGTATTCCTACCCCCGTCTGGGCTACCACCCATGAGCGTAGGAACTCCGATGGTAGCTGTAACCAGCTAACTATGGAGGTTGCCCTTATGGCTATGACCCTCACCCCGTCACACCCGCAGTTTGTCTTTGTGTTTGCCGCCGTTCGTCGCGCAGACCGTAAACCCCGTATTTGCATGCTGCGCACCGTTGCCGGTGACGAGCACGCCGCACGCCTTTCCCTCGTTCGCGATTACATCCTCTCGTTCGCTGGCCGTTTGCCGGTTCTGGAGGTGCGCGCATGAGACACACCACCATTACCGCCCGTGACCTCGAATGCCTTGAGCATATGCGCAATGTCGGCCAGCTCGTCAATGAGCTGATGCAGGTGCAGGATTGCGCCACCGTTCGTCGTGACCCGGCGCAGCAGTTACAGCTCACCTCCGTGATTTACCTCATGACCGCCCAGCTCGACGGCGTGGTCGAACGCTGCAATCAGCAGTGGCTGACCGGGGAGGGTAACGTATGAAACAGCCATTACCGCCCGTATTACGCGCCGCGCAGTATCGTCGCGCCGTGGCCTGTGCATGGCTGACCCTGTGCGAACGCCAGCACCGCTACCCGCACCTCACCCTCGACGCGCTGGAAAGCGCCATTGCCGCCGAGCTGGAGGGCTTTTACCTGCGCCAGCACGGCGAGGAAAAAGGCCGCCAGATTGCCTGTGCCCTGCTCGAAGATTTAATGGAAGCCGAACCACTCAAGGCCGCGCCGTCGCTGTCCTTTCTCGGGCTGGCCGTGATGGATGAACTCTGCGCCCGTCATATCACCGCACCGGCACTGCACTGAGGGAGAACACCATGAAAATGAACGTAACGGACACCGTAAAACAGGCGTGCGGCCACTGGCCGCGCATTCTCCCGGCGCTGGGGGTAACGGTCATCAAAAACCGCCATCTGACCTGTCCGGTGTGTGGCGGCTCCGACCGCTTTCGCTTTGACGATAAAGAGGGACGCGGGACGTGGTTCTGCAATCAGTGCGGCGCGGGTGACGGGCTTAAGCTGGTAGAAAAAGTGTTTGGCGTGACCCCGTCAGAGGCGGCCGGGAAGGTGAACGCCGAGACCGGCAACCTGCCGCCGGTTGCCCCGGAAGTGATTGCGGTCGCAGAGGCTGAAACGGAGGCCGACCGCAAAGCGGCGGCCACGCTGGCCGTCAGGCTCATGGAGAAAACCCGACCAGCCACCAGCAATGCCTACCTCACCTGCAAGGGTTTCCCCGCTCTGGAATGTCTGACGCTCACCGCCATGCATAAAACCGGCGGCGTGACGTTCCGCGCCGGGGATGTGGTTGTCCCGCTGTATGACAATACCGGCGTACTGGTTAACCTTCAGCTTATCAATGCAGACGGTCTCAAACGCACCCTGAAAGGCGGGCAGGTCAAAGGGGCATGTCATATCATCGAAGGGAAAAAACAGGCCGGAAAACGCCTGTGGATTGCGGAGGGTTATGCGACCGCGCTCACCGTGCATCACCTGACAGGGGAAACCGTCATGGTGGCGCTGTCCTCCGTGAACCTCCTTTCTCTGGCAAGCCTTGCCCGTCAGAAATATCCGGCCTGTCAGATTGTCCTGGCCGCCGACCGTGACCTTAACGGCGACGGCCAGAGTAAAGCCGCTGCGGCCGCAGATGCCTGTGAGGGCATTGTTGCCCTGCCGCCGGTGTTCGGTGACTGGAATGATGCGTTTATGCAGAAAGGTGAAGAAGCCACCCGGAAAGCCATTTATGACGCCATCCGGCCACCGGCGCAAAGTCCGTTCGACACCATGAGCGAGGCGGAATTTACCGCCATGAGCGCCAGCGACAAGGCTTTGCGGGTGCATGAGCACTACAGCGAAGCGCTGGCGGTGGATGCTAACGGCCAGCTCCTGTCCCGCTATGAAAACGGCATCTGGAAAAATATCCCTGCCGCCACTTTTTCACGGAATGTGGCTGATTTATTCCAGCGCCTGCGCGCCCCGTTCTCGTCAGGGAAAATTGCCTCGGTGGTCGAGACCCTGAAACTGATTATTCCGCAGCAGGATACACCGGCGCGCCGTCTGATTGGCTTTCGCAATGGGGAACTCGATACCCAAAGTGGCCTGTTCAGCCCGCACAGTAAATCGCACTGGCTGCGCACGCTGTGCGACGTGGATTTCACCCCGCCGGTGGACGGAGAAACGCTGGAGACTTACGCGACGAACTTCTGGCGCTGGCTCGACCGTGCGGCCGGTAAAAATCCCCAAAAACGCGATGTGATTCTGGCTGCGCTGTTTATGGTGCTGGCGAACCGCTACGACTGGCAGCTCTTTCTCGAAGTCACCGGTCCCGGCGGGAGCGGCAAAAGTATTCTGGCCGAAATCGCGACCCTGCTCGCCGGGGAAGATAATGCCACGTCAGCCGATATCGACACACTGGAAGACCCGCGCAAGCGTGCCTCCCTGATTGGCTTCTCGCTAATCCGTCTGCCAGACCAGGAAAAATGGAGCGGTGACGGCGCAGGACTCAAGGCCATCACCGGCGGCGATGCAGTTTCAGTTGACCCGAAATACCAGAATCCGTACTCAACGCATATTCCGGCGGTGATTCTGGCCGTGAACAATAACCCGATGCGCTTCACCGACCGCAGCGGCGGCGTCTCCCGTCGCCGGGTGATTATTCATTTCCCGGAGCAGATTGCCCCGGAGGAACGCGACCCGCAGCTCAGGGATAAAATTGCACGCGAGCTGGCCGTCATCGTGCGCCAGCTTATGCAGAAATTCAGCGACCCGATGACCGCGCGCGCACTGCTCCAGTCGCAGCAGAACTCCGACGAGGCACTCAGCATTATGCGCGATGCTGACCCGACGTTTGATTTTTGCGGCTATCTGGAGATGCTCCCGCAGACCAACGGGATGTTTATGGGGAATGCCAGCATCATCCCGCGTAATTATCGTAAATATCTCTATCATGCGTATCTGGCCTATATGGAGGCTAACGGATACAGGAACGTGCTCAGCCTGAAAATGTTCGGGCTGGGGCTGCCCATGATGCTGAAAGAGTACGGCCTGAATTATGAGAAGCGGCACACCAAGCAGGGGATACAAACCAACCTGTCGCTGAAAGAGGAAAGCTACGGCGACTGGCTGCCGAAGTGTGACGCCCCCACAGCGACATAACCTCACTCAGACCGGCAACAGCCGGTCTTTTCCTTTCTGGCCATTGCCACAGGGTGAACAATCCACTGTTCACCCTTCACCGTATATTCACCCTGTATCACCATGAAATTATTGATAAAAAACCATAGGTGAACAGTGTGAACAGTAAAACCTAAAAAAACTTTTTATCCCTCCACCACATCGCCTGACCGGGCGCATCCAGAGCGAGAAAAAATCACAAAGGTGAAGAGTCGACTGTTCACTCTTCACCAACTCATCACCATTTATCTTTATGATTTAAAATAGAAAATAAGCATGGTGAACAGTGTGAACAGTTAAATGTAAAAAAACTTTTTTTGAGTATGATGTAGCTCTCCATACTTTATGGAAAGATCCAAGTTAGCTGAAAGCCTCACCAAGACAGCACGTTAATTCGTAACGTGTTAAGCAAAAGGGAATTTTATGGGGACTACTTTGCTTCAAGAAAACCATGAAAAAATTTTAAACATACTAAATGAAGCTAAAGATGTGGCGCTAAGGTATTACAAACTAACCAATAAGCCTCTCGGAATCACTGGAGAAATAGCTGAACATGAAGCTGCAACTCTTCTCGGGTTGTCACTATGTTCAGCACGTCAGTCCGGATACGATGCGACTGAGATTTTGGACGGGAAAGAATATAGAGTTCAAATCAAAGGTCGATATATGCCTGATCCTAAAAAAGTCTCTGCGAGAATTGGTGCTATTGATATAGCTAAGCCATTTGATTCTGTTCTTTTAGTTTTGCTTGATGAAAATTATGATGCTTTTGCCATGTATGAAGCATCACGAGATGTAGTAGTCGCAGCTCTTCAAGCTCCGGGGTCAAAGTCTAGAAATGAGCGAAATCAGCTAGGCATAGCAAAATTCAAGTCCATTAGCCGTCTCCGCTGGAGCAAGGATGTTGAACCTGAGATCCTTTAATTGGTACACGTTTAGGTACACAACTGAAAGTTGAATACGAAAAAATCCTTTATATTTAAAGCATTGAGTAATTTATTCAGACTCCGCCAGCAATCATGATTGGACGGTGCAAGGACAACACCAACAAAAACAGGAAGTTAGAAGTCTCAGCAAGACACCGACCAGACGGTGAGGAGACATAAAAGGATACGCAAAGGAGCCGCGGCTCCTGGTGATATGAAAGCCCACAGATGTGGGCTTTTTCGTTGATGGTCAGAACGACCAGTTCACACCAGCCACCGCGTTCCACGGGGATTCCACACCGGCACCATGGCTATACCCCACCCCGAGATGCCC
>NZ_CAWNSE010000006.1:0-3359 GCF_963876935.1 Escherichia sp. MOD1-EC4550
GATTCCACACCGGCACCATGGCTATACCCCACCCCGAGATGCCCGCTTAACGAACTGCTGAATGAGGCTTTAATACCTGCCTGGTATATTCCACGTCTGCCCGACAAATCATTGACAAAATTACCGTCATTATTCACTTTCACCCGGTTATCATCGACAAATTCTTTGCGCACAGCCGCCTTCAGCCACGGCTCAACTTCCATGCCGTTCCCCAGACGCATGTTGTAACTCAGCGTTGCGCCCAGTTCACGATATATACTGCGGGTATCGACTGATTTCGATTCCATACCATTGGATAAATGATATTCGGGGTTATCAGCGGTGAACCCCGTTAACGATGCATACGGCGTCAGGTTCCAGTTACCATCGGTAAATCGCATCCCGGTTTCAATGTGACCGCCCAGCCCGTTGCTGCGATAACTGCCGTTGGCGGCTCCACCGCTGCTCATTTTACCGGCTACGTTACTTTCAAAGCGGTTCAGCTTCACGATACCGTCCAGATAGAAACCACTTTCATGTTCCCAGCTGACATAGCCCCCCAGAGAATAACTGCCCACACTGCCATGTCCTCCACGATCAAAACCGATATGTGAATGGGAATAACCCATAAAAGCGCCCAGCGTCGCAATCCCCTCAGGAATACCATTACGGCTATCGATCCCCACCGTCATTCCGGTCAGCGTCTGCTCAAACCCGGCACCCGCATCGGTGGTGACATTATTACGGGTGTTATACGTCGTCCCCCAGACATTATTGTTGTGTGGACTCGCTTTCATTATGTTCAACCGCTCGCGAATACTGTTTAGCTCAGCATCAAAGACCAACGGTAATGTTGCTGCCATATTGAGTACGGCTGCCGTAGAAGGCGTGATGCGTTTCTCCGGGACGGGTGTCGGCGTTGGATCGGGAGTCGGGTCTGGTTTCGGATCCGGTTTTGGGTCTGGTTTTGGATCCGGTTTCGGATTTGGGTTGGGGTCCGGGTTGGGTTTGACATCATTGGTCAGGTTCCAGTTGCTGTTGCCGTCGCTTTTCAGGACATACTCATAGGTCCCAAGATCAACGAAACCGCCGGTATTACCCAGCGTAAACGAAGCATCCCCTCCCCCTGTTTTCACCAGCGTCATCGCGTCGTCAGACTGAGGGCTGACGCCGGTATCCTGAACAAAGATTTTAAAATTGCCAGTGGCGTTGTTGTTGACGACCAGTTGATCGCCCCGGGAGCCTGCAACGTTGGTATGCAGGTAGAAATTACCGCTGCCGGAAAGTTCACTGGTGGTCAGCGTATTGTAGATACCGTTAGTTGTGGCAGGCGCTGCTGTTTGTGCTGATAAATAAACATCACCGTCGTTGAGGAGCAAACTGTTTACTCTATATTCGCAGTTGCTGGTGCCTGCACAGGAATTATTGCTGTTAAGCCAGACACTGCCCCGGCTGGCAGCCGTCAGGTCGGCAAGCGTCGTATCGACGCCATTTCCGATAGTTAATGTCGCGCTATCGGTAATCCGGACCACCCCTTCAAGTTTAACTGGCGTAACATTATCCCGTGGCGTCATTAACGACAGGCTTCCTGTCGCGCCACTGACCGATGCATCCGCCAGCGTACCTGCGTAGACGATTGCCGTCCCGCCAGCGACCTGTAGATCTTCTGCCCGGGCCAGAGCCTGAAACTCATCTTTTGACCGACCAAGGGTATATTGCCCACCGGAATTAACCTTTGTGGCGAAGTCCTGACCCAGGTTTTGCATTGCCCCACCGTTGCCAACCGTGGAATCGCGAGCTTCGGTACCTGCTAATACCAATAAATTACCGCCATTTTCCAGCAGCACATTGGTCGCTAAATTTCCGGCAATGGAAAAGGTGCCGTACTGGTGAGTACCGCTGATTTCAATACCGTTAGCCGTGCTCGTCTGGAGAGCGGCACCGCTGTTCTGGATGATATCTGTCGCTTTGCCATTATCGTTGACTGTCAGCGTACCGCCTTCATTAATCGTTGTTTTTACTGCCTCACCGTTAGCCGAAACTGTTTGTATTCCGCCGTCGTTAATCGTTGTCTCATTCGCCACACCCTCGACGATTTGTTCACCGCCGGTAAGCATCGTGCCAGTCGCAGTGGCTTTTGTTTTGACGATCTCCCGTCCGCCCGCATTGACCTGTGTTTTGGCGGAAGTGGTGTCTGACTCCACGGTTAACACGCCGCCATTTGCCAGCAGGATATTGTTCGCCGCATCCTGCTCGATGCTGAACGCGACGCCATCAGCGCGTGTCCCTGTGACCCGCGTCGCCCTGGTGGTTGCCACCAACGCGCCCTGGCTACTCTGCTGTATCCCCGTAGCGCTGCCTTTCTCCCGCACATCGAGTGTGCCGCCGTCATTAAGTACCGAGTTTTCAGCCAGACCGCCCTCATTAACTACCTGTGAACCGCCATTAATAATGGAACCTTCCGCTGTCCCGTTTGCCATAATTTGTTGCAGGCCAGAGACGATATCGGTATTGATCGCCTTACCATAATTCTGAACGGTTTGCGTGCCGCCTTTGATGTGCGTTTTATCTGTTGACCCACCATCAACAATTTGTTCACCACTTTCGATATTTGCCTCAGTGGCTAAACCATATACCGTTTGCTTGCCACCTTTGATATTTGCTTTATCAGAAGTGGCACTGGCATATATTGTTTGGGTGCCCGCACTATTGAGTACAGTGCCAACATCTTTTCCATAAACATCCATTTTGCCGTTGGCATTAATAATCGTATCAACTGCCCGGGAACCAGTAACGACTGTTAATGAGCCAGCGTTTTCCAGCACTACATTTTTAGCTTCTGAATTCCTGATGTAGAAAGCATCACCATAACTGTTGGTTCCTTCGATAAGTGTTCCGGAAGTCGTGGAAGCAATCAATGCGCCGCCGGATTGTTGCTCAACATGCTTAGCCTCACCACCGTCCTGAACCTCCAGAACGCCACCATTATTAAGTCTGGTGGTATCTGTTTTAGCCTCCTTCTGGACAATCAGCTTACCGCCAGCATCAACGGTAGTATTTTTCGCCGTGGTTTTAGCCACTACCGTCAGTTCGCCGGTATTTTCCAGCACAACATAATTAGCCTCCCCTCCGGTAATAGTGAAGTGAGAGAGCTTGTTGTATCCTTCAATATCAGTCCCTGCGCCCGTGTTGGCAACTAAAGCACTGCCCGTCTCCTGGTTAACCCCATGTGCGATACCACCGGTATAGACAATCAGCGAGCCTCCGGCGCTAATATTGCTGCCAGTTGCCGTACCATCTTTCTCAACAACCTGCCGGCTCCCGGAGGAGATATTTGTCGTGTCAGCTTTCCCGCCGCTCTTGATATTTTGTGTTCCGCT
>NZ_CAWNSE010000007.1:0-214514 GCF_963876935.1 Escherichia sp. MOD1-EC4550
TTCAGCTCACTGTCGCGAGGTGGCGTATATTACGCTTTCCTCTTCCAGAGTCAACCCTGAATTTCAGAATTTTTTCTCTTCAACCGAACCGGCTGTTTGTGTGAAGTGATTCACATCCGCCGTGTCGATGGAGGCGCATTATAGGGAGTCGTCTCAGGAAGACAAGCGGAAAAATGCATTTTTATTTCAACCGCTCATCTTTTAATCATTACGCCGGTTTTTGCTGCTTTTTTATCGCTTGCGGCAGGTCTGCCAGGCTATTTAACACCCAATCCGCCGCGTTTTCTGCTTCAGGCGTAATAGGTTTTCCCGTACGCACCAGCACTTTTGTTCCCACGTTCGCCGCAGCCGCTGCCTGCATATCTTCTAATTTATCGCCCACCATATAAGAAGCAGCCATATCAATATGTAAATAATCGCGTGCTGACAAAAGCATCCCCGGATGTGGTTTGCGGCAGTCGCAGACCTGGCGAAACTCTTCAACACTACCCTGCGGATGATGCGGGCAATAATAGATACCATCCAGATCGACATCGCGGTCCGCCAGCGACCAGTCCATCCACTCGGTCAGCGTTTCAAACTGTGCTTCAGTAAATTTACCGCGAGCAATGCCAGACTGGTTGGTTACTACCACCAGCGCAAAGCCCATTTTTTTTAGCTCGCGCATGGCGTCAATAACACCGTCGATAAATTCAAAGTTGTCGATCTCATGGACATAGCCGTGATCGACATTAATGGTGCCATCACGGTCAAGAAAAATTGCGGGTACGCTCTTCGCCACCTTTTATAGCTCCTTAATAAGGCATGTGACGCTAGTATCGCATGTTTCGACCTGCAAGAAAGTGCTCTTCGCATAAACCTGATTGATTTAGACGTCTGGATGCCTTAACATCCATTTCATTGACGGCTTTGACCGTTTCAGGCATTCGAAATGCCACGACTAACTTAATGACGATAATAAATAATCAATGATAAAACTTTCGAATATCACCAAAGTGTTCCACCAGGGCACCCGCACCATCCAGGCGTTGAACAACGTCAGCCTGCATGTGCCAGCTGGACAAATTTATGGCGTTATCGGTGCCTCAGGTGCGGGTAAAAGTACGCTTATCCGTTGTGTAAACCTGCTGGAGCGCCCAACCGAGGGTAGCGTGCTGGTCGATGGTCAGGAACTTACCACGCTGTCAGAATCCGAGTTGACCAAAGCTCGCCGCCAGATTGGTATGATTTTCCAGCATTTTAACCTGCTCTCTTCGCGCACTGTTTTTGGCAACGTGGCACTGCCGCTGGAGCTGGACAACACGCCGAAAGACGAGATTAAACGTCGCGTGACAGAATTACTGTCATTGGTTGGTCTTGGCGATAAGCATGATAGTTACCCGTCTAACCTTTCCGGTGGGCAGAAACAACGTGTGGCGATTGCCCGTGCGTTAGCCAGCAATCCCAAAGTATTGCTGTGTGATGAGGCCACCAGCGCGCTGGACCCGGCAACAACACGTTCTATTCTCGAACTGCTGAAAGACATCAATCGTCGTCTGGGTTTGACGATTCTGTTGATCACCCACGAAATGGACGTTGTGAAGCGCATTTGTGATTGCGTGGCGGTGATCAGTAATGGCGAGTTGATCGAGCAGGACACGGTAAGTGAAGTGTTCTCGCATCCGAAAACGCCGCTAGCGCAGAAGTTTATTCAGTCGACCCTGCATCTGGATATCCCGGAAGACTATCAGGAACGACTGCAAGCGGAACCATTCGCTGACTGCGTGCCGATGCTGCGTCTGGAGTTTACCGGTCAATCGGTCGATGCCCCGCTGCTTTCTGAAACCGCGCGTCGTTTCAACGTCAATAACAACATTATTAGCGCGCAGATGGATTACGCCGGTGGCGTTAAGTTCGGCATCATGCTGACTGAAATGCACGGCACACAACAAGATACGCAAGCCGCCATTGCCTGGCTGCAGGAACACCATGTAAAAGTAGAGGTACTGGGTTATGTCTGAGCCGATGATGTGGCTGCTGGTTCGTGGCGTATGGGAAACGCTGGCAATGACCTTCGTATCCGGTTTTTTTGGTTTTGTGATTGGCCTGCCGGTTGGCGTCCTGCTTTATGTCACGCGTCCGGGGCAAATTATTGCTAACGCGAAGCTGTATCGTACCGTTTCTGCGATTGTGAACATTTTCCGATCCATCCCGTTCATTATCTTGCTGGTATGGATGATTCCGTTTACTCGCGTTATTGTCGGTACATCGATTGGTTTGCAAGCAGCGATTGTTCCGCTGACAGTTGGTGCAGCACCGTTTATTGCCCGTATGGTCGAGAACGCTCTGCTGGAGATCCCAACCGGGTTAATTGAAGCTTCCCGCGCAATGGGTGCCACGCCAATGCAGATCGTCCGTAAAGTGCTGTTACCGGAGGCGTTGCCAGGTCTGGTGAATGCGGCAACTATCACCCTGATTACCCTGGTTGGTTATTCCGCAATGGGTGGCGCAGTCGGTGCCGGTGGTTTAGGTCAGATTGGCTATCAGTATGGCTACATCGGCTACAACGCGACGGTGATGAATACGGTACTGGTATTGCTGGTCATTCTGGTTTATTTAATTCAGTTCGCAGGCGACCGCATCGTCCGGGCTGTCACTCGCAAATAACGTTCAACACAACATAAATAATTGAAGAAGGAATAAGGTATGGCGTTCAAATTCAAAACCTTTGCGGCAGTGGGAGCCCTGATTGGATCACTGGCACTGGTAGGCTGCGGTCAGGATGAAAAAGATCCAAACCACATTAAAGTCGGCGTGATTGTTGGTGCCGAACAGCAGGTTGCAGAAGTCGCGCAGAAAGTCGCGAAAGACAAATATGGCCTGGACGTTGAGCTGGTCACCTTCAACGACTATGTTCTGCCAAACGAAGCATTGAGCAAAGGCGATATCGACGCCAACGCCTTCCAGCATAAACCGTACCTTGATCAGCAACTGAAAGATCGTGGCTACAAACTGGTCGCAGTAGGCAACACGTTTGTGTATCCGATTGCCGGTTACTCCAAGAAAATCAAATCGCTGGATGAACTGCAGGATGGTTCGCAGGTTGCCGTGCCAAACGACCCGACTAACCTTGGTCGTTCACTGCTGCTGCTGCAAAAAGTGGGCTTGATCAAACTGAAAGATGGCGTTGGCCTGTTGCCAACAGTTCTTGATGTTGTTGAGAACCCAAAAAACCTGAAAATTGTTGAGCTGGAAGCACCGCAGCTGCCGCGCTCTCTGGACGATGCGCAAATCGCTCTGGCGGTTATCAACACCACCTATGCCAGCCAGATTGGCCTGACTCCGGCGAAAGACGGTATCTTTGTCGAAGATAAAGAGTCTCCGTACGTAAACCTGATCGTGACGCGTGAAGATAATAAAGACGCAGAGAACGTGAAGAAATTCGTCCAGGCTTATCAGTCTGACGAAGTTTACGAAGCAGCGAACAAAGTGTTTAACGGTGGCGCTGTTAAAGGCTGGTAATTTTTAGGCTGTTTCCACAATTTGTAATATCATTCAGGACGGGCGCTTGCCCGTCTTGTCATTTTTACAAGCTCCTGATTCAATATTGACGTTTTGATCATACATTGAGGAAATACTATGCGTGCTTTACCGATCTGTTTAGTAGCACTCATGCTAAGCGGCTGTTCCATGTTAAGCAGATCCCCTGTCGAACCCGTTCAAAGCACTGCACCCCAGCCGAAAGCGGAGCCTGCAAAACCGAAAGCACCGCGCGCCGCGCCGGTCCGAATTTATACCAATGCAGAAGAATTAGTCGGCAAACCGTTCCGCGATCTCGGTGAAGTCAGTGGCGATTCTTGCCAGGCCTCCAATCAGGACTCTCCGCCGAGCATTCCAACCGCACGTAAGCGGATGCAAATCAATGCCTCTAAAATGAAAGCCAATGCGGTATTACTGCATAGCTGCGAAGTTACCAGCGGTACGCCAGGCTGCTATCGTCAGGCTGTATGTATCGGTTCTGCGCTTAACATTACGGCGAAATGAGCAGTTTCCAGTTCGAGCAAATAGGCGTTATTCGCTCGCCCTATAAAGAAAAATTCGCCGTTCCGCGCCAGCCAGGTCTGGTAAAAAGCGCCAACGGTGAACTGCATCTCATTGCTCCCTACAACCAGGCCGACGCCGTACGCGGCCTGGAGGCGTTCAGCCATTTATGGATACTTTTCGTCTTTCATCAAACGATGGAAGGCGGCTGGCGCCCAACTGTGCGTCCGCCTCGTCTTGGTGGTAATGCCAGAATGGGTGTTTTCGCCACACGCTCTACTTTCCGTCCTAATCCGATTGGTATGTCGCTGGTAGAGCTGAAAGAGGTTGTTTGCCATAAAGACAGCGTGATTCTGAAGCTTGGCAGTCTGGATCTGGTCGATGGGACGCCAGTGGTGGATATCAAACCGTATCTCCCCTTTGCCGAATCTCTTCCCGATGCCAGTGCCAGCTATGCGCAAAGTGCGCCAGTGGCAGAGATGGCGGTGAGTTTTACCTTAGAGGTCGAAAAGCAGCTTTTGACATTGGAGAAGCGCTATCCGCAGTTAACGCTGTTTATCCGTGAAGTACTGGCGCAGGACCCGCGCCCGGCCTATCGTAAAGGTGAGGAAACGGGCAAAACCTATGCCGTCTGGCTGCATGATTTTAACGTTCGCTGGCGCGTCACCGACGCAGGTTTTGAAGTCTTTGCGCTGGAACCGCGTTAAATTCACGCCCTTCTCTTTTGACATTTCTTTTGCACTGGTAAACTAAATCACTTTTTTTGTCCCAGGCTCGCCTTGAGCCTGCTCTACCTTCCAACTGGAACCGTAACAACATGCGTACTAGCCAATACCTGCTCTCCACTCTTAAGGAGACACCTGCCGACGCCGAGGTGATCAGCCATCAGCTGATGTTGCGCGCCGGGATGATCCGCAAGCTGGCCTCCGGGTTATACACCTGGCTGCCGACCGGCGTGCGCGTTCTGAAAAAAGTCGAAAACATCGTGCGTGAAGAGATGAACAATGCCGGTGCGATCGAGGTGTTAATGCCGGTGGTTCAGCCATCTGAACTGTGGCAAGAGAGTGGTCGTTGGGAACAGTATGGCCCGGAATTGCTGCGTATTGCTGACCGTGGTGACCGTCCGTTCGTACTCGGCCCAACTCATGAAGAAGTGATTACAGACCTGATTCGTAACGAGCTGAGCTCTTACAAACAGCTGCCGCTGAACTTCTATCAGATCCAGACCAAGTTCCGTGATGAAGTGCGCCCGCGTTTCGGCGTCATGCGTTCCCGCGAATTCCTGATGAAAGATGCTTACTCTTTCCATACCTCTCAGGAATCCCTGCAGGAAACCTACGATGCAATGTATGCGGCCTACAGCAAAATCTTCAGCCGCATGGGGCTGGATTTCCGCGCCGTACAGGCCGATACCGGTTCTATCGGCGGCAGCGCCTCTCACGAATTCCAGGTGCTGGCGCAGAGCGGTGAAGACGATGTGGTCTTCTCCGACACCTCTGACTATGCAGCGAACATTGAGCTGGCAGAAGCTATCGCGCCGAAAGAACCGCGCGCTGCTGCTACCCAGGAAATGACGCTGGTTGATACGCCGAACGCGAAAACCATCGCTGAACTGGTAGAACAATTCAATCTGCCGATTGAAAAAACGGTTAAGACTCTGCTGGTTAAAGCCGTTGAAGGCAGTAGCTTCCCGCTGGTTGCGCTGCTGGTTCGCGGTGACCACGAGCTGAACGAAGTTAAAGCTGAGAAACTGCCGCAGGTTGCAAGCCCGCTGACTTTCGCGACTGAAGAAGAAATTCGTGCCGTGGTTAAAGCCGGTCCGGGTTCACTGGGTCCGGTAAACATGCCGATTCCGGTAGTAATTGACCGTACTGTTGCGGCGATGAGTGATTTTGCTGCTGGTGCTAACATCGATGGCAAACACTACTTCGGTATCAACTGGGATCGCGATGTCGCAACCCCGGAAGTTGCGGATATCCGTAACGTAGTGGCTGGCGATCCAAGCCCGGATGGCCAGGGTACGCTGCTGATCAAACGTGGTATCGAAGTCGGTCACATCTTCCAGCTGGGTACTAAGTACTCCGAAGCACTTAAAGCCTCCGTTCAGGGTGAAGATGGCCGTAATCAGATCCTGACTATGGGTTGCTACGGTATTGGCGTAACGCGCGTAGTAGCGGCGGCAATTGAACAGAACTACGACGAACGCGGCATCGTATGGCCTGACGCTATCGCACCTTTCCAAGTGGCGATTCTGCCGATGAACATGCACAAATCCTTCCGCGTACAGGAGCTGGCTGAGAAACTGTACAGCGAACTGCGCGCACAGGGTATCGAAGTGCTGCTGGATGATCGCAAAGAACGTCCGGGCGTGATGTTTGCTGATATGGAACTGATCGGTATTCCGCACACTATCGTGTTGGGTGACCGTAACCTCGACAACGACGATATCGAATACAAATACCGTCGTAACGGTGAGAAACAGTTAATTAAGACCGGTGACATCGTCGATTATCTGGTGAAACAGATTAAAGGCTGATGCCAGAAAGGGTCCTGAATTTCAGGACCCTTTTTTACATGGATTGTATAAAATGGATAAACCAAAGGCGCATTGCCGCCTGCTTCTCCCCTGCTTTCTTTCACTTTCGGCCTGTACCGTTGATATCAGCCAGCCAGACTCATCAGCCACAGCGGTAGATGCCGAGGCAAAAACATGGGCAGTCAAATTCCAGCATCAAAGCTCTTTCACCGAACAATCAATAAAAGAAATAACAGAACCTGATCTCAAACCCGGCGATTTACTGTTCTCCTCAAGCCTCGGGGTAACCTCATTTGGTATCCGCGTCTTCAGCACTTCCTCAGTGAGCCACGTTGCAATCTTTTTGGGAGATAATAACGTTGCAGAAGCGACAGGAGATGGCGTCCAGATTGTTTCCCTTAAAAAAGCGATGAAGCATAGTGATAAGCTTTTCGTCTTACGAGTCCCGGATCTTACCCCGCAACAAGCCACAGAAATTACCGCGTTTGCCAATAAAATCAAAGATAGCGGTTATAACTATCGCGGCATTGTCGAATTTATTCCATTTATGGTGACTCGCCAGATGTGCTCACTGAATCCGTTCTCCGAGGATTTTCGCCAACAGTGCGTCAGCGGCCTGGCGAAAGCGCAGTTAAGCAGTGTGAGCGAAGGAGACAAAAAGTCGTGGTTTTGTTCGGAATTTGTCACTGATGCATTTGCCAAAGCCGGACATCCGCTTACGCTGGCACAGTCTGGCTGGATTAGCCCTGCCGATCTGATGCATATGCGTACTGGCGATGTCTCTGCGTTTAAGCCAGAAACGCAGTTAGAGTATGTCGGGCACTTGAAGCCAGGGATTTATATTAAAGCGAGTCGCTTTGTTGGTCTGACTCGGTGATAAAAGCCGGAGAATGCTCTGGCGTTCAATTACTGCCCCAAACTACTGCAATCCTGGTGCGGGTAAAATTTACCTGCCGTATCGGGCGCAAATACTTTGGTCGGCGCACCAGTATCCGGATTAGCCTCAAGCGTAAAGTGACCTTCTACTGACAGTAACACTGGTTTCTCGCTGTTGCCGCGGGCAGCCAAATAGCCCCGTTCCAGCTCAGCGTTATTCGCTACCATGAAACGTTTTCCGGTCGCACAATCAGTAAAGGTTGCCGCATCAGCCATATAAAAATACATGCCGCGTAGAGTCATCGGCGTCACTGGCAGGCTGGATTTTGCCGGTTCCAGTGTATAGTTGAACTGCGATTCGATCGGATTGCCTTCACGATCGAGCATCTCCAGCGCATCTCCTTTCGCCCGATAATATGACTTTTCACCTTTACTGTCGGTTAATACCAGTTTGTCAGCGGTTCGCGCCCATGTACCGTAGGAGGCGAAAGAGGAAGGTTCTTCACGAGCCCCCAGATAACGCTCATTCATCACCCATGTTCCGTCTTTTTCGAGGAACAGAGAGGTTTCGATACCTTCGCAATCAGCACACGGCAGCACGCCGCGCCAGCTTTGCGGCATCGGCTTCAGTTCAGCGGCCTGCGCCGGAGAAAGCGTATCGACTTCGGCTCGATTATTACATCCCATCAGAGTAAAGAGGCTGATTACAGCCATCGCTGTCACTATCGCTTTTTTCACCATCCATTCCTTCTTTTTATTCCCGACCGCCGCGCACTTTGCCGCGCAACGCCTTCACGCTTGATTTTTGTGCTTTCGATACCAGCCTGCGCTCTTTTGATGCGCGGGTAGGTCGTGTCGGTCGTCGGGCTTTTTGTTCTGTTGTTAATTCTTTAATCACTGCCACCAACCGTGCCAGCGCCGCTTCGCGGTTCAGTTCCTGGCTACGGTATTCCTGTGCCTTGATGACTATCACTCCATCGCTGCTAATCAGATGATGGCTGGCAGCGAGCAGGCGCTCTTTGTAATACTCTGGCAGGCTGGACGCTCGAATGTCAAAACGCAGATGAATAGCCGTTGAGGTCTTATTAACATGCTGTCCGCCCGCGCCCTGTGCACGAATAGCAGTGATCTCAAACTCGCCATTGGGGATAGCAACATGTCGGGAAATCACAATCATGAAGGTTGTTGCCAGACGGTTAAGTTCACTTCCAGATTATTCTTGTCATCCGATAACCAGATCACGCCATCCTGAATCGTTGCCTGCAGCGTCATGGTACGATCGGCAAAGGCGCTCACTTTTGCCAGTTGCTCGTCGTCCAGATACCAGACGGAAAGATTGGCAAACTGCGCACATTTACTCTGATTTTGCTGCCACCAGATTTGCGCCGCCCGACTATTATAGGCAAACAGCGCCACTTCTGCGGCCTGGGTGCAGGCTTTCTTAATCCGCCGCTCATCCGGCAATCCCAGTTCAATCCACAAATCAATGCCCAGATGATCATTACGCAGCCACGCTTCCGGCTCATCATCGGCACACAAACCTCGGGTAAATTGCAGACGTTCATCAGCATATTTCAGCCACGCCAGCAGGCGCAGCATCATGCGCTCCTGGGTTTCTGAAGGATGGCGCGCCAGCGTCAGAGAGGCATCGAGAAACTGGTTGCGGTCGAGATCGGCCACATTAACCGTCGCTTTATAAATTGTCGCTTTAAGCGCCATAAGAAAACTCCTTTCGAATCAGGAGGCCATTGTAACGGAATACGTGCAGTTGCGACGCTGATATTGCAGAAATGAGTGTGGTATAGTCACCTTGCGAAACAGAGTTTATCTTCGTAGGCTTAGACTTGCATCCACGGTTAAGTCAGAGTGCTGACAGGAGGGCATGTGGAAAAATATTGTGAGTTAATACGCAAGCGGTACGCGGAAATCGCCAGCGGAGACTTAGGATACGTTCCGGACGCGCTGGGCTGCGTTTTGAAAGTGCTGAATGAAATGGCTGCCGACGATGCCCTTTCTGAGGCTGTCAGGGAAAAAGCAGCATACGCTGCGGCAAACTTACTGGTGAGCGATTATGTCAATGAATGATACGTATCAACCAATCAATTGTGATGATTACGATAATCTTGAGCTCGCCTGCCAGCATCATTTAATGCTGACACTTGAGCTGAAAGATGGCGAAAAATTGCAGGCGAAGGCCAGCGATTTAGTCTCCCGCAAAAATGTGGAGTATCTGGTCGTCGAGGCCGCTGGTACAACCCGCGAACTGCGTCTGGATAAAATTACCAGCTTTAGCCACCCGGAAATCGGTACGGTGGTGGTGAGCGAGTCCTGATTGACTTTCGCCGGATGCGACGTTTGATGCGTCTTATCCGGCTTTCACTTAACTAAGCGTTTCGCCGCCAGACAAAACTTACGCCATTCTCACCTTCAGCCACACCTTCTTGCGTCACAAATACCTCTGCCGCTGCAATCAGCATTTCGCCATAAAACAGCAGTGGCGTGGTGTCACGCAACCACGGCGGTACGCCCAGTTCCTGCCAGATTTTCTTTAACTTACGCCCACCATTGCGCCCGACAATATGCAGCAATCCTGGCGCTTTGAAACGCACGCTGACCGCTTCGTCTGCACGCGGAGGGCGAATATCGCCTCCCGCAGTAAGCTGTACACTTCCCAGCGCCGCCGGTAATTCCAGCGGTTGTAACCACGTCTGCCACGGCACAATGGTTTCGCTTTGCCCAGTGACGGATTTAATCCACCACAGTTGCGATTGATAGCGGCGGATTTCAAACGCCCCCAAACGTAAACAGGGGGAAGCATCTTCTCGCGCCAGCGCCACTTCCTGCCAGATCCTCACCAACGCGTCGCGGGAAGGCATCGGTGCATTCTGCCCTGCAAGCCAGCGGCGAATAATCGCCGCGCGACGGGCATCACTCATCGCCAGCATTGGCGCAATCTGCAGCGTTCCCTGCGGCGTTTGACAGTGTGCTAAATCATCCACCAGCAGTTCATCCAACAGGCTCTCTTGCTCAGCACAAAGTGCGGCGCTGCGGGCCGTTGCTTCGGCAAAATGCGGCCAACGCTGCTGCAATAACGGCACAACGCGCAGGCGCAGGAAGTTACGATCGTATGAGTCGTCCTGATTACTTTCGTCTTCAATCCAACGTAAACCATGCGCCAACGCCCACTGCTCCAGTTCTCCCCGCGTGCGGGCGAGCAACGGGCGGATAAGCCGCGTTCCGGCAAACTCCGAGATTTCCGCCATAGCCGAAAGCCCTGCAGGGCCGCTACCACGTTTTAACGCCAGCAGAAACGTTTCACATTGATCGTCGAGATGTTGCGCTGTAACCAGCACTTCACCAGGTAACAGGGTACGAGCAAATGCCTGATAACGTGCCTGCCGCGCCTGAGCCTCAATACCTAGCCCCTCTTGCGCAAGTTGCACACGCTCAACCACCAGCGGCACCTGCCACTGCTGGCAGATATTTTCACAATGTTTCACCCAAGCATCAGCGTTGGCACTTAAACCATGATGCACATGAATAGCGCGCAGGGTGACGCCCGGATTTTCCGTCCGCCACTGCACCAACTGATGCAGCAGAACGGTGGAGTCAAGCCCGCCGCTAAAGGCCACCAGAATCTGGCGTGAGATGAGAAGTTGTCTATTGAGAGTGAGTGTCATGATGGTGCGATTTTACAGTAGCAATGCCCGGCACGTTACCGGGCAAATATGGCGATGACAAGCCTTACTGCTCATACAGTTCCAACGGCAGTCCGTCCGGATCGTTAAAGAATGTGAAGCGCTTTTGCGTGTAGGGATCGACACGGATGGCTTCACATTTCACGTTATGGCTTTCAAGATGCGCCACTGCCGCATCGATATCATCAACGCTAAAAGCCAGATGACGCAGGCCGCAAGCTTCCGGTCGGCTGGGGCGCTCCGGCGGGAACGGAAATGAGAAAAGCTCAATCACATATTGCCCATTAAGCGCCAAATCCCCTTTCCACGAATCGCGCGCTTCGCGATAGACTTCGCTTTGCAGCGTGAAACCGAGAATATCGCAGTAGAAAGCTTTGCTCACCGCATAATCCGTCGCAATAATCGCAATATGATGAACTTGTTTTAAACCCAGCATAACGTCTCCTTTATTTGTTAACAGCACGTTACTCGCCCGGAAGCCGCTCTGGCAAGTTATCCCGCCATTTTTAGGACTCGTACGCGGTAAACGCCATCTTCGTCCTGTTTCGCGCCGTGAATATCCGTTTCAAAGCCGGGGTAGCGCTGGCCCACTGAACAGAGCATCAGCAGAAAATCGAGTACCGTGCGGCTCTTCTCGGTCAGCATTTCTCCTGGCATCAGTAGCGGTACGCCAGGCGGATAAGGCAGGATCATATTTGCCGATACTCTACCGACCAGTTGTTCCAGCGCAATGGTTTCTACTTCACCTTTAATCTGTCGTTGCCAGGCCTGATGTGGCGTCATGATCATCTCCGGCAAAGTATCAAATGCCCGCAACATCAAACCGGGAAGATCGTGTTTACGAATCAGCTTATGGATCCCTTGCGCCAGATCCTGAATACGCATATTGCGATAAAAATCGGGATCTTCTGCATAGAGATCGGGCAACATATTTTTGATCCGCAGGTTGAGATCGTAAGAGCGCTTAAATTCCGTCAACCCACGCAATAATCCCATTGCTTTGGTTTTATCGATGCCAATACTAAAGAGAAACAGCAGGTTATAAGGGCCGGTTTTCTCTACTACGATCCCACGTTCGTCGAGGAATTTTGCCACCAGCGCCGCCGGGATCCCCTCATCGCTCATATTGCCCTGCTCGTCCATCCCCGGTGTCAAAATAGTGACTTTAACCGGATCGAGAAACATATGATCGGCATCCGCATCGTTAAAGCCGTGCCACTGTTCGCCAGGCGCAACGGGCCAGCATTCGGCTTCATCCACCTGCGGCGGTTGCCAGATATCGAAAAACCAGCCGTCAGACTCTTCCCGCAGCCGCTGGACCTCTTTGCGAAAATGCAGCGCTCGTTCTACTGAACGGTTAATCAGCCGTTTGCCCGGATTACCACGCAGCATCGCCGCCGCTGTCTCAACCGAAGCAACAATGGGATAACTGGGCGAGGTGGTGGTATGCATCATAAAGGCTTCATTAAACGCCTCTTCGTCGTACTCACCTTTAATGTGGATCAGTGATGCCTGCGACAACGCCGCCAGCATTTTGTGGGTCGATTGCGTTTCGAAGAAAACTTTTCCTGCCACCCGATCGCCACTCATACCACTTTTGCCCTGATAGATCGGATGAAAATGAGTATACGGGACCCAGGCGGAATCGAAGTGGATCGAGGGGACATCCAGCGTCTGTTTGATCCAGTCGGTGTCGTAGAGCAAGCCATCATAGGTTGAGTTGGTGATCACCGCATGAACCGGCCATTGTGCCTGCGTGGTGGCAGCGACTTTCTCTTCGATACTGTCGCGGGTAAATTCTCGTCGCGGGATCCCGCCCAAAATCCCCAACGCATTACGTGTTGGTTTTAGCCAGACCGGTACTACATCGTTCATCATCAACAGATGCGCCAGCGATTTATGACAATTGCGGTCAATTAACAGCGTACTGCCGGATGGCGCGGCGTACATACCCACAATTTTGTTCGACGTCGATGTTCCGTTGGTAACGATATAACTCTGTTCCGCGCCAAAAGTCCGCGCGATGTACTCTTCCGCTTCCAGGTGTGGCCCGGTGTGGTCGAGCAACGAACCAAGCTCGGTAACCGAAATAGAGACATCAGCCTTAAGAGTATTCCCGCCGAAAAAATCATAAAACAGACAGCCAACCGGGCTTTTTTGATATGCGGTGCCGCCCATATGACCCGGCGTACAAAAGGTGTACTTCCGCTCTTTGACGTAGGTAAACAAGGCTTTCGTGAACGGCGGGGTAATGTTATCGAGATATTCGTTGGTGTACTGACGAATACGAATGGCGATATCTTCTGCCTGCCCCAGCGCATATTCAAAGAACCAGAGCGCCATCCGCATATCCTGCACGCTGACATCCATCGTCGAGTGAGTATTGATGAAGGCATAAAGCGGGAGATATTCATTAAGTTGATTGATATCGCTACATAAATCGAGACTGTATTCATCCCAGTCAAAAATCACGCCGCATATTCGTGGGTTGTGTTCGATAAATTTCAGCAAATCAACGCTGTTTTGTGGCCAGATAATCTGAAAACCTTGCGCCACCAGCGCCGACTCCAGTTCTTTGATGGGCTCATCTTTATAAAAGACGCCATGCGGTCCCATAATGGCAATGATATTCATGTGTTCCTCCTGGAAAATCCTTCCTTAATCATAGCCTGCTCAAACCGTGGCGATAAAAAAGGGCCACCGAAGTGACCCTTTTCAGAACATTTGCGAATTACGCGTAACCGTAGCTCATCAGGCGCTGATAACGACGATTTTTTAAATCTTCAGTGCTTAACACGTCGAGATCGGCCAGATCCGCCAGCAGCTGCGCTTTCAGAGACGCCGCCATCGCTTCCGGGTTACGGTGAGCACCGCCCAGCGGTTCCGGGATGATGGAATCGATCAGTTTCAGTTCTTTCAGACGCGGAGCGATGATCCCCATCGCTTCAGCCGCCAGCGGTGCTTTGTCGGCGCTCTTCCACAGAATGGACGCACAACCTTCCGGCGAGATAACGGAATAGGTGCTGTATTGCAACATATTCACTTTATCGCCCACGCCAATCGCCAGTGCGCCGCCAGAACCACCTTCACCGATAACGGTGCAGATAGTCGGTACGCTAAGGCGAGACATTTCACGCAGGTTGCGTGCAATGGCTTCAGACTGACCGCGTTCTTCTGCGCCCACGCCCGGATAAGCCCCCGGGGTGTCGATAAAGGTGATGATTGGCATCTTAAAGCGTTCAGCCATTTGCATCAGACGCAGTGCTTTGCGGTAACCTTCTGGCGCTGGCATACCAAAGTTACGGCGAATTTTTTCTTTGGTTTCACGACCTTTTTGATGACCAATGATCATCACCGGACGACCATCGAGACGGGCGATACCCCCGACGATAGCTTTATCGTCTGCATACGCGCGGTCGCCAGCCAGTTCGTCAAATTCATCAAAGGCCAGGCGAACGTAATCCAGGGTATAAGGACGCTGTGGATGGCGTGCCAGTTGCGCAATCTGCCATGCACCGAGATCGGCGAAGATTTTACGCGTCAGTTCTACGCTTTTTTCACGCAGACGATGCACTTCTTCATCGATGTTAATATCCAGTTTCTCATCCTGGCGGCTAACCGCAGTCAGAGAATCGATTTTCGCTTCCAGCTCTGCAATCGGCTGTTCAAAATCAAGGAAATTCAGACTCATAGTATTCCTGTATTAGTCAAACTCCAGTTCCACCTGCTCCGAACCAATGAGGCCACGGAGATCGTTTAATAAACGATCGCTCGGAGAGACACGCCACGTCGCGCCAAAACGCAACCGCGCGCGTGCATCCGCCCTCTGATAGTAGAGATGTACTGGAATTGTCCCAGAGCGGTGGGGTTCCAGAGACTGACGGAGTCGGTTTAAAAGCTGGTCATCAATTTGCCTGTCCGTCAGCGAGATAGCAAGCCCGCGAGCATATTTTTCCCGGGCTTCGTCAATATCCATCACTTCGCGAGCGGTCATTTTAAGCCCTCCGCTGAAGTCATCAAAGCTGACCTGTCCGCTGACGATAAGTATGCGGTCTTTTTCCAGCAATTGCTGGTATTTATCCAGGGCGTCAGTAAACAACATCACTTCCAGCCGCCCGGAACGGTCATCCAGCGTGCAGATACCGATACGATTGCCGCGCTTGGTGACCATAACCCGCGCAGCAACAACGAGCCCCGCAGCCGTGGTGACTTTACCACGTTCTGTCGGGTGCATGTCTTTCAGCCTTACGCCTCCGACATAACGCTCAATCTCTTTTAAATACTGGTTGATAGGGTGTCCCGTCAGGTACAGACCTAACGTTTCACGTTCCCCATCTAACACCACCTGCTCCGGCCACGGTTGGCAACTGGCGTAGGATTGTTCAATTTGTTCCGGCTCTTCTGCCAGCACGCCGAACATATCAGCCTGACCGATGGCTTCTGCTTTCGCGTGTTGATCAGCCGCCTTTAACGCATCGCCCAGCGAGTTCATCAGCGCCGCGCGGTGTGGCCCAAGACGGTCAAACGCCCCGGACATGATCAGTTTTTCCAGCACTCGCCGGTTTAACTTTTTGGTGTCTGTACGGGCGCAGAGATCAAACAGTTCACGGAAATAGCCGCCTTTATTACGGGCTTCGATGATCGCCTCAATCGGACCTTCACCTACCCCTTTGATCGCGCCAATACCATACACGATTTCGCCGTCGTCGTTGACGTGGAAATGGTAAAGACCGGAGTTTATATCTGGTGGCAGGATTTTCAGCCCCATCCGCCAGCACTCATCCACCAGGCCCACCACCTTCTCGGTGTTGTCCATATCGGCGGTCATTACTGCCGCCATAAACTCCGCTGGATAGTGCGCTTTCAGCCATAACGTTTGATATGAAACCAAAGCATAGGCCGCAGAGTGCGATTTGTTAAATCCGTAACCGGCGAATTTCTCCACCAGGTCGAAGATTTTCATCGCCAGTTCGGCGTTGATCCCGTTCTTTTCTGCGCCTTCAGCAAATACAGAACGCTGCTTGGCCATCTCTTCCGGCTTTTTCTTACCCATCGCACGACGCAGCATATCCGCGCCACCGAGGGTATAACCAGAAAGCACCTGGGCAATCTGCATGACCTGTTCCTGATACAGGATGATGCCGTAGGTTGGCTCCAGTACCGGTTTCAGGCTTTCATGCTGCCACTGCACATCCGGATAGGAGATCTCTTCGCGACCATGTTTACGGTCGATAAAGTTATCCACCATCCCTGATTGCAACGGGCCGGGGCGGAACAGTGCCACCAGTGCGATCATATCTTCGAAGCAGTCAGGTTGCAGACGCTTGATCAGGTCCTTCATGCCGCGCGATTCAAGCTGGAATACCGCCGTGGTTTCCGAGCGTTGCAGCATGTCGAAACTTTTCTTGTCATCCAGCGGGATCGCGGCGATATCCAGCGGCGGCTCGCCATTCTTCGCCCGCCGCTTGTTGATCATCTCCAGCGCCCAGTTGATGATGGTGAGCGTACGCAAACCAAGGAAGTCGAACTTCACCAGCCCGGCGTATTCAACGTCGCTTTTATCAAACTGGGTAACCGGATGTTTGCCCTCTTCATCGCAATAAAGCGGCGCAAAATCGGTAATTTTGGTCGGCGCGATAACCACCCCACCGGCGTGCTTACCAGCGTTACGGGTGACCCCTTCCAGTTTGCGCGCCATGTCGATCAGCGCCTTAACTTCTTCGTCCGCTTCGTAGATTTCCGGCAGTTGCGGCTCGGCTTCAAACGCTTTCGCCAGCGTCATCCCCGGATCGGGCGGGATCAGTTTCGAGATACGATCGACAAAGCCGTATGGATGCCCCAGCACGCGGCCTACGTCGCGGATCACCGCTTTTGCCGCCATTGTACCGAAGGTGATGATCTGCGATACCGCATCACGACCGTACATGTCTGCCACGTGTTCGATAACCTGATCGCGTTTCTCCATACAGAAGTCAACGTCAAAGTCAGGCATGGAGACACGTTCCGGGTTAAGGAAACGTTCGAACAGCAGGTCAAATTCCAGCGGATCGAGGTCGGTAATTTTCAGCGCGTAGGCCACCAGTGACCCTGCACCGGAACCACGGCCAGGCCCTACCGGTACGCCGTTATCCTTCGACCACTGGATAAATTCCATAACGATGAGGAAGTAACCCGGGAAGCCCATCTGGTTGATAACCTGAAGTTCAGTATCCAGACGCTCGTCATACTCCGGGCGACGCTTAAGACGTTCTTCCTCGTCAGGGAATAAAAACGCCAGACGCTCTTCCAGGCCTTCTTTTGCACGCTTGACCAGATAATCTTCGGTGCTCATGTCCCCGGTTGGGAACTGCGGCAGGAAGTATTCACCCAGACGCACAGTCACGTTACAGCGTTTGGCGATCTCAACAGTGTTGGCAAGGGCTTCGGGGATGTCGGCAAACAGCTCGCACATCTCCTCTTCGCTGCGCATATATTGCTGCGGCGAATAATTACGCGGGCGTTTGGGATCGTCGAGAGTAAAGCCGTCATGGATCGCGACGCGGATTTCGTGCGCGTCAAAGTCGCTGCTGTCGATAAAGCGCACGTCATTGGTCGCCACGACGGGCAAACCGCGCGCTTCCGCCAGCTCCACTGCCGCGTGCAGATAACTTTCTTCGTCCGGCCTGCCGGTGCGGATCAGCTCGAGAAAATAGCGATCCGGGAAGTGCTCTTCATAAAACGCAACGCACTCATCTACCAGCGCGCTGTTACCACGCAAAAGGCTGCGCCCGACGTCGCCCATGCGCCCGCCGGAAAGGAGGATCAGCCCTTCGTTTAATTCGATAAGCCAGTCGCGATCGATGATAGGCCCAGCGGCACCGTACCCGCGCTGATACGCTTTTGAGATCAGCAACGTCAGATTCTGATAGCCGGTATTGTTCGCCGCCAGCACCGTCAGGTGGGTTAACTCATCACCCAGCAGGTCGCACTGGACATTAAAATCTGCCCCGACGATGGGCTTAATCCCTGCGCCATGTCCCGCTCCGTAGAACTTCACCAGACCGCAAAGGTTGGTGAAATCGGTGATCGCCAGTGCTGGCATACCTAACGCCGCCGCCTTTTTTACCAGCGGTGCGGTTTTGGCCAGGCCATCGATCATCGAGTAGTCGCTGTGCACCCGCAGGTGTACGAAACGTGGTTCAGACATCTTCAGATTCCGGTTTACTTAATCTCGACACAAGAATCAGGACGCAAGTCCCAGTGCGCGTTTGACAGGCCCAAAGCTGCGACGATGATGTTCAGTCGCGCCATATTCAGCCAGTTTTTCCAGATGAAAAGCGGTTGGATACCCTTTGTGCTGGGCAAAACCATATTGCGGGAAAACAATATCCAGCGCCGCCATTTCAGCGTCGCGCGTCACTTTCGCCAGGATAGACGCAGCACTGATTTCCGGTACGCGGCTATCGCCTTTCACCACTGCCATCGAAGGCATCGGTAATTTTGGGCAGCGGTTACCATCAATCAACACATATTCCGGCGCAATATGCAGCCCCGCGACGGCGCGCTGCATCGCCAGCATGGTCGCATGAAGAATGTTCAGTTCGTCGATTTCGTGGGGTTCCGCGCGGCCCAGACTCCAGCTCAACGCTTTCTCTTTGATCTCTTCACAGAGCGCCAGACGGCGTTTTTCGCTCAGCTTTTTGGAATCATTCAGCCCGGCAATCGGGCGCGTCGGGTCAAGGATTACAGCAGCGGTAACCACCGCGCCAACCAACGGCCCGCGTCCAACTTCATCCACACCCGCAACCAGCTGCGTGTGCGGATAAACAAATTCGATCATTGTGCTAACTCCAGAACGGCTTGTGCCGCCTGCTCATCGGCATTGCAGCGGATCTGCTGATGCAGTTCACGGAAGGTATCGTGCATCGCGTGGCTGGTTTTCCCGTTCGCCAACAGCGGTAACAGCGCCGCAGCCAGTTTTTGCGGCTCACACTCTTCCTGCAATAATTCTTTAACTAACTCTCTGCCCGCCAGCAGGTTTGGCAGCGAGACATAATCGGTTTTCACCAGCCGCTTCGCCAACCAGAAGGTGAAAGGCTTCATGCGATACCCCACCACCATCGGGCATTTTGCCAGCATGCACTCCAGTGCAGCCGTACCCGACGCCAATAGCGCCGCATCGCTGGCGACCATCGCCTCACGGCCCATTCCATCCAGCAGATGAACTGACAGGTCTGGCGCAACTTCAGCTTTGATACGCTCAAACTGCTCGCGGCGTTTGGCATTCACCAGCGGCACCACGATCTCGAGATCGGGATACGTCTGACGCAAAAGCTGGGCCGTTTTCAGGAAATCGGCACTCAGCATCTCCACTTCCGCACCACGACTTCCCGGCAGCAACGCAAGACAGTGAGCATCGTGAGGGATCCCCAGCACATCACGGGCGGCATTTTTATCTGGATCTAACGGCATGGCATCAGCCATGGTGTGACCGATAAAACGGCACGGCACGTTGTATTTGTCATAAAACGCTTTTTCGAAAGGCAGAAATGCGAGCACCAGATCGGTGGCTCTGCCTATTTTGAAAACGCGTTTCTGTCGCCACGCCCAGACGGACGGACTGACGTAATGAATGGTTTTGATACCCTGCTTTTTAAGATTACCTTCGAGGGTAATATTGAAGTCAGGTGCATCAATGCCGACAAAAACATCTGGCTTCAGTTCGCCAAAACGCTTTGTCAGATCGGCACGAATATGCAGTAAGCGACGCAGACGACCGAGCACTTCAACAATGCCCATCACCGCCAACTCTTCCATTTCGTACCAGGCTTCGCAGCCTTCGGCCTGCATTCGTGGCCCGGCAACGCCAACAAAGCGGGCGTTGGGCACTCGTTCTTTCAGAGCACGGATTAAACCGGCCCCCAGGATATCGCCGGAGGTTTCTCCGGCGACCAGGGCAATCGTTAATGGACGCTGTTCAGTCATTAACGAATCAGACCGCGCGTTGAGCGTGCAAAGAAATCGGTAAAGGCTTTTACTTCCGGATATGTTTCCGCCAGTTCGGCAATTTCCGGTTTCACTTCATCGAGCGTTTTACCGCTGCGATAAATCAGCTTATACGCATTGCGGATAGCGGTAATCGCCTCACGGCTGAATCCGCGGCGCTTCAGCCCTTCGATGTTGACACCGAACGGCGTTGCGTGGTTACCCTGCGCAATGACATAAGGAGGGACGTCCTGCGCCACACCGGAACAGCCGCCAACCATCACGTGCGCACCAATGATGCAGAACTGATGGACTGCGGTCATGCCGCCGATGATCGCGAAGTCGTCTACCGATACATGACCCGCCAGCGTTGCGTTGTTGGCGAGGATACAGCGGTTACCTACCGTACAATCGTGCGCAATGTGCGCGTTGATCATCAGTAAGTTGTCGCTGCCCACCTTCGTCAATCCACCGCCCTGGACTGTGCCACGATGAATGGTGACGCTTTCGCGAATGCGGTTACGATCGCCGATTTCCACACGGGTCGGTTCGCCAGCATATTTAAGATCCTGGTTGACTTCGCCGATGGAGGCGAACTGATAAATCTCATTGTCGCGGCCAATTTTAGTATGACCATTCACGACAACGTGAGATTTCAGTACGGTACCCTCACCAATTTCGACATGGGGTCCAACGATACAAAAAGGACCAATGTGAGCGTTGGCGGCAATCGATGCGCCCTCTTCCACAATGGCGGTTGGATGCACAAAGGCGGATTTATCAATCACGTATCAGGCCTCCCGGCTACGAGCACACATCATCGTTGCTTCGCAAACTACTTTACCGTCGACCAGAGCAACCCCTTTAAAACGGGTCAGGCCGCGGCGCGTTTTTTCGAAAGTGACTTCCATGATCATTTGATCGCCTGGCACGACCGGGCGCTTGAAGCGCGCTTCGTCAATACCGGCGAAGTAGTACAGCTCGCCCGGTTCCAGTTTTCCTACGCTCTTAAACGCCAGAATACCTGTTGCCTGTGCCATTGCTTCCAGAATAAGCACACCCGGGAAAATCGGTTTTCCAGGAAAATGGCCCTGGAAGAATGGCTCATTGACAGAGACATTTTTTACTGCGCGCAGAAAACGACCTTCTTCAAAATCCAGCACGCGATCCACCAGTAAGAACGGGAAACGGTGCGGCAGAAGTTCTAAAATCTCTTCAATCTGCAGAGTATGAGTGTTAGTAGTCAAGATACTCTTCCTGTCAAAATATAAGAAACGACAATAATAACACGGCCTGCCGCAATCGTAAGAATGAGACAGGCCGTAAAGTTTGGCGAACAAAAGATGGAACGTTAGTCTTGTTGATTAACCTTGCGCTCAAGCGATTTCAAACGCTTGCTCATGTCATCAATGTTCATCACCAGTGCAGCGGTTTTGCGCCAGACTTTGTTGGGTTGCAGCGGAATGCCTGAGGAATAGACGCCTGGTTCAGTGATGGGACGCATCACCATACCCATGCCCGTAACCGTCACTTTGTCGCATATTTCCATATGCCCGTTGATTACGCTGGCTCCGCCGATCATGCAGTAACGACCAATTTTCAGGCTTCCCGCCATAATGACGCCACCGGCAACCGCCGTATTGTCGCCAATCACGACGTTATGTGCAATCTGGCACTGGTTATCAATGATCACACCATTGCCAATAACAGTGTCATCCAGCGCGCCGCGATCGATGGTAGTACATGCGCCGATCTCCACGCGATCGCCAATAATTACGCGACCAATCTGCGGGATCTTCACCCAGTTACCCCGATCGTTGGCATAACCAAAGCCGTCTGCGCCTACCACTGTTCCGGACTGGATCAGGCAATTCTGACCGATCTGGATCTCATGGTAAATGGTTACGTTCGCCCAGAGACGCGAACCTGCACCTATTTTGCTGTTTTTACCTACGAAGCAACCGGCACCGATAATCACGTTATCGCCCAGTTCAACGCCGGACTCAATCACCGCGTTAGCGCCAATCGATACGTTGTTACCCAGCTTCGCCGTCGCGTCGATCACCGCACTGGGTGCAATGTTCTGCGCGGGCTGCGGCGTGGTATCTAAAATTTGCGCCATGCGCGCGTAAGTCAGGTAGGGGTTCTTCACTACCAGCGCGGCACTTTTCGCGAAAGGAAGATCGTCCTGGGTCATGACAACCGCGGACGCCTGGCACAAGCCTAAATGCTCACGGTATTTTGGGTTAACCATGAACGTGATGTGACCTGTTTGTGCAGATTGCATGGACGCAACGCCGGTGATGACGATATCGCCATCACCGTGTAGTTCTGCATCCAACTGCTGCGCTAAATCAGCCAGTCGAATTGAAGGCATTACTTATTTAACCTGTTTCAGTACGTCAGCAGTGATGTCTTTTACATCGCTGCTGTTGTAAGCAACGGCGTTTGCATCAACAACCAGATCGATATCCTGGCTGTTGGCAACGGATTTCACAGCAGTCTGGATACGAGTAACCAGTTTGCCGCGTTCTTCGTTGGAACGACGAGCGCGATCCTGCTCAAAAGCCTGCGCTTTCTGAGCAAAAGTCTGGCGCTGAGCCATCACGTCTTTTTCCAGTTTGGTACGATCGCTGCCCGCTTTCATGGACTGCAGCTTTTTCATTTTAGCCTGCAGATCGGTTTCCATACGCTGCAGTTCGCTGGCACGGCCTTTGAACTCATTTTCCAGCGTGTTAGAAACACCGGTTTTCTGCGCTACCTGCTGGAACAGGCTGCCCATATTGACGATTGCAATTTTGTCAGCCGCCTGAGCAGAAGTTGCCAGTGCTAAACCGAGACCTGCAGCTAATAACCACTTTTTCACAATAAACTCCTTACCATCCCATTTGCACCGGAGGGTGCAGTTCTTTGCGTGGCCCGGCGATCTTATATTGATCGCCTAAAGTCATCGCTACACTACCACTACATTCCTTTGTGGAGAACACTTACCAGGTTTTACCGATGTTAAACTGGAACTGTTCTGCCTTGTCTCCATCGTACTTTTTGAACGGCTGGGCGTAGGAGAACACCAACGGCCCCAATGGGGACATCCATTGTAATGCGATACCCGCAGACATACGGATATTGCTTGGATCACTATAGTCCGGATATCCAGAATATTGGCTGGAATCCCAGTTTGTATCCCAAACGGTACCCATATCCCAGAAGAAGGAAGTACGAACCGAGTTAGCATACTTGTCGCTAATGAACGGCGTCGGGGTGATGAACTCGAGGCTGGCAACCGCCATAGCGTTACCGCCTACAGCATCATCCGATTTACACAGGTCTTTCGCGCCGTCCTGAGTCGCACATTCGTAATCATAGTCCGGATCATAATTACTGGCCTGATGCGGGAAGTAAACTGCTTTCGGACCAATGGTATTGGACTGGAAGCCACGCACGGTGCTGGAACCACCGGCATAGAAGTTCTCGTAGAACGGCATCTCTTTGCCGCCTAAACCATCACCATAACCCCAGCGGGTACGACCCAGAACAACCCATTTGTGATCGTCATCGATCGGCACATAAGTCGCCGTGTCTAACGTCACTTTGTAGTATTCGTTATCCGATCCCGGAATGGTCACTTTACCGGTCAGGTTGACACGTGAACCATCTGTCGGGAAGTAACCACGGTCAAGCTTGTTATAGGTCCAACCATAGTTGAACGTGAAGTCGTCCGTTTTGAAGCTGTTATCCTGATCAGAGGTACTCGGATGTTCACCCATAGAGTACAGATAACGCCACATCGCAACCTGAGGCTGCATGTTGGACAGGGAGTTATGTACATAACCCAGACCTGCACGCAGCGAGTTATATTCGTTGATCGGGAAGCCCAACGTCACGTCTGTACCATAACTCTTGTTGGTATAGTCGGACAGGTCGGCGTCATCTGCCTGGAAGTCATTATAGAAGAGACGACCACCGAGGCTTACGCCGTCTACGGTGAAGTACGGGTTGGTTACCGACAGTTCAGCATAGGTCTGGTAATCGTTTTTGGTCCCGTTGATACCAACAGCATAACCCGTACCTAACCAGTTATCCTGTTGCACACCAGCCTGGAAGCTCACGCCACTTTCAGTACCGTAACCAATCCCGAAGTTGAAGCTACCGGTGTTACGTTCTTTCACCTTGTAGACTACATCAACCTGGTCCGGGCTACCCGGAACACGTTGGGTATCGGTATCGACAGTTTCAAAGAAGCCCAGACGATTCAGACGCTCCTTACCCTGATCGACCAGATCGCTCCCCAGCCATGCACCTTCCATCTGACGCATTTCGCGACGCAGGACGGCATCTTTCGAGGTATCGTTACCTTCAAAACGGATCTTACGCACGTAGAAACGGTTACCCGCATCAACGTTCACGCGTAATTTAACGGTTTTGTCGGCATCGTTAATTTCAGGCATCGACTGTACGCGCGGATAGGCATAACCATAGCGACCAAGAAGCTTTTTAATGTCATCTTCCATTTTGGTCACTTTGGTGCCGTTATACAGCTCGCCCGGCTCGATCTTAGTCAGCTGCTCAATTTCAGCGGAGTGCCCGGCAAGGTTGCCGCTCACTTCAACGCCAGAAAGCTTGTACTGATCGCCTTCGGTGATGTTCACCGTGACGTAAATACCTTTTTTATCTGGCGTCAGACTGACCTGGGTAGAGTCGATGTTGAAACGGGCATAACCGCGATCCAGATAGTAACTGCGCAGGGTTTCAAGGTCGCCCGCCAGTTTCTGTTTCTGGTATTTACGATCGCCTACCACGTTCCACCACGGCACTTCGTCACGCAGTTGGAAATGAGAGATCAGTTCGTCGGTGGTGAAAGCATGGTTACCAACAATGTTAATTTGCTGGATTTCAGCTGACACACCTTCCTGGAACACCAGCTTGAGGTCAACACGGTTGCGCGGCAGCGGGGTCACGACAGCTTTAACGCTGGCGCTATATTTACCGACGCTGTAGTAGAAGTCTTCCAGACCTTTCTCGATATCGGCAATGGTGGTGCGATCGAGGGATTCGCCCACACGCACGCCAGAAGCCTCGAGGTTTTGCTTCAGCATGTCATCTTTCACCGATTTGTTACCGGAGAAAGTAATGCTGGCAATGGTCGGACGTTCTTTTACCTGAACCAGAAGGGTATCACCATCACGAAGGACGCGAACATCCTCAAAGTTGCCGGTAGCAAACAGAGCGCGAATGGTATTACTGATATCTTCATCATTAACCGTGTCGCCTGTGCGCACCGGCATACTGAGGAGGGCCGCACCAACGGCGACACGCTGAAGGCCTTCGAAATGAATATCTTTCACTACGAACCCTTCAGCACCGTATACGGTGGCGCTGCTAAACAGCAGCGACGCTATGAGCAACTTTTTCATCGCCATCGTTATTATGCGTTCTTCCTAACTAACTCTCATAACCGAGAGAAATCATTGAAAAGTGCAAGCCCCATTAACAGCACCAGCAGAATCGAGCCAATGCGATAACAAAAGTCTTGAACCCGCTCGGATACCGGTCCGCCCTTGATCTTTTCGATCGCAAGGAACAGCAGATGCCCCCCATCAAGTACGGGCAACGGAAACAGGTTAATTATTCCTAAGTTCACGCTAATGAGCGCAAGAAACGGCAGGTAATAAACAACCCCGAGTTCCGCTGTCATCCCAGCCCCCTTGGCGATAGAGATCGGCCCACTGAGGTTGTTCAGTTTCACATCACCGGTGATCAATTTTCCCAGCATACTGACCGTCAGCTTCATCAGCTGCCACGTTTTGTCCGTGGCTTCGACGATGGCGTTGAACGGCCCATACTGGCGTACAACTTTATACTCATCTGGCAAAGGAATGACTTTCGGCTCAATACCGACAAAACCAATCGCTTTACCATTACCCGGTTTACTCTCCGGGATTAATGTCAAAGACAAGGGACTCCCCTGTCTTTCGATTTCTAACGCTAAGGATTTACCCGGGTTATCCCGGACAAGCATCACAAAGGTCACCCACTGCGTTAAGGGCTGACCATCGACTTTAACGATCCTGTCGCCTGCTTGCAAACCTGCCTTGCTTGCGGCCGTGTTTGGCTGCACATTTTCCAGTACAGGTTCAATTTGCGGGCCACGAGGACGAATCCCCAGCGAAGATACCGGATCTTCTTTATCAGGCTCAAACGCCCAGTGACGTAAATCGAGCTTTACATCCCGTCGTTGGTCGCTGCCAAATGGCGCTACCGTAATGGTGGTGCTTTCATCGCCAATTTTATCGACCAACTGCAAACGCACGGCATCCCAATCAGGCGTTTCGATACCATCTACGGCTTTTAGTTCCGTACCTGGTGCAATTTGTGCTTCCGCAGCTATCGAATTGGCTGCTATTTCGCCAACCACCGGACGTACGCCAGGTACACCAATAATAAAAACCAGCCAGTAGGCAAAGATAGCAAAAATGAAGTTTGCAACCGGACCTGCGGCAATAATCGCCGCACGTTGGCCGACAGATTTATTATTGAAGGCATGGTGGCGGAGTTCCGGAACAACCGGTTCTGCGCGCTCATCCAGCATTTTGACATAACCGCCCAACGGGATCAGGGCGATGACATATTCGGTGCCTAGCTTATCAGTTCGGCGCCAGAGCGCCTTGCCAAAACCTATTGAGAAACGCTCAACGCGAACACCACAACGCCGGGCAACCCAGAAATGACCAAATTCATGCACGGTGATAAGTACACCCAGTGCAACGATGAACGAAGCCAAATCCCAGAGAAAACTCAGCATATTACCTTCCGTTAAAGCGTCCTGAATACCAGTAACAACAAGCAAGCAAAGACCGGTACCGCAGCCGTCAGACTATCAATACGATCTAAAATACCACCGTGTCCTGGAATTAAATGACCGCTGTCCTTAATTCCTGCTTCACGCTTAAACATACTCTCGGTCAGATCGCCGAGCACTGAGGCTAACGCTGCGACAATAGAGCAAATGAGTAAGGTGACGGGAGCGACGTCGAGATTCGCCCACATGCCATAACCCCATGAGATTACCGCTGCAGTCGCGAGTCCACCGATAAAGCCTTGCCAGGTTTTACCCGGAGAAACCTTCGGTGCCAGCTTATGTTTACCAAACAATTTGCCAAACATATATGCGCCAGAGTCAGCGCCCCATACCAGGATCATGACATAGAGCAGCCATATTGCGCCACTGTAATGATTCTCGTCGTAGTGCCAGGCCCGTAACGCCAGCATGCCCCAGAAGAAGGGAACAATGGTTAGCACGCCAAAAATAATGCGCAATGTTTTAGAGTTACGCCAGATTGCTGCGGAACCTGGGTAAAACAGCACCAGCAATAGCGCGACAATCCACCAACCCAGCGAAGCCCAAAGTGAGATTTCAACCAGCGGTTGATGAATATTTCGGTGATATTCCGGCAACAGAAAAAGCATCAGCGCCAACAATAACCCACATAACACCGCCAACCATACTCGCTGCGAGCGAGTGGTAAAACCGCTAAGCTGTCCCCATTCCCACGCTGCCAGCATGCAGACCACCAGCGTTACAATGGCGAACCCCACCGGCGGCAACAGAAACAACGCCGCGATGACGACGGGTATTAACACAAAAGCAGATATCAGGCGATACTTCAGCAAAAGCGACCCCCATCAGGCTGTTTCATCACCGGGCTCGGTGCCGCCGAAACGACGCTCTCGATTAGCAAAGGCATTTAACGCCCCTTCAAAGTCTTGTTCATCGAAATCGGGCCAGAGAACATCTGTAAAGTAAAGTTCGGCATAGGCAATTTGCCAAAGCAAAAAGTTACTAATGCGATGCTCTCCCCCAGTCCTAATTACTAAATCTACAGGGGCCAGTTCATGCATACAGACATGCTGGTTTAGCATCTCTTCATCTATCTGATCTGGTTGCAGGTTTCCTTGCTGCACCTTTTCAGCCAGTTGCCTGACTCCCTGGACTATATCCCAACGTCCACCGTAGTTCGCCGCAATATTCAGCGTTAGACCGGTATTTCCGGCTGTTAGCGCTTCCGATTTACGAATACGTTCTTGCAAACGCGAGTTAAAGCGACTGGTATCGCCAATAATACGCAGACGTACGTTATGTCGGTGCAGGCTTTTTACTTCGCTATCGAGCGCCCAAACAAACAGTTCCATTAACGCACTGACTTCCTGCGCTGGTCGGTTCCAGTTTTCACTACTAAAGGCATACAGCGTTAACGCCTCAATACCGTTGTTGGCCGCAAAAGAGACAGCCCGGCGGACGGATTTTGCCCCGGCTTTATGCCCAAAGGCACGAATCTTCCCTTGCTTTTTTGCCCAGCGACCATTGCCGTCCATAATGATCGCAACATGACGACAGCCATGTACTGGCAATTTTTCGCTAAGTGGTTGAGTAGCAGACAACATCACGCGTTTCTTATTCCCTGACAGGGTTTACGGTACTCAGGAATACTGAAGCCTATACAAAAAAAAGCCGTGTAAAACCACGGCATACCTGACCTTATAAAGCCAACTACTTATGGTCAGATGGCGCAGACTATATCACTGAAGCCCTACGCTAACAAATAGCACGACTCTCTGTAGCCGGATTATCCTCAGCTTGCGAGACGCGTCACCTCTTTTCTGGCGACTTCACGCGCGTTCGTATCAACAGATAACACATCGTCCACGCATTGTGGTTCGCGCATATCCATTTTTTCCAGTACGGATAAATTCAACGCGGCGATATCCGTAAAGCGGATTTGTTGCGCAAGAAAGGCTGCAACGGTGATTTCGTTTGCGGCATTCAATGCAGTCGTCGCAGCCTGGCCTTGTTCGAACGCGTCCATTGCCAGTTTAAGGCATGGATAGCGATCATAATCCGGTGCGGCAAATGTCAACGCACTGAGTTTGCAAAAATCGAGCGGCTTCACACCAGAGTTCACGCGATTCGGCCAGGCCATGGTGTGGGCAATTGGCGTACGCATATCCGGTTCACCCAACTGCGCCAGAACACTGCCGTCCTGATAACGCACCATTGAGTGAATCACTGACTGCGGATGAATCAGCACTTCCATCTGGCTGGCACTGGCGTTAAACAACCAACGCGCTTCAATGTATTCCAGACCTTTGTTCATCATGGTAGCCGAATCGACAGAAATTTTACGCCCCATCGACCAGTTCGGATGACGGCAGGCTTGATCCGGCGTCATTGTTGCCAAATCGCGCAATGGCGTCTCACGGAAAGGGCCACCAGACCCGGTAAGCAAAATGGACACCACGCCATTTTGCTCAAGGTCAGCGTATCCCAGATTATGCTGGATAGGTTGCGGTAAACTCTGAAAAATGGCGTTATGTTCGCTATCGACTGGTAACAATTGCGCTTTGCTCTGCTTTACGGCGTCCATAAACAGACGTCCGCAAGTGACCAGTGATTCTTTATTGGCCAGCAAAATGGTTTTACCCGCGCGGATCGCAGCAAGCGTAGGTAACAGCCCAGCAGCGCCAACAATGGCTGCCATCACCTGATCAACATCCTCAAGCGCTGCCATATCGCAAGCGGCTTGTTGCCCACTTAAGACTTCGGTGCGGCTACCCTGTTGCTGTAGCATCGTTTTAAGAAGTTTCGCACTCGCTTCATCGTCCATTACGGCATAGCGGGGAGAGAATTCCAGGCACTGCTCTACCATGCAAGTGACATTTTTGCCTGCCACCAGCGCAACTACGCGGAAGTGTTCGGGATTATGGCGCACCACGTCCAGCGTGCTGCAACCAATCGAGCCGGTCGAGCCCAGAATGGTGAGTTGCTTCATGAAACATCCAGAGTTGAGACAGAATAAAAAGCAAAACGCCGCCAGCCGATCCGCAAGGATCTACTGAGCGGCGTTTTTTGTCGTTCAAGAAATCAGAACTGCATCAGTTCTGCTTCTTTGTCTGCCAGCGCCGCTTCAATTTTCTTGATTGCAGCATCAGTCAGTTTCTGTACATCGTCCTGAGAACGGCGATCGTCGTCTTCGCTGATCTCTTTATCTTTCAACAGTGCTTTCACTTTGTCGTTCGCGTCACGACGCACGTTACGTACTGCAACACGCGCTTGTTCTGCTTCACCACGAACGATTTTGGTCAGATCTTTACGACGTTCTTCCGTCAGCGGCGGCAGCGGAACACGGATGTCGCTACCCGCAGAGTTCGGGTTCAGGCCAAGATCGGACGCCATAATCGCTTTTTCAACGGCCGGAGACATTGAACGATCAAACACGTTGATTTTCAGAGTACGGGAATCTTCTACCGTTACGCTTGCCAGCTGACGCAGCGGCGTCGGCGTGCCGTAATATTCCACGACAATGCCATCCAGCAGGCTGGGAGAAGCACGACCCGTGCGTATTTTGCTGATTTGGGTTTTGAACGCTTCTACGCATTTGTCCATGCGTACTTCAGCATCTTTTCTGATATCGCTAATCACGTTACGAATCCTTGAAAACTTGTCTCAGTCAGACCAGACAGTCACACACAGTGGAAGTGTGCTAAGTATAGCCCTGATTAAACATATTACGGGTAATCGTCTGGATTATTAGGCTATTTTATTTGCCATTTTGGCCCCGGGCAGTGCTCGCCATCCTCACGTACTTGTGTACGCTCCGGTTGCTGCGCGCTGGCCGTGACCAAACTGCCTGCAACAATAACGCCTTATAACCAGACTTACGCCCCCGCGATACTTACGCGGAATCTTACCCTTATTTATCCATCACGGGAATTATTCCGTGATTAAAGTCCCTTCTTTTTCACCCATTACCACACGGCGCAGCGCACCCGGTTTGTTCATGTTGAAAACACGAATCGGTAATTTATGGTCACGAGCCAGCGTGAAGGCCGCCAGGTCCATGACTTTCAGCTCTTTTTCCAGCACTTCGCTGTAAGTCAGTTGCTCGTACATGGTTGCGGTTGGATCTTTCGCCGGATCAGCGGTAAACACGCCGTCAACTTTGGTTGCTTTCAGCACCACATCAGCTTCAATTTCGATACCACGCAGGCAAGCTGCTGAGTCGGTGGTAAAGAACGGGTTACCTGTACCGGCGGAGAGGATCACCACACGGTTGTTGCGCAACAAGCTGATAGCTTCTGCCCAGCTGTAGCTGTCGCACACGCCATTCAATGGAATAGCGGACATCAGACGAGCGTTCACATAGGCGCGGTGCAGTGCATCACGCATTGCCAGGCCGTTCATTACGGTCGCCAGCATTCCCATGTGGTCGCCCACAACGCGGTTCATACCCGCTTTCGCCAGACCAGCGCCACGGAACAGGTTACCCCCACCAATCACCACACCAACCTGAATACCCAGTTCAACCAGTTCTTTGATTTCCTGAGCCATGCGATCCAGTATGCTTGCATCAATACCGAAGCCTTCCGTGCCCTGCAGAGCTTCGCCACTCAACTTAAGCAGAATGCGTTTATAGACGGGTTTTGCATTGGTAGCCATGTTTCTTTCCTGAGACTGTCAACGATTGAAATGAATTAATACCGGCGACATTGTACGTCGCTTTTCAGCGCAGCCCCATAAGGGTTAGCTGAATTTACAAGATGGGCGCAAAAAGAAGCCGCCCTCAGGCGGCTCCTTTTCGATAATTAAGACTGCTTGGACATCGCAGCAACTTCTGCTGCAAAGTCAGTCTCAACTTTCTCGATGCCTTCACCTACTTCGAAGCGGATGAAGCCAGTCACTTCAGCGTTATGCTCTTTCAGCAGCTGACCAACAGTTTTGCTTGGTTCCATAACGAACGGCTGACCGGTCAGAGAAACTTCGCCGGTGAATTTCTTCATGCGGCCTTCAACCATTTTCTCTGCGATTTCTTTCGGCTTACCAGACTGCATCGCGATATCCAGCTGAACCTGGTATTCTTTCTCTACCACTTCAGCGGAAACGTCTTCCGGTTTGATGAATTCTGGTTTGCTTGCAGCAACATGCATAGCGATGTGTTTAACCAGCTCTTCGTCAGCGCCTTTAGCAGCAACCAGAACGCCGATACGCGCACCGTGCTGATAAGAACCCAGAACGTCGCCTTCCAGCGCAGCAACGCGGCGAATGTTGATGTTTTCACCGATTTTCGCTACCAGCGCAACACGTTCTTCTTCGAACTGTGCTTTCAGAACTTCAACGTCAGTGATTTTGCCAGCAACAGCTGCGTCCAGAACTTTGTCTGCGAACGCCTGGAAACCAGCGTCTTTTGCAACGAAGTCAGTCTGGCAGTTAACTTCCAGAATGATGCCGTAGTTGCCGTCGATTTTGGTTTTGATCACGCCGTCAGCAGCAACGTTGCCTGCTTTTTTCGCTGCTTTAATAGCACCGGACTTACGCATGTTTTCGATTGCCAGCTCGATGTCGCCGTTAGCTTCAGTCAGTGCTTTTTTGCAATCCATCATGCCTGCGCCAGTACGCTCACGCAGCTCTTTTACCAGGGATGCGGTAATTTCAGCCATTCTAAAATCCTCGGAGATGTGATCTGCCCGGCATTAAACCGCACAGATATAAAAGTGAAAAAGGGGGCCATATGCAGGCCCCCTAACCAAACGTGTACTACCTGGTCTATAAGGGCTCTCCCCCTTCATATTTCGCGCCGCAGATGCGTTGTCTTCGCTCGCTCATCCCGGTCACTTACTGATGTAAGCTCCCGGGAATTCTCGAGCTTGCCGCCTTTCTGCAACTCGAACTATTTTGGGGGAGTTATCAAGCCTTATTACTCAGCTTCTACGAAGCTTTCTTCCGCCTGGGAAGCCAGATCCTGAGAACGGCCTTCACGTACGGTTGCAGCAACAGCGCCCAGGTACAGGGTCACAGCACGGATTGCGTCGTCGTTACCCGGGATAACGAAGTCAACACCGTCCGGATCAGAGTTGGTATCAACGATAGCAAATACCGGAATACCCAGGTTGTTTGCTTCTTTGATAGCAATGTGTTCGTGGTCAGCATCGATTACAAACAGAGCGTCCGGCAGACCGCCCATGTCTTTGATACCGCCCAGGCTGTTTTCCAGTTTCTCCAGCTCACGAGTGCGCATCAGCGCTTCTTTCTTGGTCAGCTTGTCGAAAGTACCGTCCTGAGACTGAGTTTCCAGGTCTTTCAGACGTTTGATGGACTGACGAACGGTTTTCCAGTTAGTCAGCATACCGCCCAGCCAGCGATGGTTCACGAAGAACTGGTCGCAGCTCAGAGCAGCGTCTTTCACCGCTTCGCTTGCAGCGCGTTTAGTACCAACGAAAAGGATTTTACCTTTACGAGAAGCAATCTTGTTCAGTTCAGCCAGAGCTTCGTTGAACATCGGTACAGTTTTCTCAAGGTTGATGATGTGAACTTTGTTACGCGCACCGAAGATGAACGGCTTCATTTTCGGGTTCCAGTAACGGGTCTGGTGACCGAAGTGAACACCAGCCTTGAGCATGTCGCGCATGGAAACAGTTGCCATGATTAAAACCTCTATATAAAAGTTGGGGTTATGCCTCCACGTATCCCATATTACCGACCCTAAAGGGCACCCCGGAATATGTGCCGATACGTGTGTGTTGTTACACAAAGTGAGATTGTCGCTTCCGTCCAGTCTGTGTATACGAAATGGATCGGAAGTCCGGCGCGCTTTATACCACAAATACGTCGTGGACACCAATAATTGTTGGCGCTGTGTACAGCATCAGACGATGAATTTTCTATTATAGAAAACGTTCAGTGGCACGTTTGGCGAAATTCAGAATGATTCTCAATTTGCCCGGGTGTGATACCATTGACGACACTTACATATATATTGTCGGTATCACCGACGCTGATGGACAGAATTAATGGCTATCTCAATCAAGACCCCAGAAGATATCGAAAAAATGCGCGTCGCTGGCCGACTGGCTGCCGAAGTGCTGGAAATGATCGAACCGTATGTTAAACCGGGCGTCAGCACTGGCGAGCTGGATCGCATCTGTAATGATTACATTGTTAATGAACAACACGCGGTTTCTGCCTGCCTCGGCTATCACGGCTATCCGAAATCCGTGTGTATCTCTATTAATGAAGTGGTGTGCCACGGTATCCCTGACGACGCCAAGCTGCTGAAAGATGGCGATATCGTTAACATCGACGTCACTGTAATCAAAGATGGTTTCCACGGCGATACCTCAAAAATGTTTATCGTTGGTAAGCCAACCATCATGGGCGAACGTCTATGCCGCGTAACGCAAGAGAGCCTTTACCTGGCGCTGCGCATGGTAAAACCGGGCATTAATCTGCGCGAAATCGGTGCGGCGATTCAGAAATTTGTCGAAGCAGAAGGCTTCTCCGTCGTTCGTGAATATTGCGGACACGGTATTGGTCGCGGCTTCCACGAAGAACCGCAGGTGCTGCACTATGACTCCCGTGAAACCAACGTCGTGCTGAAACCGGGGATGACCTTCACCATCGAGCCAATGGTCAACGCGGGCAAAAAAGAGATCCGCACCATGAAAGATGGCTGGACGGTAAAAACCAAAGATCGCAGCTTGTCTGCACAATATGAGCATACTATTGTGGTGACCGATAACGGCTGCGAAATTCTGACGCTACGCAAGGATGACACCATCCCGGCGATAATCTCGCACGAAGAATAAGATGAAGCCGGCGAATGCCGGCTTTTTTAATACGATAATTTAATCTTATGGGTGGCGCACAATGAATACCCTTCCAGAACAGTATGCAAACACCGCTCTCCCCACCCTGCCCGGTCAACCGCAAAATCCATGCGCCTGGCCCCGTGATGAATTAACCGTTTGTGGGATAAAAGCCCATATTGATACCTTCCAGCGTTGGCTGGGTGATGCCTTTGACAATGGGAACTCCGCAGAACAATTGATTGAGGCACGCACCGAGTTTATCGACCAACTCCTGCAACGGTTATGGATTGAAGCGGGATTCAGCCAGATTGCCGACCTGGCATTGGTTGCCGTCGGTGGCTATGGCCGCGGTGAATTGCATCCACTTTCCGACATCGATTTACTGATCTTAAGCCGTAAGAAACTCCCGGACGATCAGGCACAGAAAGTTGGCGAGCTATTAACGCTGCTCTGGGATGTGAAGCTGGAAGTCGGTCATAGCGTACGCACGCTTGAGGAGTGCATACTGGAAGGGTTATCGGATTTAACCGTCGCCACCAATTTAATCGAATCCCGCTTGTTAATTGGCGATGTTGCGTTATTCCTCGAACTGCAAAAACATATTTTCAGCGAAGGATTCTGGCCTTCCGACAAGTTCTACGCAGCGAAAGTTGAAGAACAGAACCAGCGCCATCAGCGTTACCACGGCACCAGCTACAACCTTGAGCCAGACATCAAAAGTAGCCCCGGCGGCTTGCGCGATATCCACACTCTGCAATGGGTTGCCCGCCGTCATTTTGGCGCAACATCGCTGGATGAGATGGTTGGATTTGGCTTCTTAACCTCAGCGGAACGGGCGGAATTAAACGAATGTCTGCATATATTGTGGCGTATTCGCTTTGCCCTGCATCTGGTCGTCAGCCGTTACGATAATCGCCTGCTGTTTGATCGCCAACTTAGCGTCGCCCAGCGTCTGAATTACAGTGGCGAAGGTAACGAACCCGTCGAGCAGATGATGAAGGATTACTTCCGCGTTACGCGCCGTGTCAGCGAACTCAACCAGATGCTGCTGCAACTGTTCGATGAAGCCATCCTAGCCCTGCCCGCCGACGAAAAACCACGTCCAATCGACGATGAGTTTCAGCTACGCGGAACGCTGATCGACCTGCGCGATGAAACACTGTTTATGCGCCAGCCGGAAGCCATCTTGCGTATGTTCTACACCATGGTGCGCAACAGTGCGATCACCGGCATTTACTCCACCACGCTGCGCCAGTTGCGCCACGCCCGTCGCCATCTGCAACAACCACTGTGCAATATTCCGGAAGCGCGAAAACTGTTTTTGAGCATTCTACGCCACCCCGGAGCGGTGCGACGCGGACTATTGCCAATGCATCGCCATAGCGTGCTCGGCGCGTATATGCCGCAATGGTCGCATATCGTCGGGCAGATGCAGTTTGACCTGTTCCACGCCTACACGGTGGATGAACATACTATCCGCGTGATGTTGAAACTGGAGAGTTTTGCCAGTGAAGAAACGCGACAGCGCCATCCGTTGTGTGTGGACGTCTGGCCGCGCCTGCCGTCAACTGAGCTGATTTTCATCGCCGCGCTGTTTCACGATATCGCCAAAGGACGCGGCGGCGACCACTCCATTCTCGGTGCTCAGGATGTAGTGCATTTTGCCGAACTCCACGGGCTGAACTCACGCGAAACACAGCTGGTGGCCTGGCTGGTTCGTCAGCACTTGCTGATGTCGGTGACAGCTCAGCGCCGCGATATTCAGGACCCGGAAGTCATCAAGCAGTTTGCCGAAGAAGTGCAAACAGAAAATCGTCTGCGTTATCTGGTATGCCTGACAGTGGCAGACATTTGCGCCACCAACGAAACACTGTGGAACAGCTGGAAGCAAAGTCTGTTGCGTGAGCTCTACTTTGCCACCGAAAAGCAGCTACGGCGCGGAATGCAAAACACGCCGGATATGCGCGAACGCGTTCGCCATCACCAGCTACAGGCGCTGGCGCTACTGCGTATGGACAATATTGACGAAGAGGCACTGCACCATATCTGGTCACGCTGTCGCGCTAACTATTTTGTCCGTCATAGCCCAAATCAACTGGCCTGGCACGCACGCCATTTATTACAGCATGATTTAAGCAAACCGCTGGTATTGCTTAGCCCGCAGGCTACGCGTGGTGGCACGGAGATTTTTATCTGGAGCCCGGACCGCCCATATCTGTTTGCCGCCGTGTGTGCCGAGTTAGACCGCCGCAATTTAAGCGTTCACGACGCACAAATTTTCACCACTCGCGACGGTATGGCAATGGATACCTTCATCGTGCTGGAACCCGATGGCAGCCCGCTGTCCGCAGATCGCCATGACGTTATTCGATTTGGTCTGGAACAGGTGCTGACACAAAGTAGCTGGCAGCCACCGCAGCCACGTCGCCAACCCGCCAAATTGCGCCATTTTACTGTTGAAACCGAAGTGACGTTTTTGCCGACCCATACCGACCGAAAATCATTCCTCGAATTGATTGCCCTCGACCAACCTGGCTTGCTGGCGCGAGTCGGGAAAATTTTTGCCGATCTGGGAATTTCGCTTCATGGCGCCCGAATTACAACCATTGGCGAGCGAGTAGAAGATTTATTCATAATTGCCACCGCTGACCGGCGTGCGCTTAATAACGAGTTGCAGCAGGAAGTGCATCAGCGGTTGACAGAGGCCCTCAATCCAAACGATAAAGGGTGATGTGTTTACTGATATGAAAAGAGTTTAACAATGCAGCAGTTACAGAACATTATTGAAACCGCTTTTGAACGCCGTGCCGAGATCACGCCAGCCAATGCAGACACCGTTACCCGCGAAGCGGTAAATCAGGTGATCGCCCTGCTGGATTCCGGCGCACTGCGTGTAGCGGAAAAAATTGACGGTCAGTGGGTGACGCATCAGTGGTTGAAAAAAGCGGTGCTGCTCTCTTTCCGTATTAATGATAATCAGGTGATCGAAGGGGCAGAAAGCCGCTACTTCGATAAAGTACCGATGAAATTCGCCGACTACGACGAAGCGCGTTTTCAGAAAGAAGGATTCCGCGTTGTACCACCAGCGGCAGTACGTCAAGGTGCGTTTATCGCCCGTAACACTGTGCTGATGCCGTCTTACGTCAACATCGGTGCATATGTTGATGAAGGCACAATGGTTGATACCTGGGCGACCGTCGGTTCCTGTGCGCAGATTGGTAAAAATGTCCACCTTTCCGGTGGCGTGGGTATCGGCGGCGTGCTGGAGCCGCTGCAGGCTAATCCGACCATTATTGAAGATAACTGCTTCATCGGCGCACGCTCTGAAGTGGTTGAAGGGGTGATTGTCGAAGAAGGTTCCGTCATTTCCATGGGCGTATACATCGGTCAGAGCACCCGTATTTACGATCGCGAAACTGGCGAAATTCACTACGGTCGCGTTCCGGCTGGTTCGGTGGTTGTTTCTGGCAACCTGCCGTCGAAAGATGGCAAATACAGCCTTTATTGTGCAGTTATCGTTAAGAAAGTTGACGCGAAAACTCGCGGCAAAGTCGGCATTAACGAACTGCTACGCACCATCGACTAAAAGTATGCACACGGGCAGCACGACGCTGCCCGATTGCTTTCTGGTTCAGAATAATTCGTCCTACTCATTCTTCTTCCCCTTTTTTAAATACTTTTTCATCTTGTTTCGGACTGTCATGTAATTCGCAAAACAAAGATAAATGTGCTAATCCATCCCATGGAATATCGCCACAATAAAGCAGGTAATTTTTTGATTTTTACGCCATGATAGAAGTCTGGAAGAAAAAGGCTTTCTGCGATCACAGTCGAGCCGGGCGGGCCAGGCCAAATGCTAAAATAAGCACAATTTACTGACTCATTTTGAGGTAACGCTATGTACGACAATCTGAAAAGTCTGGGTATTACCAATCCTGAAGAAATTGATCGTTACAGCCTCCGGCAGGAAGCCAACAACGATATTCTGAAAATCTATTTCCAGAAAGACAAAGGCGAGTTTTTCGCCAAGAGCGTGAAGTTTAAATATCCGCGTCAGCGTAAAACGGTCGTCGCTGATGGTGTGGGTCAGGGTTATAAAGAAGTCCAGGAAATCAGCCCGAATCTACGGTATATCATTGATGAGCTTGATCAAATCTGCCAGCGTGACCGCAGCGAAGTTGATCTTAAGCGTAAGATCCTCGACGACTTACGTCACCTGGAGTCAGTAGTAACCAATAAGATCAGCGAGATTGAAGCCGATCTGGAAAAACTGACGCGTAAATAATGTCATTCTGTGGGCCGGGTAAAGTCTCACCCGGCTGTAATTTTGTAATCGACCTACCGCTCTTCATCCAGTTGCAGCGCCACATACAGCAGCAACCTGTCATCAAAATTGCCCAAATCAAGCCCGGTCAGTTCCGATATACGATTAAGCCGATATTCCAGGGTATTACGATGGATAAACAGCGCCTTTGACGTTGCCAGCGGTTGCACATTGTGACGAAACCACGCCGCCAGCGTTCGCCGCAGTAAACCGTTATTGTCCATCGCTTTCAGCCGCGCCAGCGGTCGCGCCAGTTCGTTGGCCTGCCAGTCGCCACGCAAACTGTCGAGCAACACAGGCAACATCAAATCCTGATAAAAATAGCAGCGACTTTCGGGCATCCGCTGTTTACCCACCACCATCGTCGTTTTCGCCGTACGATAAGAGCGGGCAATACTGCCTGGTCCGGTAAAATAGTTACCCAGCGAAACGCGAAAACGTAGCTGACCATACTCTTTCATGCGGGCAATCAGTTGTTCAACTCGCTTACGATGATCTTCTGCATCCCAGCGCCCAAACGAATTCAACGCCGGTTTCAACACCACCATTTCGGTCAGTGAAACAATCGCCACCAGATTATTACGCTCGGGTGTAGTCAGCGCGTTTTGCAGTTGCTGTAACTCCGCCATTGCGCTATCCACGCCAAGTTGACCGCTATCGACCTCAACAATAGCCACCACTCGCGGTTGATTGAGATCGATCCCCAACCGTTGCGCCCATTCAGTGAGTGCGGGAGTATTCTCCTCCGCCTGAATCAGGTTCATCACCAACTCTTCCCGCAAACGGCTATCCTGCGCCAACAGATGCATCAACCGCGACTGTTCCAGCATCATTTCAGCCGTCATGCAGACCAGTTCGCCATATTTACGCAGATTCTCTGGTTCACCAGTCAGGCCGATTACGCCGACAATTTCACCTTCCAGCCGTAATGGTAGATTAATCCCCTGCCGCACACCGTGCAGATGACGTGCCACCGCGTCATCGATATCAACGACTCGTCCCTGTGAAAGTACCAGCAATGCACCTTCGTGCAATTCACCAATACGCTCACGATCGCCGCTGCCGATAATACGCCCGCGGGCATCCATTACGTTAATATTGGTATCAATGATGCGCATGGTGCGCGCCACGATATCCTGCGCCATTTTGGTATCAAGATGCCAGCCAGCCATAAGTCCTCCGTTATGCACGGCTTAGCATAAGGAAGTACGTAACGTACGGCATTGTGCAAATGCCCAAAGGATGAGGAAGATGTATGGAGTTGTGGTGAAGTTCACAGATTGTAAGGAGAACCCCTTCCCGTTTTCAGGAAGGGGTTGAGGAAGATTACTGCATTAACAGATAGATGGTGCTGTCGCCGCGCTGAATATTCAGTGCCAGCACAGACGGTTTGCTGTCGAGAACTTTACGCAGTTCAGCGATGTTTTTCACTGCCTGCTGGTTCGCACCAATAATCACATCACCTTTCTTCAGGCCGATCTGCGCAGCCGGAGTGCCCGTTTTCACGTTGTTCACTACCACGCCCTGATCTTTGCCTTTGTTGCTCATCTCAGCGCCTTCAATGCCGTTGAAGATGGTGCTGGAATCAACCTGATTCTGGCTGCTCTGCTGCAGTTCCAGGTTCACGTTAACCTGCTTCCCGTCGCGCAGTAAGCCCAGGGTCAGTTTGCTGCCTACCGGCATAGTGCCCACCTGAGCACGCAGTGCGGCAAAGCTGCTGATTGGCTTACCGTTCAGTGAGGTGATCACATCACCCGCTTTAATGCCCGCTTTCGCGGCGGAAGAGTTCGGCAGAACCTGGCTTACGAAAGCACCGCGCTGGGCGTCAACTTTCATCGCTTTCGCCAGATCGGAGTTCAGCTCAGTCCCCATAATACCCAGCTCACCGCGTTTCACCTGGCCGTATTCCACCATCTGCGAGGTCAGGTTTTTCACCATGTTACTCGGGATAGCAAAACCGATACCGATGTTGCCGCCGTCCGGTGCGAGGATCGCGGTGTTGATACCGATCAGTTCGCCGTTCAGGTTAACCAGCGCACCACCGGAGTTACCACGGTTGATCGCAGCATCGGTCTGGATGAAGTTTTCATAGTTTTCGGCATTCAGACCGCTACGCCCCAGCGCAGAGACAATCCCGGAAGTTACCGTCTCGCCCAGACCAAACGGGTTACCAATTGCTACGGTGTAATCACCCACGCGCAGTGCATCAGAATCCGCCATCTTAATTGCGGTCAGATTTTTCGGGTTCTGGATCTGGATCAGCGCGATATCAGAGCGCGGATCTTTGCCAACCATCTTCGCGTCGAACTTACGACCATCGCTCAGCTGGACTTTAATCACCGTCGCGTTATCAACAACGTGGTTGTTGGTGACGACATAGCCTTTATCGGCATCAATGATGACGCCGGAACCCAGCGCCATGAATTTCTGTTGCTGGCCGCCGCCATTACCGCCCTGGCCCCCCTGGCAGAACGGAGAGCTCTGGAACGGAGAACCTTCCTGGCAGAACGGAGAATCATCACCGAAGAACTGCTGGAAATTACGCGGCATACGCGGCGTATTAACGGTTGTGCTACCTTCTACGTTAATGCTGACCACTGAAGGCATCACCTTTTCGAGCATCGGTGCAAGGCTTGGCATCTGCTGGGCTGTCGTTGCTGAAGAAGTCTCAGCCGCCGTTGCAGAGAGCGGAGATAACGCCAAACCTAAACTCAGAGCCAGTGCACTCAGTGCTAATGTGGTTTTTTTCATGTATTTCAGTCTCGATTAACAGATAACGCAAAATTGCTGTGTTCTTCAGATTCGTTTTATAGCGCGAAGTTCCGAACTAAAGTTTCTGCAAAAGGTAAAAATTTATTGTTCGTCTTTACAAAAGCCTGGTTATTGTTCTACGGCCATCAGACGTCGGTATTCATCCCAGGCATAGAGGTCGGTCATACCGCTGATATAATCCTGCAGCAGGCGGCAACGGTAATAATATTCCCATAGCGGAAACTCAGGAGAATCTGACGGTAATTTACTGACAGCCTCGACATAGGCCAGCCGATGGCGCGTCGAGAGTTTGTGGAATAAGCGCGATTCAATAGGGAAACGTTTCACCCGTTCTTTTTCTACCAGTTCAGTAAAGTCTGATAACGACAGGCTTAATAAAGGGCGATAAATCTCTAATAATCCGCTAATGACCCGATAGCCCTGCAATTCAAGCTGCTCGACATCTGGATGGCTAAACACATGTTTTACAGCGACATTTTTATATAGCTTTAGAAGATCGCTGCATTCGCTGGCATCTTCCAATAATGCATGATTAAACGTTCCGGCGAAAATCGCAGGCAGATTATCAATAAATCGTTGTGCCGCGTAGGGTACCAGTTTATTTAGGGTGTTTACCCGTAAATACATAAAAAACTGATCTTCCGTACTGCGGCTTAAACTATTTGAGCGTGATTTTTCCCAGGCATTTTCAACCACCAGCGAAAAGAGCGAACCTTTCTCATGCTGGCCCCACGCTTCGTGCAAATGATGATAAAGCTGCTCAACGGTAAATATTCTTTTCTCTACCGCGTCTTCAAGATCTGCCACACAATAGGAGATGTCGTCGGCAGCTTCCATAATCCACGTTAATGGAAAACGACTGTAAAGCGCCAAATTAAGTTCTTTACGCAACCGGGCAATATAGGCTTCTTCAGAAAGATAATAACCCGGCTTTTTCATTAAATAGTGATGTGTCTCAGGCGTTTCACCACGCCACCACGCCGGACGAGTATATTTTAAAATACCGCCAACCTGTGCCCAGGTGAGATTCATCCGCATCAATGTATGCACCAGACGAATGCCTTGTGCATTCCCCTCAAAATGACATAAGTCCTGACGTATTTTGCGCCGCAGCTCGTTAAGCGGTTCTTCCCCGTCCCGTAAACGTAGTGCTGCCACGCTGCAGCGATCGTCAGTCAGAGGCTGGCTTTCGGCATCAGCCGGATACAAACGCTGGCGAAACCAGTCATTTATCGCCGCTTCGCCAAAATGGCCAAACGGCGGATTGCCGATATCGTGCATCAGGCATGACATCTCAACAATACTTTCAAAGGGGCCGGTCAGTTCATCCAGACCATACTCTTCCAGTAATTTAAGCTCTTTCAGACGGCTTAAAATTTCTTTGGCGATGTAGCGCCCCACCTGCTGGACTTCCATTGAATGGGTTAGACGCGTGCGCACGGCGGCATTTCGCTCCAGCGGAAAAACCTGGGTCTTTTGTTGCAGACGACGAATTGCCGGAGAGTTGATAATACGCCCGCGATCGCTCTCAAAGATTCGCAGGATCTCATGTTCGGTTTTAACGCCCTGTGGTGAACGGTAACGACGATGCCAGTTTATTTTTTTTCGGAAATCAATCTGTGCCATGTCCTCTCCCGCGTGAGAAATACGCTTCCCCGTAAGCGCATGGTAAACTATGCCTTCAAATCGGGCTTATCGCGAGTAAATCTATGAAAATCGGCATCATTGGTGCAATGGAAGAAGAAGTTACGCTGCTGCGTGACAAAATCGAAAACCGCCAAACTATCAGTCTGGGCGGTTGCGAAATCTATACCGGCCAACTGAATGGAACCGAAGTTGCGCTTCTGAAATCGGGCATCGGTAAAGTTGCTGCGGCACTGGGTGCAACTCTGCTGTTGGAACACTGCAAGCCAGATGTGATTATTAACACCGGTTCTGCTGGTGGCCTGGCGCCAACGCTGAAAGTGGGCGATATCGTTGTCTCGGACGAAGCACGTTATCACGACGCGGATGTCACGGCATTTGGTTACGAATACGGTCAGTTACCTGGCTGCCCGGCTGGCTTCAAAGCTGACGATAAACTGATCGCTGCCGCTGAGGCCTGCATTGCCGAACTGAATCTTAACGCTGTACGTGGCCTGATTGTCAGCGGCGACGCTTTCATCAACGGTTCTGTTGGCCTGGCGAAAATCCGCCACAACTTCCCGCAGGCCATTGCTGTAGAGATGGAAGCGACGGCAATCGCTCATGTCTGCCACAATTTTAACGTCCCGTTTGTCGTAGTACGCGCCATCTCCGACGTGGCCGATCAACAGTCTCATCTTAGCTTCGATGAGTTCCTGGCTGTTGCTGCTAAACAGTCCAGCCTGATGGTTGAGTCACTGGTGCAGAAACTGGCACATGGCTAAGTCACTGTTCAGGGCGCTGGTCGCCCTGTCTTTTCTCGCCCCTCTGTGGCTCAACGCCGCACCGCGCGTCATCACGCTCTCTCCCGCCAACACTGAACTTGCTTTTGCCGCCGGGATCACGCCGGTTGGGGTCAGCAGTTATTCCGACTACCCTCCACAAGCGCAAAAGATTGAGCAGGTTTCAACCTGGCAGGGGATGAATCTCGAACGCATTGTGGCCCTTAAACCCGATCTGGTGATTGCCTGGCGTGGAGGTAATGCCGAGCGGCAGGTTGACCAGTTAGCTTCGCTGGGAATAAAAGTGATGTGGGTCGATGCGACAAGCATTGAACAAATTGCCAATGCGTTACGTCAACTGGCCCCCTGGAGCCCACAACCGGACAAGGCTGAACAAGCCGCGCAATCTCTGCTGGACCAGTACGCACAATTGAAAGCGCAATATGCTGATAAACCTAAAAAACGTGTTTTTCTGCAATTCGGCATTAATCCGCCATTTACCAGTGGAAAAGAATCGATTCAAAACCAGGTACTCGAAGTTTGTGGCGGAGAAAACATCTTTAAAGACAGCCGGGTTCCCTGGCCGCAAGTTAGCCGCGAACAGGTGTTAGCACGCGCGCCACAGGCAATTATCATTACCGGCGGACCGGACCAAATTCCTAAAATCAAACAATACTGGGGCGAACAGCTCAAAATTCCCGTTATTCCTCTCACGAGTGACTGGTTTGAACGTGCAAGCCCACGTATTATCCTCGCTGCACAACAGCTCTGTAATGCGCTTTCACAGGTAGATTAGCGCCTGATCTTTTCAGGTGCTCAGTGGGGATAGAACAATGCTCGTCTATTGGCTGGATATAGTCGGCACAGCGGTATTTGCCATCTCCGGCGTTTTGCTAGCCGGAAAATTGCGTATGGACCCTTTTGGTGTCCTGGTATTAGGCGTGGTTACCGCAGTAGGCGGCGGGACAATTCGCGACATGGCGCTGGATCACGGCCCGGTCTTTTGGGTGAAAGATCCCACCGATCTGGTTGTTGCAATGGTGACCAGCATGCTGACGATCGTGCTGGTGCGCCAGCCAAGACGCTTACCGAAATGGATGTTGCCGGTGCTGGATGCCGTTGGTCTGGCGGTGTTTGTCGGCATTGGCGTGAATAAAGCCTTTAATGCGGAAGCCGGTCCGTTGATCGCGGTTTGTATGGGCGTCATTACTGGCGTTGGCGGCGGGATCATTCGTGATGTACTGGCCCGCGAAATCCCCATGATTTTACGCACAGAAATCTACGCAACTGCCTGTATTATCGGCGGTATTGTCCACGCTACGGCTTATTACACATTTTCCGTACCCCTGGAAACAGCCAGTATGATGGGCATGGTCGTGACGCTATTGATTCGGCTGGCGGCTATTCGTTGGCATCTTAAGCTACCGACGTTTGCGCTGGATGAGAATGGGCGTTGAAGAGAGAAGATGTGCCGGAGAGTTTATCCGGCACATGAACAACAGATTAGATGCTGAAGGAAGAGCCGCAACCGCAGGTGCTTTTCGCGTTCGGGTTGGTCACGATGAAACGAGAACCTTCCAGACCTTCGGTATAGTCAACGGAACCGCCGACCAGATATTGCAGGCTCATCGGGTCAACCACCAGGCCTACGCCCTGTTTTTCGATGGTCATATCGCCTTCGTTCACCTGATCATCAAAGGTGAAACCATACTGGAAGCCGCTACAACCGCCACCGGTGATATACACGCGTAATTTCAGATTCGGGTTATCTTCGTCAGCGATCAGGCTTTTAACTTTGTTGGCTGCTGCGTCGGTAAACTCCAGCGGCAGTGCTACGTCATCACTCATATTTTGCTCCAAACGACATCGGCAATTGGGCAAATTCTAACCCAATAATAATCGCCATTATCTAATACCCTGGTATTTCGTTCAAGTATTCTCGCTGGCTGATGCGGCCTTGCTTCGCGCCAGTTGCTCAGCTTCCTGTTTTGCCAGCGTGCGCGCAAGAATCGCCGAGTATAGCGGTTTCCCGCCGGTAAATTGCGCTAATAGTGTTGCGCCAAGACCGGTAATAATCATTGGCAAAATGAGCTGATAGTTATCGGTCATCTCCAGAACCAGAATGATCCCCGTTAACGGCGCGCGAATAGAAGCCGCCAGTAACGCCCCCATTCCGGCAATAGCAAACGTCCCCGCCTCAAGGTGATATTGCGGAAACAGCTCAACGGCAACCATTCCGAAAGCGGTACCCAGCACAGTACCCAGCGCCAGCATAGGGGCAAAAATACCGCCCGGCGCACCGGAAGAGAAGCAAAGTAAGGTAGTAATGACTCGCGCGACGAAGATAAACACCAGCATTCCCATGCTGAAGTTCCCCGCCGTGGCGATAGGAATCAGGTTAAAACCGCCGCCCGAAGTTGCTGGTGCCACAAACCCCAGCAATCCACACAGACCGCCAATCGCACCGCCCATTATCACCCATTTAGTAATATTGCCGCCGTGCACACGGTGCAGTAAATCCTGCATCCCCAGCACCCATTTATTAAAAATAGGGCCGAAAATGCCAAAAATAATACCGAGGATCAGATAAAGCCACAGTGTATTAAGCGGCGCGTCAGAAAGTTTACCGACGTCAATCAACGCAACTTCATGATTAAAAATCCGGTACATAATGGTTGACATAATGACACCAATAAATACCGCTTTAATCGAAATTAACGTATAGCGAAACTGCGGACGCATCTCTTCGATAATAAACAAAATACCCGCCAGCGGCGCATTAAAGGCCGCCGCCAGACCCGCTGCTGCACCGGTTGCCAGCAGCGTATGGCGCGCTTCATCACCTTTCAGGCGGAATATATCAAGCACCATCCGACCGATATTACCGCCGATCTGCACGGTTGGCCCTTCACGCCCCAACACCATGCCGCCGCCGAGTGTCCCAAGCCCGCCAAAGAATTTCACCGGCAATACACGCCACCAGCGAACGGGACGTTGATCTTCCAACGCCCCTTCAATTTCCGGGATCCCCGAGCCACCGGCTTCCGGCGCGTATTTGCGCACCAAAAAGTAGCCGAACATCGCCAGCACTGCCGAACAGAGAAAAGCGACGGTTAACAGTAGCGGATAATTATCGGCCGTATGGACCAGCGCCCCCATCCGTTGGTTCTGTAACCAGGCGACGCCTTTGTCAAAAGCAACCGCTGCCAGCCCGACAAGCGTGCCGACGACGGCAGCCATAAACAAAATAGCTAACGGGGTTTTATCGCGCTCAAGAAGTTGGCGAATCAGTTGTCTGCGTCGCAGGCGCGCGGCCTGCGGTGTTTCTAAAGAGGGAGTATCAGTTTTCATCCAATGATCACTTATTGGTCATACAAATAAGATGACGGCATTTTACTCGCACGTTCCATGAAAATCCTTTGCAAAGCGTAATGTTTCAAATGCACAAAACTTTTATACTCTAAGAAATCAGGATTGTACCAGTACAAGCAACCTGACGTTTGACGAGTATTTAACTTGTTATGAATAACATAGAATAGCAGCCATTCACTTTTTCTACGAATCAGGAACCCTCCATGAGTAAGTCTGAAAATCTATACAGCGCAGCGCGCGAGCTGATCCCTGGCGGTGTGAACTCCCCTGTTCGCGCCTTTACCGGCGTGGGCGGCACTCCACTGTTTATCGAAAAAGCGGACGGCGCTTATCTGTACGATGTTGATGGCAAAGCCTATATCGATTATGTCGGTTCCTGGGGGCCGATGGTGCTGGGCCATAACCATCCGGCGATCCGCAATGCCGTGATTGAAGCCGCCGAGCGTGGTTTAAGCTTTGGTGCACCGACCGAAATGGAAGTGAAAATGGCGCAACTGGTGACCGAACTGGTCCCGACCATGGATATGGTGCGCATGGTGAACTCCGGCACTGAAGCGACAATGAGTGCCATCCGCCTGGCCCGCGGTTTTACCGGTCGCGACAAAATCATTAAATTTGAAGGTTGTTACCACGGTCACGCTGACTGCCTGCTGGTAAAAGCCGGTTCTGGCGCACTCACGTTAGGCCAGCCAAACTCGCCGGGCGTTCCGGCAGATTTCGCCAAACATACCTTAACCTGTACTTATAACGATCTGGCTTCTGTACGCGCCGCGTTTGAGCAATACCCGCAAGAGATTGCCTGTATTATCGTCGAGCCGGTGGCAGGCAATATGAACTGTGTTCCGCCGCTGCCAGAGTTCCTGCCGGGTCTGCGCGCACTGTGCGACGAATTTGGCGCATTGCTGATCATCGATGAAGTGATGACCGGTTTCCGCGTGGCGCTGGCTGGCGCGCAGGATTATTACGACGTGGTGCCAGACCTCACCTGCCTGGGCAAAATCATCGGCGGTGGAATGCCGGTAGGCGCATTCGGTGGTCGTCGTGATGTGATGGATGCGCTGGCCCCAACCGGTCCGGTCTACCAGGCAGGTACGCTTTCCGGTAACCCGATTGCGATGGCAGCCGGTTTCGCCTGTCTGAATGAAGTCGCGCAGCCGGGCGTTCACGAGACGCTGGATGAGCTGACAACACGTCTGGCAGAAGGTCTGCTGGAAGCGGCAGAAGAAGCGGGAATTCCATTGGTCGTTAACCACGTTGGCGGCATGTTCGGTATTTTCTTTACCGACGCCGAGTCCGTGACGTGCTATCAGGATGTGATGGCCTGCGACGTCGAGCGCTTTAAGCGTTTCTTCCATATGATGCTGGATGAAGGTGTGTATCTGGCACCGTCGGCATTTGAAGCGGGCTTTATGTCTGTGGCGCACAGCATGGAAGATATCAATAACACCATCGATGCTGCACGTCGGGTATTTGCGAAGTTGTAATGATTTTGCCTCGCCCACCGGGCGAGGCATTTTATTAACGGCTCTGCTTTCTCAACAAATAGATAAAATACGGCGCGCCGATAAAGGTCGACAGCAGCCCCGCTGGGATCTGGAATGGAAACAGCACCATCCGCCCACACCAGTCAGCGAACACCAGCAGTAAACCACCCACCAGCGCCGAAATTACGATGTGTGGCATCGTCCGTCGAAAGCCCATCATCCGCGCAATATGCGGTGCCATTAAACCAACAAAACTCAACGGTCCAATGGTCATTGTCGCGGTCGCCGTCAGGCAAGCCGCTAACAGCAGCAGCGCAATTCGCGTCGGCGTCAGCGCCATTCCCACGGCTCGTGCGGTATCACCTCCCAGCGGTAAAATGGTCAGCCAGCGGCGGCACAGCGGGGTAATCGCCAGCAAAATCACCATCACAATTCCGGTGCGCCAGACCTGCGCATCGGTCGCGTTGTAGGTCGAACCGGAAATCCAGGTCAGAACTTGCGCCATTCGCGGGTCACCACTTGCCTGCAACATCATCAAAAGCATGGTGAACGCGGTACTTAACGCCATCCCCGCCAGTAACATGCGGTGTGGAGAAAATCCACCGCGTCCGGCGGCGATCATAATGATCAACAGCGTCACCGCCGCCCCGAGACTTCCCGCGGGTAACAGCCAGCCAAAGGCATTACCCGGCACCAGAAACAGCATTAACACCACGCCAAACGCCGCGCCGGAGCTAATCCCCAGCACTTCCGGGCTTGCCATCGGGTTGCCGGTCAGCCGCTGAATAATACAGCCCGCCACTGCCAGCATGATGCCCGCAAACAGTGCCGCCATAATTCGCGGCCAGCGCCAGGGCATTAAATCATCGAGCAGCGCCCCGCTCGCCCACGTCCAGCCGTGCGCATCACGACCAAACGACAGCGCCACCACCACAGCAATTATCAGCAGCACCCCGCCAGCAAGGGCAAACGCCAGCACATGTTGGCGTTCAGTCGCGACACGATCGTTGGCCTTCATATCCGGCGCACTGATGCTGCGTAAACGCGGCAGCAGCCACAGTAACAGCGGCGCACCTATCAACGCCGTCACCGAACCGGTAGAAACTTCCATCCACACGCGAGTCAGCCAGAGGATGATTTGATCGGAAAGCCAGAGGATCAGCGCACCAATCAGTGACGCCAGCATCAATCGTGGCAACAAACGCCTCGCCCCCAGCATTTTTGCCAGCAGCGGCGCGAACAACCCGATAAAGCCGATAATCCCCACCGCGTTCACCAGCAGCGCACTGATGACTATCGCCAGCGACAGCGCCGCCAGACGCGCGAGCGATAAAGCCAGTCCGAGATTACGCGCCACGCCATCATCAAGCCCCATCAGGGTTAATGGACGAAGTAGCAGTAACGTCAACATCACGCCGCCCAGCAGCTGTGGCCATAAACGCTCAACGCCGCCCCAGTCGGTTTGCGTTAGCGTTCCGGTGCTCCACAGGAACATGCTTTGTAGCTGGTCGTGATGGAAGATAACCAGTAACTGATTGATTGCCCCGCAATAAAGGCTCACCACAAGCCCCGCGAGGATCAGCGTTACCGGCGAAAGCCGTTTCCCCCACGCGACGCCAAAAACGATTAAGCCAACAACGCAAGCTCCCGCCAGCGCAGCAAACTGGCTCGCCATCGCACCGGGGATAGCCCAGAGCGTCGTGACGGTAATTCCCAGTTGCGCACCTGTTGCAACGCCAAGCGTCGTCGGCTCCGCCAGCGGGTTACGCAGCACTTGCTGAAACAGCACGCCCACCAGCCCCAAGCCCGCGCCCACCAGCAGCGAAATCGCCAGACGCGGCAGCAAGCTGTAGTGAAAAATCATCTGCTCGATGACATCGATATCCGGCGACCAGGTGGCCTGCGCCCACTGGCTACGCGGCAGCGCCTGCGAGAAGTTCATCCAGGTGAGCATCGCTGTGGCAATCACCAGCAGCGCCAACAATAACGCCGGGAAAAGCGCAATACGTTTACTCACGCTTTACCTCCAATGGCGTTATCCAGAATACGCACAAAGTGCATTGCCGAGAGCGTCGCACCATAAAACCAGACTGCAGGTACGCGCTGAAAGCGTCCGGCGCGGACAAACGGCATAGCCTGCCACAGCGGCGTCGCCATTAGGGTGTCCATGTCTTTGCTGTTGTCGTGATCAAAACAGAGCACATCAACGTCTTTATACGCTGCCAGACGATCGATACTGACGGCGGTACTGCCCCAGAAGTTGGTTTCTCCCTGCCAGGCATTTGGGATGCCGTACTCATCGAGAATTTCCTGGAACAGGCTGTTCGGGCCAAAGACCAGCATATGGCGCGGATCGATAAGCGTCGTCAGTAATAATGGGCGCGCACCACGCTTCACAAAGCGGGGTTTCATGCTGCGGATAAAGTCTTCATAGTGCGCTAAATGCGTTTCTGCTGCGCTTTGCAGGTTAAGTAAATCTGCCATTTCCGTCAGTGACTTACGCGCCATCGCCAGCGGCTGTTTGCCGTCGCTGAAGTTAAATCCGCGCCCCGGCGCAATACGTGCCAGCATTTCTGGCGAAGGGCCATATCCTGCCGACCAGACCATAAACGACGGCTTCATTTCGGTCAGCAGTTCAAGGTTAGGTTCTGTCCGCAAACCGACGTCAATCACCGATTCAGGTAATGGCGGTTCGCTGACCCACAGGCGATAGTTGATGGTATCCGCCACGCCGTAAGGCACGATGCCGAGCGCCAGCAGTAATTCCACCGGCAACCACTCCAGCGCCACAATACGATTGGGATCAATAGCCGCCGCGCGGGCGGTATTCATCTGCCATAACAACGGAGAAAGCGCCATCGCTGTTAACAGTCGACGGCGCGTAATTAGAGGTAAGCCACTCATCAATAAACAAAACTCACAGGTGCAGCACCCGCCGGATGCGGCAAAATTCCCATCGGGATGCCATAAATCATTTCGAGGGTTTCGCCGCGCATAATTTCCGCAGGCGTTCCCTGAGCAATCATTTCACCGCCGCGCAGGGCGACCAGATAATCACAGTAACGCGCAGCCATATTGATATCGTGCAGCACGGCAATGACCGTCAGGCCACGCTCCTGACTTAAACGATGCACCAGCGCCAGCACATCAACCTGGTGGGCGATATCCAGCGCCGAGGTCGGTTCGTCGAGCAACAGACAACGGCTATCCTGCGCCACCAGCATGGCGATCCACGCCCGTTGACGTTCGCCGCCAGAGAGGCTATCGACCAGCCGATGCGCCAGCGGTTTTAAGCCAACCAGCGAGATAGCCTCTTCGACCTTTTCGCGATCTGCCGCGCCAAAGCGCCCCAGCGCGCCATGCCACGGATAACGACCAATCGCCACCAGTTCACGCACCGTCATCCCTTCTGCCGGGGGAAGCTGCTGAGGCAAATAAGCCACTTTGCGAGCAAACGCTTTGCTGCTCCAGCTTTCCAGCGGCTGGGCATCAAGAAGAATCTCCCCTTCTGACGGTGGCTGATGGCGGCCCAACATTTTTAACAGCGTGGATTTACCAGAGCCGTTGTGACCAATCAGACCGGTCACTTTCCCGGCAGGAAAGGTTAACGACAGCGGATGCAAAAGCGTGCGCCCGGGCACACGAAAGGAGATATTACGCAGTGCAAAAGTGGTATCGGAATGATTCGTGTATTCCTGCATAACAGCCAACTTGTGAAACGGGCACGGAAATCCGTGCCCCAAAAGAGAAATTAGAAACGGAAGGTTGCGGTTGCAACGACCTGACGTTCTGCGCCCCAGAAGCAGCCATAGGTCTGGAAGCAACTGGCAACATACTCACGATCGAGCAAATTGTTGACGTTAACAGCAAGGCTGGATCCCGCCATACCAAAGCGTGCCAGATCATATTTTACAACAGCATCCATTACAGCTGCGCTACCCACTTTAAAAGTGTTTGTCGGATCACCATAGCTGGAACCAATAAAACGACCACCTGTTCCCAATGTTAAACCAGAAAGCGGCCCTTCATTGAAGGTATAATCCCCCCAGAGAGATGCCATATGCTCCGGTACTTGTTCTGGAGTTTTACCTTTGAGATTAGTATCTTTGGTGTATTCCGCATCGGTGTAAGTATAAGAAGCCGTCAAGTTAATATTGGCATTTAACGCGGCTTTTGCTTCAAGTTCCACACCACGAGCGCGAATCTCACCTGCTGGGACTTGCGCTAACGGGTTTGTTGGGTCTGCTGTCAGGTTATTTGTTTTCGTCAATTGATAGACTGCGCCCGTAACAACGACCGGCATATCATTCGGAACATATTTTACGCCAGCTTCATACTGTTCACCTTTCGATGGCTTATAGGAAACGCGCGGGTTGCTCCATAGATCGAAAGCACTCGGTTCAAAGGACTGGCTATAGCTAAAGTAAGGTGAAATACCATTATCGAATAAGTAATTTACACCACCGCGCCAGGTGAACTGATGATCATTGCGCTCAATATAACCTTCAGTCGGCGTATAAGAGTTTTCACGAACAGTAGTCGCTTGCTTAGACCAATCGTAACGTCCCCCTAGAGTGAATACCCATTTATTCCATTCCGCCTGATCCTGAACATAAATACCTGTTTGTTTGCTTTCATTCATCTGGTATGGCTCTGCGCTACCAAATGCAAAGTATTCAGGATAATATTTGTTATAAAGATCGATGGATGGTGCGGATCCAAAGCTGGCATTGATATCATTGCGCATACGCATGAAGTCAACCCCTGTCAGCAAAGTATGCTCGACTTCACCTGTAGCAAATTTACTTTCAAGTTGGGTATCAACGCTAAAGTTTTGCAGACGCTCATTATCCACCACTGTCCCGCGGTTTAGGGTATGACCATCGGCGGCGATCCCTGTGCCATAAACACTTTTCTGTGAGGTTTTCATTTCACTGAAACGCAGATTCTGACGCACGGTGAAGGTGTCATTAAAACCATGTTCAAAACTATATCCCACCATTTTCTGGTTACGGGAGTATGTATTATTCGACGCACCTTCATTGAAGTCAGTCGGTAGACGCTTACCATTAGGCAATGGCTCAACGGTCCCCTCTTTCGGCAACCAACCGTAATAACCCGTTTCAGGTTCATTCTGGAAATAGGACAGGAAAGTAAAATTAGTTTTGTTGTCCGGACGCCATGAGAATGATGGAGCAATGGTATAACGCTGAGATTCAGAGTTTTTCTGCTGTTCGTTTGTTGAGCGTGCGAGGCCAGTCAAACGGTAGGAGAACTCACCGTTATCATCCAGTGCATCACTGAAATCGAATCCGGTCTGAAACAGATTATCCGTCCCCATTTTAAACTGAATTTCTTTCAGGGGTTCAGTTGTCGGACGCTTACTCACCATAGAAATAATCCCACCAGGATTACTTTTCCCATAGAGAACAGACGTCGGACCACGCATCAGTTCAACCCTCTCGAGCATGTAAGGATCAATCACAGCATCGTTATAAAAGTTGCCCTGAAGTTTTAGCCCATCAAGGTAGTTATTTTGATTCAGACCAACAGATGAGAAACCACGAATGATAACAAAATCATATGTATTAGAAGCACCACGACTGCTAACCGTAACACCAGGTGTATAACCTAATGCTTCTTTTACAGACTGAAATTGATGCATCTGCATCTCTTCATTTGTCACAACCGAAATAGACTGCGGCGTTTTTTCAATTGGTGTATCCGTTTTAGTCGCAGTAGCAGAGTGCTTCGCCGCAATAGTTGCAGCTGGCCCCCATGCGCTTTCTTGCGGCGCTGGTGCAGCGGTAACGGTGATAGTGTCTTCTTTCGGTTCAACCGCTGCCTGTGCGTAAACAGACATGCCGCTAACCGCTGTGGCTACTACAACTGCAATTTTACGCAGTGAGTGTTTTGGCTGAGCAGTTTTGGAACGCGCCATTGGTATATCTCTGATGTAAAGTGAATGATAACGTAAACGAGAATGATTATTATAAAGATAAGATAATATTCGAAACGCTGGCGGGTTCGCAAGCGGTACGCAATCTGAGCGTTCCTGAAGGGTTAATAAACAATCAGATGAAAAGAAAGGGTTAATACTTTGGGTAGGATGTTATTTTACCGGATGGCGACTCGCCATCCGGTATGTCACGCTTAGACGTTAATTACTACCAAACATATCCTTGATCCAACCGGCTACACCGTCACTGTCTTTCTGCTCTTGCTGAGCAGGTTGCTGTTGCTGCTGTTGCTGCGGCTGAGAAGACTGATCAAACGGATTGCCTGACGGTTGCTGCTGCATCTCACTCTGCTGGCACAGCGATTGCGGATCGCTGGTCCAGACCGGTAAGACACGCATGCCCCCGCTGCAGACAAAGTTGCCGTCATAGTCCACGCCCATATCTGCAATGTCTTCTGGCGGAACAAGATTCAGCGGTGTTGGCGTCTGGTTAGCCAGATAACGCTGATAAATCGACATTGCCCCGCTGGCTCCATACAGTTTGGTCGGCTGGTTGTTATCACGGCCTACCCAGGTGATGGTCACCGTGCTGCCGTCAATGCCCGCAAACCAGGTATCTACGTTGTTGTTGGTAGTACCCGTTTTCCCTGCCAGATGCAGATTTGGATATTTCGCCCCAAGCTGACGTCCCGTACCGCGTTGTACCACCTGCTGCATGGTCCATAGTGTCAGATACGCCGCCTGAGCCGGAACAGCGCGTTCCGCCTGCGGGAAGCTCTGATACAGTACCTTGCCATCTTCCGCGATTACCGAACGCAGCGCAGAAAGCGGTGCTCGGTTACCACCACTAGCGATGGTCTGGAACGCCTGCGCCACTTCAATTGGCGTTAAGTTCAACGCCCCCAGCAGCATTGCCGGAACCGGATGCAGCTGATCTTTCGGTACGCCCAGTTTAATCCAGGTATCCGTAACCGCAGGCAGACCCAGCGCCATCCCCAGATTCACCGTCGGCACGTTCATCGAACGTGTCAACGCATCCACCAGCATCACTCTGCCACTTTCGCTATAACGACGATCATCGTTCTGCGGTGACCAGACTTGACCGTTCGGCTGACGCAGCGCGATTGGCGCATCGGCAATCCACGTGTTCAGGCGATAGATTTTCGGCTGGCTTAAGGCCGTCAGATAAGTCGCTGGTTTTGCAAGGGAACCAATCGAACGACGCGCCTGCATCGCACGGTTGTAACCTGCAAACTGCGGCTCAGAACCACCGACCATCGCACGAACTTCACCACTAAAGCGGTCGACGACCACAATTGCCGTTTCCAGATCGCTTAACTTACGCTGTTTCTTCAGTGCCGGAATGCCTTCCACGGCGGCTTTTTCCGCCGCGTCCTGAGCCACCGAGTCAAAGGTAGTGAAGATCTTCACGCCGGAGAGATCTTTTACCTTATCGCCTAATTTCGCCTGCAGCTCCTGACGCACCAGTTGCATAAAGGCTGGCTGTGGAGAGATTACCCCACCACGCGGCTGAACCCCCAGCGGACGTGCACTCAACATGTCATAGAGCTCTTGATCAATAATCTGCTGTTGTTGCAGCAGACGCAGCACCAGGTTACGTCGCTCCAGCGCCAGTTTCGGGTTACGCCACGGGTTGTAGATGGACGCTCCTTTCACCATACCAACCAACAGCGCCTGCTGGTCGAGACTCAGCTCTTCTACCGGGCGACCAAAGTAGTACAGGCTCGCCAGCGGGAAACCGCGGATTTCGTTGTCGCCGCTCTGACCGAGATACACCTCGTTCATATACAGCTCAAGAATGCGGTCTTTGCTGTAACGCGCATCCATGATCAGCGCCATGTAGGCTTCGTTCGCTTTACGCCAGTAAGAACGTTCGCTGGAGAGGAACAGGTTTTTCACCAACTGTTGCGTCAGCGTACTCGCTCCCTGCACCGTGCGTCCGGCGGTCAGGTTTGCCAGCACCGCACGTCCTATGGAGTAGAGACTGATCCCATCATGCTCGTAGAAATGACGGTCTTCAGTCGCCAACAACGTATCCACCAGCAAATCCGGGAAACCACTGCGCGGCACAAACAGACGCTGCTCACCGTTTGGCGAAGAGATCATGGTGATCAGACGCGGATCAAGACGGAAGAAACCAAACTGACGGTTGTTCTCCATATTGACGATGGTCGCCAGATGATCGCCATCAAAGGTCAGACGTGCACGCACCTGCCCTTCTTTACTGTCCGGGAAATCAAACGGACGACGGATCATCTCAATGCTGTTGGCCTGCACGGTAAACTCGCCAGGGCGCGTCATTTTCGACACCTGGCGATACTGGGTCGCCTCCAGCAGCTTCACCATCTCGTTTTTGCTGATGGTCATGTCTGGCTCAAGGTTGACCATTCGGCCATAAACAGCCGCAGGCAATTGCCAGACTTTGCCATCAATACGGCTACGAATTTTTTGATCGAGATAAACACCGTAAATGGCGATCAGCACGGCAAAAACGATAGCCAGTTTTAGCAGCAGCCATAGCCAGCCGCGTTTGCCACGAGGCTTACGCCCTTTGCCTTTGCCCTTACCTTTGCGCGGCATCGGTTCTTCATCCTCATAGTCATCATAATCGTCGTAATCATCGTCATCTTCGTAACGACGACGGCTTACCTTTTGTTTGACCGGACGCGTCGGTTTCCCTTTGCGTCCAATTGGCTCGCGGTCATTCCCGGCCATGCTTTTTCTCCGCAATATTCAGGCGCAAAAGCCCGATTTTCTGTTCTTCTGTAACAAGACAGAAGAAGATATCTCTCAAATTTACTTTAGTCTTCATGAATACTTTTTCGTCCGTCGCGTCGGTGCGGTATTTGCCGGATCATCCGGCCAGACGTGTTTGGGATAACGCCCTTTCATCTCTTTTTGCACCTCGCGATACGCTCCTTTCCAGAAGGCCCCCAAATCTCGTGTGATTTGCAGCGGCCTTTGGGCAGGGGAAAGCAACTCCAGCACCAGCGGCACGCGCCCCTGGGCGATCGTCGGATTGGTGGCCTCGCCAAACATCTCCTGCATTCTCACCGCCAGCGCGGGCGGGTTATCTTCATGATAACGAATGGCGATCCGGCTTCCCGTCGGCACAGTGTAATGCGCAGGCAATTCACTATCCAGACGTTGCTGCATTCCCCAATCAAGTAATCCGCGTAGCGCCTGAAAAATATCGAGTGATTTCAGGCCGCGTAGCGAATGTACGCCTGTCATATGCGGCAGTAGCCACGTTTCCAGCGTCGCCAACAAACTTTCATCATCAACCGCTGGCCAGTCATATTCTGGCAACCACCTGGCGGCGCATAACAAACGCAAGCGTAGCTGTTCCGCTTCCGGCGTCCAGTTAAGCACGCTTAAGCCTTTTTCACGAATGCCGTTAAGCATCGCCTGATGCAGCTCGTCTTCTGAAGGCTTCGCCAGCGGCTGCACTTTTACCGTCAGTTGGCCGATTTGCAGCCGACGCCACGCTTTCAGCGTACCTTGCGCATCATCCCACTCCACGGTGTCCGATTGCTGCACCAGCTGCGGACAGCGTTGTACTAATTCATCGATATCGACCGGTAGCGCCAGTAAAATCCGCGCATCCGGCGAGGCGCTACCCTGCAATAATAACGGTGCGATCAACCATTCGTGGCGGCTGAGCGCATCATCGGCATCGAGCATTGCCCCCATGCCGTTTGCCAGTTGATAGCGCCCCTCTTGCCCACGGCGGCGAGCGATGCGATCGGCAAACGCTCCGGCAAGTAACGGTGCGATAAGCGAACTGTCTGCCTCACCGCCGCGTACGTTTAAGCGCTTTAACAGTTGCTGGCTACGTTGCTGCCAGGCAGGTTGATTGCGCGAAAACGCCACGCCCAGGTCACAATTGCCCATCCGTGGCGGCTCTTCGAGAATGGCGGCAATTTTTGCAGCGGTAGCAGCTTCGTCGTCGCTCTTTGCGCTCACCAGCATTGCCGCTAAACGCGGATCGTTACCCAGCGTCGCCATTTTCTGCCCTTTCGTGCTTAGCCGTTCACCGTCCATCGCCCCCAGCATCCGTAACAGGCGTTTCGCGGCCTGTAAATTCACGGCTGGCGGTTGATCCAGCCAGCTCATCTGCGTCGGATCGCTGCATCCCCATTGCAGTAATTCCATCAGCAAACCGGAGAGATCGCTTTGTAATATTTCTGGTTCACTTTGCGCGGAGGCGCGTTCTGCTTGTTCTTTGGCGATTAAATGTAAACAGATCCCCGGCTCCAGACGTCCGGCACGCCCGGCGCGTTGCGTCATTGATGCCTGGCTAATGCGTTGGGTAATCAGCCGCGTTAGCCCCGTGCGCGGATCAAAGCGCGCCACACGTTCCTGAGCACAATCCACCACCAGACGAATACCTTCGATGGTTAAACTGGTTTCAGCAATATTGGTCGCCAGCACCACTTTGCGCATCCCTTGTGGTGCCGGAAGGATCGCTTTTCGCTGATCGTTCAGCGTCAACGCGCCATACAGCGGGCAGAGCAACACATCACTACCGATGCGCGAAGCCAGTTGTTCCTGAACGCGCTGAATTTCTCCGACACCCGGTAAAAATAACAGTAATGAGCCGCTTTCCTGATGCAGCAATTCGGCGGTGGCAACCGCCACGGCTTCATCAAAACGCTGATGAGCGGGCAGCGGTAAATATCGGCGTTCAACCGGAAACGAGCGCCCTTCTGAGATGACGACGGGCGCTTCTGGCAGCATCTGCTGCAAGCGGTCATTGTCCAGCGTAGCCGACATAATCAGTAGTTTAAGGTCATCACGCAGCCCCTGTTGCACATCGAGTAACAGCGCCAACGCCAGATCCGCCTGCAAGCTGCGCTCATGAAACTCATCGAGGATCACCAATCCAACGCCGCTCAGTTCAGGGTCACGCTGGATCATGCGCGTCAACACGCCTTCGGTAACTACTTCCAGGCGAGTATTTGGCCCGACACAGTTTTGCGCGCGCATCCGGTAGCCTACCGTATCACCTGTTTTTTCGTTAAGCAGTTCCGCCAGTCGTTGCGCAACGTTACGCGCCGCCAGGCGACGCGGCTCCAGCAGGATAATTTTTCCGTTAATGCCGGGATGCGCCAGCAGTTGCAGCGGCAGCCAGGTTGATTTCCCGGCCCCGGTCGGCGCACTTAATAACACCTGCGGTGCACCATCGAGGGCAGCAAGTAACTCAGGTAAGACGACGGCAACGGGCAACGACGACACAAAACGCTCCAGAGGGTTAACATTCTTCGCGCCACATTGTAGCATCGCGGTAATGCATAACCGAGTACCTCACATGTCTGAACCGCAACGGCTGTTCTTTGCTATCGACTTACCTGCAGAAATCCGCGAACAGATTATCCACTGGCGCGCCGCACAGTTCCCACCAGACGCGGGACGTCCGGTCGCCGCCGATAATTTACATCTGACACTGGCATTTTTAGGCGAAGTCAGCGCAGAGAAAGAGAAGGCGCTTTCTCTTTTAGCCGGACGGATTCGTCAGCCCGGTTTCACACTCACGCTTGATGACGCCGGTCAGTGGCTGCGTTCGCGTGTGGTATGGTTAGGGATGCGTCAGCCGCCACGCGGCTTAATCCAGTTGGCGAATATGCTCCGTTCACAAGCTGCACGCAGCGGTTGTTTTCAAAGCAATCGACCGTTTCATCCACATATCACCTTATTGCGCGACGCCAGCGAGGCGGTGACAATCCCGCCGCCAGGCTTTAACTGGTCGTATACGGTGACGGAGTTCACCCTTTACGCCTCCTCGTTTGCCCGTGGGCGCACACGCTACACGCCGCTAAAACGCTGGGCGCTAACGCAATAACAAGGATTGTCGCAATGGAATTTTCTCCCCCTCTACAGCGCGCGACGCTAATTCAACGTTACAAACGCTTTTTAGCCGATGTGATCACACCCGATGGTTGCGAATTAACGCTACACTGCCCGAATACGGGTGCGATGACCGGATGTGCAACGCCTGGCGATACCGTCTGGTATTCAACTTCAGACAACACAAAACGGAAATACCCACACACCTGGGAGTTAACCCAAAGCCAAAGCGGCGCATTTATTTGCGTCAATACACTTTGGGCTAACAGGTTGACGAAAGAGGCTATCCTTAATGAATCCATTTCAGAACTGTCAGGATATAGCTCTCTGAAAAGCGAAGTAAAATACGGCACCGAACGCAGCCGTATTGACTTCATGTTGCAGGCGGATTCGCGTCCAGACTGCTATATTGAAGTGAAATCGGTTACGTTAGCGGAGAACGAACAGGGATATTTTCCCGATGCGGTCACTGAACGAGGTCAGAAACACCTTCGGGAGTTGATGAGCGTAGCGGCTGAAGGCCAGCGTGCGGTTATCTTTTTCGCCGTGCTGCATTCAGCCATTACACGGTTTTCACCCGCGCGCCACATCGATGAGAAATACGCGCAACTATTGTCAGAAGCTCAACAGAGGGGGGTAGAAATTCTGGCTTACAAAGCAGAACTTTCTGCTGAAGGCATGGCTCTTAAAAAATCACTGCCGGTTACATTGTAGTAGAGTAAGTAACTGGTTAATTTACATTCTGGTCGCGTGCGCAAATACGCTTTTCCTCACACAGTTGTCAAGTGTTACGTTTAGATAATTGCTATCCGGAAAAGCTTCTGCTATTTATAGCGGCCTCATTTTTCCCCCGAACATGGGGATCGATAGTGCGTGTTAAGGAGAAGCAACATGCAAGAAGGGCAAAACCGTAAAACATCGTCCCTGAGTATTCTCGCCATCGCTGGGGTGGAGCCATATCAGGAGAAGCCGGGCGAAGAGTATATGAACGAAGCCCAGCTGGCGCACTTCCGTCGTATTCTGGAAGCATGGCGTAATCAACTCAGGGATGAAGTCGATCGCACCGTTACACATATGCAGGATGAAGCAGCCAACTTCCCGGATCCGGTAGACCGTGCAGCCCAGGAAGAAGAGTTCAGCCTCGAACTGCGTAACCGCGATCGCGAGCGTAAGCTGATCAAAAAGATCGAGAAGACGCTGAAAAAAGTGGAAGACGAAGATTTCGGCTACTGCGAGTCCTGCGGTGTTGAAATTGGTATTCGTCGTCTGGAAGCGCGCCCGACAGCCGATCTGTGCATCGACTGCAAAACGCTGGCTGAAATTCGCGAAAAACAAATGGCTGGCTAATTACAGCCGTTCCATCACGTTTACCACAGGCGGGAAATGCTCCCGCCTTATTTTTTGTTCAACGAGATGACAGACACACACTATATTGGCCGCTTTGCCCCCTCTCCTTCCGGCGAGCTTCATTTTGGCTCTCTGATTGCCGCGCTTGGAAGCTTTCTACAGGCTCGCGCCCGGCAAGGTCGCTGGCTTGTTCGCATTGAAGATATCGATCCGCCTCGTGAAGTTCCCGGTGCCGCAGAGACCATCCTGCGCCAGCTGGAACATTACGGTTTACACTGGGACGGCGATGTTCTCTGGCAATCGCAACGTCACAACGCCTATCGCGAAGCACTCGCATGGTTACATGAGCAAGGGTTAAGTTATTACTGCACCTGCACGCGCGCACGTATTCAAAGCATTGGCGGTATTTACGACGGTCATTGCCGGGAGTTGCATCATGGGCCAGAAAACGCTGCTGTACGTATTCGCCAGCAGCATCCGGTCACCCAGTTTACTGACCAGCTGCGCGGCATTATTCATGCCGACCAAAAACTGGCGCGGGAAGATTTTATTATTCATCGTCGTGATGGTCTATTTGCCTATAACCTGGCGGTGGTCGTTGACGATCACTACCAGGGCGTGACAGAAATTGTTCGTGGCGCGGATTTGATCGAACCCACGGTGCGCCAAATCTCGCTGTACCAGCTTTTTGGCTGGCAGGTGCCAGATTACATTCATTTGCCACTGGCACTTAATCCACAAGGCGCTAAACTTTCCAAGCAGAATCATGCGCCTGCGTTGCCAAAAGGCGATCCTCGGCCGGTGTTAATCGCGGCACTTCAATTTCTGGGCCAGCAGGCAGAAACACACTGGCAGGATTTCAGCGTCGCGCAAATTCTCCAGTCAGCCGTCAAAAACTGGCGGCTCACCGCAGTGCCTGAGTCGGCAATTGTAAATTCAACATTCTCAAATGCGTCATGCTGAGCTATGATTAGCCGCTATTTTTTTGTCCTGAATGATGTTTGACACTACCGAGGTGTACTATTTTTACCCGAGTCGCTAATTTTTGCCGCAAGGTGCTAAGCCGCGAGGAAAGCGAGGCTGAACAGGCAGTCGCCCGTCCACAGGTGACGGTGATCCCGCGTGAGCAGCATGCTATTTCCCGCAAAGATATCAGTGAAAATGCCCTGAAGGTAATGTACAGGCTCAATAAAGCGGGATACGAAGCCTGGCTGGTTGGCGGCGGCGTGCGCGACCTGTTACTTGGCAAAAAGCCGAAAGATTTTGACGTAACCACTAACGCCACGCCTGAGCAGGTGCGCAAACTGTTCCGTAACTGCCGCCTGGTGGGTCGCCGTTTCCGTCTGGCTCATGTGATGTTTGGCCCGGAGATTATCGAAGTTGCGACCTTCCGTGGACATCACGAAGGTAACGTCAGCGACCGCACGACCTCCCAACGCGGGCAAAACGGCATGTTGCTGCGCGACAACATTTTCGGCTCCATCGAAGAAGACGCCCAGCGCCGCGATTTCACTATCAACAGCCTGTATTACAGCGTGGCGGATTTTACCGTCCGTGATTACGTTGGCGGCATGAAGGATCTGAAGGACGGCGTTATCCGTCTGATTGGTAACCCGGAAACGCGCTACCGTGAAGATCCGGTACGTATGCTGCGCGCGGTTCGTTTTGCCGCCAAATTGGGCATGCGCATCAGCCCTGAAACCGCAGAACCTATCCCACGCCTGGCAACCCTGCTAAACGATATTCCTCCGGCACGCCTGTTTGAAGAATCGCTTAAACTGCTACAAGCGGGCTACGGTTACGAAACCTATAAGCTGCTGTGTGAATATCATCTGTTCCAGCCGCTGTTCCCGACCATTACCCGCTACTTTACGGAAAATGGTGACAGTCCAATGGAGCGGATCATTGAGCAGGTGCTGAAGAATACTGACACGCGTATTCATAACGATATGCGCGTCAACCCGGCGTTCCTGTTTGCCGCCATGTTCTGGTATCCCCTGCTGGAAACAGCACAGAAAATTGCCCAAGAGAGCGGCCTGACTTATCACGACGCTTTCGCGCTGGCAATGAACGATGTGTTAGACGAAGCCTGCCGTTCACTGGCGATCCCGAAACGGCTTACCACTTTAACCCGTGATATCTGGCAGTTACAGTTGCGCATGTCCCGCCGTCAGGGTAAACGCGCATGGAAATTACTCGAACATCCGAAGTTCCGTGCCGCTTATGACCTGCTGGCACTGCGTGCAGAAGTAGAACGCAACGCCGAGCTACAACGTCTGGCGAAATGGTGGGGTGAGTTCCAGGTTTCCGCGCCGCCAGACCAAAAAGGGATGCTTAACGAACTGGATGAAGAACCGTCACCGCGTCGTCGTACTCGTCGCCCGCGCAGACGTGCGCCGCGCCGTGAGGGCACCGCATGACAGTGGCGTATATTGCTATCGGCAGCAATCTGGCCTCTCCGCTGGAGCAGGTCAATGCTGCCCTGAAGGCAATAGATGACATTCCTGAAAGCCGCATTCTTGCCGTTTCTTCGTTTTACCGCACCCCACCACTGGGGCCGCAAGATCAACCCGATTACTTAAACGCAGCCGTGGCGCTGGAAACCTCTCTTACAGCTGAAGAACTCCTCAACCACACACAGCGTATTGAGTTGCAGCAAGGTCGCGTCCGCAAAGCTGAACGCTGGGGACCGCGCACGCTCGATCTTGATATCATGTTGTTTGGTAATCAGGTCATAAACACTGAGCGCCTGACCGTTCCGCACTATGATATGAAGAATCGTGGATTTATGTTGTGGCCGCTGTTTGAGATCGCGCCGGAACTGGTGTTTCCTGATGGTGAAACGCTGCAAGCAAGACTCACTACTTTCCCTCCCTGCCCACAGCACTGGTAAACCACATTTCTGGAAAAGCGTATTGGGTAATGCAATGTTGTATAATATTATTTTATAGTTTCAATGAATTAATTCTCTCTCCCCCATCATAAAAATCACAAAAAAACAGCATTAAACATATAATTACGGCAAATATATTTTCATGACCTATATTATCTTTTCTCTTTATAAGAGGTTTTTAATGATAATGAACCAATTTATTCTGGGTACTATGCCTCACTCCCGGTATTAGCACTGGATAGCGCTTAACTGGATTCTGTCAGGCTGGGACGGGGGCAACAAGTGCATACAACGACCAGTCCTTAACGCGTAATTATTAATTTCTACAGCGTATTATCATATTATTTAAACCTGCCCAACCTCACCAAATACATTCATAAAATGCATAATTATAATAAATCATAAAAATCCATTCATCGAAGATATTTTTCTTTAAAGAGCGTGACATTTATAATAAGTATTGGTGAGAAAAATCACCCCCATTAATTTTTATAAGGATATTCCCATGTTAAAAAAAAGTGCTATTGCTGCGGCATTAGTGATGTTCACCACTTCTGCTTTCGCGCTGGATGGCGGTCAATTAGATTTCGCGGGTTTGGTGAGTGACAACACTTGCGTCTTGCACGTCAACGGTGGCGCCCAGGACGGTCAGATTACCCTGCAAACCGCCACAACCACTGAAGTTAATCAGGCCGGTGTTGTCCAACTTGCCAGCCCTGGCGCAAAACCGGAAGCCTTCTCTATTACGATCGATTGCTCGGACGATCCACAGGGCGCCTCTGCCAATCTGAGCATGGGTTCCGTGTTCTTCAGCAACAGTCAGGGCACTCTGAACAACGATCTCTCCATTAGCCAGGCGGCTACCGGGGTCGCGATTGCCATTCACTACCTTACCGATGCCACTACCTACGAACAGATGAGAGTTAACGACAGCACTGATGTTAAAAACCTGCTGTTTACCAACGGCAAAGCGGTTTACAACTTTAAAGCGTCATATGTAAAACAGGCAGCAACAGTTAACGCAACGGCAGGTTATGTCAAAACCAACGCCGCTTATACAGTGACTTACCAGTAAATATCTGCATCACCCGACAGCCCACGGGCTGTTGGGTCACTCAATAAGGATAGTGTTATGACCAGGATGTGTCAGTTTATTGTTTCCACTGCTTTCGTCGCATCGACAGCCGTTTTCAGCCTCACCGCGCAAGCAGATATTGTGCTTTCCGGTACGCGCATTATTTATAATGCCGACCAGAAAGACGTCACATTGCGCATGGAAAACAAAGGTGCCCGCCCACTATTAGTTCAGACCTGGATTGATACCGGCAGCGAAAATGCCGACCCCAGCACACTGAAAGTGCCTTTTACCGTGACGCCGCCGGTTTCCCGCGTTGATGGTAAAAAAGGCCAAACGGTTAAAATTGCCTGGAACGCCAGCCAGACCCTTCCAGCCGATCGCGAAAGCGTTTATTGGTTCAACGCGCTGGAAGTTCCCCCCAAGATGAACGATGCCGATGCCAAGGGAAAAAACATTCTGCAATTGGCTTTCCGTACCCGTATCAAGCTGTTCTATCGCCCAACCGGCCTGGCGGGTAACCCGGCTGATGCACCAAAACAGTTAACCTGGCGTCTCCAGTCTTCAGCCGGAAAAGTGGTGCTGCAGGCAACAAACCCAACGCCTTATCACGTCTCATTCAGCAGTATTACCCTTGCCTCAGGCGGTAATAAATATACCGTGGAAAGCAGTATGGTCGAGCCCAAAAGCAGTGCGGAAATGGTGGTAAAAGGCGCTCCCCGTTCTGTGTCTGGCGCAACAGTTGAGTACTCAGCCATTAATGATTTTGGCGGTGGCATTGACGGCAAAGTCAAACTTTGATGCCCACAGACGAGATCGGCTGAGATCGTACAATGAAGATCCCCCACGATGGCAAAAGAATTCAACGATCGCCGCTCGCTTGCCTGATTGCGTGTAGCCTGCTGCCCTGCACACAAAATGTGTGGGGGGCAAACGAGACCGTTGAGTTTGATAACACGTTCCTGATGGGCGCAGGTGCCAGAGATATTGATGTCAATCGTTACAGCAAAGGTAACGCAACATTGCCGGGGCGCTATGACGTCAGCGTGTTTATTAATAACCAGGCCAGCGCCAATCTGAAAATCGAGTTTATTGAATTAGACCCTGAACACGCTGCTCAGCCCTGTATCTCCACCAACACATTATTACAACTGCATATTCGCCAGCCAGAAAAGTTAGCGGATAACGCAATTTTGCAAAAACGCGAAAATGCTGCGCAGGATTGCCTGAACGTAGAGGTTGCTATTCCGCAATCGAGCGTCGCTTACAATAGCAACGATCAGCGGCTTGATATCAGCATGCCGCAAATCTGGCTGCAGAGAACCTATGCCAACTATGTCGATCCGTCGCTGTGGGATGAAGGCATCAATGCCGCAATGCTCTCTTACACCCTTAACGGCTGGCGCAGTGAATCCCCCAATCAAACCACAGAAACCAGCTACGCCGGACTGATGGGCGGTATCAATTTATGGGGATGGCATTTTCGCTCACATGGTAACTATTCGTGGGACAAAGAAGACGGCGGCAGTTTTGAATTTCAGGATAAATATCTGCAACACGATATCGCCGCGCTCCGCTCTCAGCTGGTAATGGGTGAAACCAATACCACAGGAGAAACCTTCGACTCGGTGCCTATTCGCGGGCTGCGACTCTATAGCGAAAGCCGCATGTTGCCCCCTACGCTGGCGTCGTATGCGCCTGTTATCCGTGGCGTGGCAAACTCTAACGCGAAAGTCACGATCACCCAAAACGGTTATAAAATTTATGAAACGACCGTGCCGCCTGGTCCATTCGCGATTGACGATCTCACGCCGGCAGGGTTCGGCGCCGATCTCGAGGTAACCATCACCGAATCGGACGGTTCAAAACGTACGTTTAGTCAGGCTTATTCATCGGTGATCCAGATGATGCGTCCCGGCGTGGGCAAATGGGATATCAGCGCCGGTGAGGTCAATAAAGAGGAACTCCGGGATAAACCGAATCTGCTGCAAGGAACCTACTATTACGGGTTGAGTAACACCTTCACCGGCTACACCGGCCTGCAAATGACCGATAACGGCTACTGGGCTGGTTTATTAGGGTTGGGAGTGAATACATCGCTGGGCGCTTTCTCCTTCGATGTTACTCAGTCTCATGCCGAAATTCCTGACGATAAAATCTATAGTGGACAGAGTTACCGTGTTTCATGGAACAAATATTTCGCGCCGACCGAAACCTCACTCAACATTGCCGCCTATCGCTACTCCACTGAAAACTATCTGGGGTTGAACGACGCGTTAACGCTGATTAATTCTGCCAACCATCCTGATGAAGAAGGCTATTCGGGGATTGTCAGTTATGCGCGCATGAAAAATCAGTTCAGCGTTAGCATTAACCAAACGTTAAAAAGTGATGAACGTGACTATGGATCTTTCTATGTGAATGGCACATGGACAGATTACTGGGTAACCAACGAATCACAGAGCAGTTTTGCCTTTGGCTACAGCAATGCCTTTAACTGGGCGAGCTACAGCGTCAGCCTGCAACGCACATACGACGAAGACAATAAGAAGGATGACTCGGTTTATCTGAGCGTGACCATTCCGCTTGATAAACTGCTGGGCCGCGATAGCCATCAGGGCGGGTTCAAAACCCTGAATACCAGCGTTAACAGTGACATGAAAGGGAGCTCACAATTTAACGCCAATGCCTCGGGCTACAGCCAGGATAATCGCTGGAGTTACAGCGTGAATACCGCCTATAACGTGCAGAAAAACAGCGACAGCCTGAAAAGTATCAGCGGTTATACCAGCTATGAGTCGCCGTGGGGAACATTTTCAGGCTCAGCCTCCACCAGCAGCGATCGCTCACGTCAGTATGGGCTCAGCACCGATGGCGGTTTTGTACTCCACCGCCACGGTCTGACCTTCAGTAACGACAGTTTTACCGACTCTGACACGTTGGCGCTGATCAACGCCCCGGGTGCAAAAGGCGCGCGCATTAACTTTGGTAACAGCACCATCGACCGTTTTGGCTACGGCGTGACCAGTTCACTGTCACCGTACCGGGAAAATACCGTCGCGCTCGATGTTAACGATCTGGATAACGACGTGGAGCTCAAAAACACCAGTAGCGTCGCCATTCCGCGCCAGGGTTCCGTCATTTTCAGCCACTTTGACACCGATACCGGGCGCTCCGCCATTCTCAATTTACTGCGTAGCAACAATCAGCCCGTGCCGTTTGCTTCCGATATTACCGACGAAAAAGGGACCTCTATCGGGACCGTCGGTCAGGGCAGTCAGGCATTTGTACGCGGCATTGCCGACAGCGGAGAACTGACGGTCACCTGGTATGAGAAAAATAGTCGCCAGCAGTGCCGTATTCATTATCAGATACCGTCATCACCCACCATGACCGGTAAAACCATCGTACTCAACGGCGTGCCATGCACCCAGCAATAATGTTCCAGGAGAGGAAATGAGAGCTTTTTTACTACCGCCCCTGCTGCTGCTGACGTCGCTTTGTCTGCGCCCCGCACTGGCAACCGATCTTTCGGTGAACTTTACCGCGACCATCAAAGAGACGACCTGTGCCATGACGCTCAACGCATTGAATGGGGCTAATATCAGCGGTGATACCGCAACAAATAACTATTATCTGGATCTGCCTGATATGGGTGTTTCAGACATTGTGAATAAATCGTCACTGTCGGAGGCTAATTTTAAAATCCTTGCCAGCAATTGTAATAACTATATTTCCGGCCTGTCGATGACCCTCAATGGCGCAGTCAGCAGCTATACAGATTCGTTAATCGGTAATGACCAGACTGTTTCCGGACATACCAACTATGTTGGTCTTGGTATTAAACGTATGAACGCTGATGAAAATCTCCGCTTTAAACTCAACGGTAGCCAGCGAGTTACCTGGACGAATGATGAAATAAGTAATGGATTAGATCTCACAGCCATGCTTCGTCAGACCACCACCGGGAATACGATCACCACAGGCCAATTCCAGGCCAAAGTGACTTTCGTCTTTACCTACCAATAGCAGGTTTGTTTATGAATTTTCACAATATAACCTTTGTCTTGCTACTGTGCTTTGGATATATCGCCATCGGCCACGCCGCCAGTAGCTCTATGGACGTTACGGTACGTGCTAAGGTCACTGCCAGTACCTGCACGGCGGAATTACGCGATGCGGAGGATCAGCAAGCCACCACCATCGCTATTGGCGATGTCTATCTCAACGAGCTTTCCGCTAAATCGAAATACCAGAACTTCAGCCTGGTGTTTTCACACTGCGAAGGGTTAGCAAAGGATCAGGCAAAAGTTGTGCTTTCTGCACAGACGGGCTGCGATGGCGCTTCCAGTACCGGTGGCGGATACCGTAATGCACTGACGACAGCGGACGATGATGCGGCAACCGGTGTTGCAGTTGAAGTGTGGACGACCAACCAGCCAGAAGGTCAGGGCAGCATTCAGCTTAATTGTAAAACCAAACCGACCAGTATTGTCGATTTAGCCACGGCAACAGGCTCGAATATTGTCCACTGGCCGCTCAGTGCCCGAATTGTTGTCGCATCGGATAATACCATCGCGGATGTCCGTGCAGGTCAATTCTCCACCAATGCTATCTTTTCTGTAACCTATGAGTAGATGATGATGAAAACATTTATCTACATGATTGCATTTTGGTTTTCATACAACGCCATTGCAGCCAGCACCAATATTAATATGACTGCCAATATCATCAGCACCAGTTGCCGGGTCACGCTCGACAATAATGGAAATATTGATTTAGGCACAGTGGATTATAGCTATCTGAATAATAATACCTCTGTCGATCGCGTCTATTCTGGCGGGCACCCCTTTTATATTACCGTCAGCGACTGCGCGCAGGTGGCGGGAAAAAATCCCGCCCACCTGACCGTCAGCTTTACGCCTCTGGCAGGCACCCTTGCGCCAACCAACCTCCAGGTATTCGCCAACCAGCAGGTCAACGGTGCAAAAAATGTCGGCGTGGTTATTTTATCGACCGAGGACGCACAGCATATTTTCAATGTGCTCGACACGCGTGGTCAACCGCAAAGTATTTACCCCGTGACGCCCGAAACGATCGCTAACGCGACATACCACTTTTACGCTCGGATGCAAAAAATTGACCCTACACAAGCGGTAACCAGCGGCGTGGTAAAAGCGAGCGTATTTGTTGGGGTCTATTATGAATAATCTATATCACTCTCAAGGATGAAGAGATGAACACGCAACATTTTTCCCGGTTTAAGCGGTGGTGTCTAACACTGCTGGTTCTTTTATCCTTCTATTCAGGCTGCCTGCACTCTGCCAACACAATAATCGTCGGCAACAAAACCTATTCAGGTTCGACGGAAAATAATTCCGGTCCACAGGGGGATGGCAGCGCAACGGCAACGTTCAGTACCGGGGCAAATCAGATAGTGATCCCAACCTCAGCGGGGCTACAAAGTAGCAACATCAGGCTCCAGCTGGGTTGGGTGGATACAAACTCATCAGGAAATAGCCTGATTTACTGTGGCGCTGGCGGAATGGGAACACCATTAACCCTGGAGAGCCATTTCGTTGATGCTCTGGTGAGTGCAGATGGCCACAAGCTCTTTAAAACCAATGTGCAGGGTCTCTACTTCAGGATGCACATGTACAATGTAAGCTCATTCAAAACAACCTCCAGCAGCGATATCTATATCGGTGATACCCCCCAACAAACATTGACATTAACGCCCGAGCATTCCGTATGCGTCGCCGATCTGGGGAATTACACAGCCGTAGGCGGTCTGGTCAGTAAAATTGATATTGAGTTTTATAATGATGGCACCTTCAATCCCAATACGACAGGTAGCATCGCTTTACTGAGCAACAAGGGATATCACTATTCAGTGACAAATGCAGCGCCTGGTGGTGCATTGACCTCGCACTATATTTATCAGACGTTCAATATGGGGAACGTGACGCTTAGCTCGCCAACCTGTACCTCAGCGGTCGTTTCGGGGAATACAGTTAAGGGAGATACCGTCAGCCTCGGTGAATATAACCCCAAAGACATCATTGATGGCGTTGACGGCATCCCTTTTGGTATAGCACTAAAGAACTGTTACCGGGTCACCAATATCGAGGTCAAAATGACTACCGGCGCCCCTGCAATGTCGGCTGCGTTATTGGGTAATTCGTTAACCGCCGAGGCCAATGCCGCCAACGGCGTAGGCGTGGAGATTAAAGGAAAATCGAACTCACATTATGCCGAGGTTGTTCTTCACCCTAACGATACCAACTCCGTTTATAAAGCCTATGTCGATACGACTGACACGTCGAATGGCATTATTGGTTCAGGCACATCGGGAACCGCAGCAAATCAAACGCTAAATTTTGTTGCCACCCTCAAACAAGACAACAATCAACAAATCAGAGGCGGGGATTTCAAAGCGACCGCCGTTTTCTCTATCACCTACCCATGAGCCCCGCTACCGGCAGGCCCCCCTGCCGGTTTTGACCATAAAGGGCTAACACTCATCACTGACATCCCCTACAATGCGCCAATCCTATAGATAACACTTATGACTAACAGGGGTTATGATGAAACCGACCACCATCTCCTTGCTGAACAAATACAAACAAGAAAAAAAACGCTTCGCCACTATTACCGCTTACGACTACAGCTTCGCCAAATTGTTTGCTGAAGAAGGACTTAACGTGATGTTGGTTGGCGATTCGCTGGGCATGACTGTTCAGGGGCACGACTCCACACTCCCGGTAACCGTTCAAGATATCGCCTACCACACTGCTGCCGTACGTCGTGGCGCACCGAATTGCCTGCTGCTGGCTGACCTGCCGTTTATGGCGTATTCCACCCCGGAACAGGCCTTTGAAAATGCCGCCACAGTAATGCGTGCCGGAGCCAATATGGTCAAAATTGAAGGCGGCGCATGGTTGGTTGAGACGGTACGAATGCTGACTGAACGTGCAGTTCCGGTGTGTGGTCATTTAGGTTTAACCCCACAGTCAGTGAATATTTTTGGCGGCTACAAAGTACAAGGGCGTGGCGATGAAGCGGGCGATCAACTGCTCAGCGATGCGTTAGCCTTAGAAGCCGCTGGTGCACAGTTGCTGGTGCTGGAATGCGTGCCGGTTGAACTGGCGAAACGCATTACTGAAGCGCTGGCGATTCCGGTAATCGGTATTGGCGCGGGCAACGTCACCGACGGGCAAATCCTCGTGATGCACGACGCGTTCGGTATTACCGGCGGCCATATCCCTAAATTTGCAAAAAATTTCCTTGCTGAAACGGGCGACATCCGCGCAGCAGTGCGTCAGTATATAGCTGAAGTGGAGTCCGGGGTTTATCCGGGCGAAGAACACAGTTTCCATTAAGGAGTCACGTTGTGTTAATTATCGAAACCCTGCCGTTGCTGCGTCAGCAAATTCGCCGCCTGCGAATGGAAGGCAAACGCGTGGCGCTGGTGCCTACTATGGGTAACCTGCACGATGGTCATATGAAGCTGGTCGACGAAGCCAAAGCCCGCGCCGATGTGGTCGTCGTCAGTATTTTCGTTAACCCAATGCAGTTTGACCGCCCGGAAGATCTGGCTCGCTACCCACGCACCTTGCAGGAAGACTGCGAGAAGCTAAACAAACGTAAAGTGGATCTGGTTTTCGCTCCCTCGGTAAAAGAGATCTATCCGAACGGTACAGAAACCCACACCTATGTCGATGTTCCAGGCCTTTCCACCATGCTGGAAGGTGCCAGCCGTCCAGGACATTTTCGCGGCGTATCGACCATCGTCAGCAAACTGTTCAACCTGGTCCAGCCGGACATCGCCTGCTTCGGTGAAAAGGATTTTCAGCAACTGGCGCTGATCCGCAAAATGGTTGCCGACATGGGCTTTGATATTGAGATTGTCGGAGTGCCGATTATGCGCGCTAAAGACGGTCTGGCGCTCAGTTCCCGTAACGGCTATCTGACGGCGGAACAACGTAAAATTGCGCCGGGTCTGTACAAGGTCTTAAGTTCAATTGCCGACAAATTGCAGGCTGGCGAACGGGATCTCGATGAAATTATTGCTATTGCCGGGCAAGAACTGAATGAAAAAGGTTTCCGTTCCGATGATATTCAGATTCGCGATGCCGACACCTTGCTGGAAATCGCTGAAAACAGCAAACGAGCTGTGATTCTGGTAGCCGCCTGGCTTGGCGATGCTCGCCTGATCGACAACAAAATGGTCGAACTGGCGTAATACTTATACTCTAAATAATTCAAGTTGCAGGAAGGCGGCAAGCGAGTGAATCCCCAGGAGCTTACATAAGTAAGTGACTGGGGTGAGCGAACGCAGACGCAGCACATGCAACTTGAAGTATGACGAGTATAACTGGCGCTACGGCTGATGGCGCCAATTATTAATTTGCCCCACGTCATGACGATGACGTCTGTAAGCGGTTATTCATACCGCAGACAACTTAGTTAATTAGCTTATCAATCTCAGCAAGAGGTAAATTTGCCATCTCTGCAACGTCTTCCCGAGACATTCCTTTACTCAGAAGACGCAGGGCGAATTCTTGCCTTTCCTCCTGTCTTCCCAGCTGAATCCCCTTCTCAATCCCCTTCTCAATTCCCTTCTCAATTCCCTTCTCAATTCCCTTCTCTTCAAACCACTGCGCCAACGTCATCATAGACTCCCCTCCCGTTTCCCTGTCTCTCACCACACCATAAAACAAATCCGCTTGTTCAGTATGACCGCGTTGCAGCATATAGTTTTGCATGGCAACTAACTGACTTCCGCTAGTGTACCCTTCGTCAATCAGCGTGACCAGTTGCTCCAGCAATAACATTAAGTCGCGCTGGCGAATATGTTTTTGCAGCAGTTCGAGAATCGCAATCCGCCGATGTTGCATGATTTCGTCATCCGGTGTGATAGTGATATCCACCAGCGGGAAAGGACTGTTATAGACGCGTCGCGCCAGCTCCGGCGAGTAAAACATATCAAACCAGCACATTGAGAGTGGATAAGGCGTGGCCTCGCCCTGATAAAACAAAATCGGCACCACCAGCGGCAGCTTATCGTGATCTGCCTCCAGATGCCGGTGCATGGCAGCAATAGAATAACGCATCATGCGAAAGGCCATTTTTTTGTCCGGCTTGCTTTGGTGTTCAATTACAACATGTAGATAGCCCGTATTACCCTGCATTTGCACGGAATAGAGCACGTCAGTGCTGTGCCCTTTCAGGCTTTCTTCAATAAAACTCCCCGACTCAAGATGCAGCGTGTCGAGGTCACACAGTTCGCGTAGCTCCGCTGGCAAATGGATATCCAGAAAGTCGCGAGCCGTTTCCGCGTGCATTAAAAATTGTTTAAACACCGCATCATGCGGTGTGGTACTCGGTGCATCCATCTTCCCTGCCTTCCGTGTTGTCTTGCGTGAAGGCAGTATCCAGTCAAGGCGCGCCGTCGTCAGCCGCCTCTTTAGTGTTTACCGAGCAGCGTTCAGAGAAATTTCAATTGGTTACAGGTGTTACATGGCTCGCTTCGGCACGGTACGCAAACTGCTGATGCAAATGCCGTCAGATGAGTAGACACTAAACAAAAATCGGGCAATACTGCGTGAGAATTTCCTCAAAGCAGGCACCGCCTGCTTCGTTAACGACAGGGTAGAAAGGTAGAAGTTATGATTCGCACGATGCTGCAGGGCAAACTCCACCGCGTGAAAGTGACTCATGCGGACCTGCACTATGAAGGTTCTTGCGCCATTGACCAGGATTTTCTTGACGCAGCCGGTATTCTCGAAAACGAAGCCATTGATATCTGGAATGTCACCAACGGCAAGCGTTTCTCCACCTATGCCATCGCAGCAGAACGCGGTTCGAGAATTATTTCTGTTAACGGTGCGGCAGCCCACTGCGCCAGCGTCGGCGATATTGTCATCATCGCCAGCTTCGTCACCATGCCGGATGAAGAAGCTCGCACCTGGCGGCCCAACGTTGCCTACTTTGAAGGCGACAACGAAATGAAACGTACCGCGAAAGCGATTCCAGTTCAGGTGGCCTGATAATCACCCCTGCGGCTGGTTACTCACCAGCCGCGACATCGTCTCCAGCGAATCCGTTCTCAAGATATAAAGTCGTTTTAACAATAACGGATTATCCCCAGGTTTAACTTTGCCTTTCATGGTGGTCACTGCCAGATGAAATCCGGCTTCACGTGCCGCCTTCACCGCTTTGTCATTAAAACCGCCAAACGGATAAGAAAGATACAAGACATGTGGATTAAACTGCGCCAGCGCCCGACGCGATCGCGCAAAATCAAACAGAATATTGTGCTCACTACGGCTCAGTAATATGGGGCGGCGATAGCCATCTACCCGATGCAAAAAATGAGTATGTGACTGGAAATCAAATACATCACGAATTTCGTTAAGCTCAGAAATGCTCATAAATTGCAGCGATTTTGGATCCCATTTCTGCGGGTGACGTTTGATGCGCGAGGTAACAATAAATGCCGTCGCCTTCATACCATAGTGTTTCAACACAGGATACGCATAGCGGCTAACCGACTTGAGACCATCATCAAAGGTAATCACCACGGCACGTGCCGGGAGATTAATTTTATTCTGCACGTAACCTTCCAACTGTGTCATGCTCAGTGTCGCGTACCCCCTGTCGCGCAGCCAGGCCATCTGGTTATTGAAGGCACGTACCGAGGTGGTCGTCGAAGTATGGCGAAAACGGGTGTTTTCTTCGTCGCGCAGAATATGATGATAGGTTAGCACCGGCAGGCCATTGTCGGGTTGGGCATCCAGCGCGCTGATATAGGCCAGTCGATCGCCAATACGGATCTGATACCAGATTTGGTTTAACCTGTCTTTCAGTTTATGCAAAATCGGATAACGCAAATTGTCCGCCAGTACCCCAAATGGCGCACTGCCCACACTCGGCGCGTTATAAACCGGCGTATCTTTCCAGGTTATTAAGTTCTGATTACTCAGCGGCTTGTTGAGGTCACCCAAACCGTCTTCAACCTTTTGTCGCCCCTGAACCGGCTCGAGATGACCTTTATCGATAAACCCTTTGCCAAAACCAAAATTAAATGCGTAATAACTTGCGGCAGTCGGCTCCACGGCAATGATTTGTCCGGCCCGAATATTCCCTACCGTCACCATTTTGTCGCCAATTTGCGCCCAGACCGCGGCATTTTCGATGGTTTGCATATAACGGGCAGGCAATGCGGCACTGACGCTTGTGGTAAACAGCATCAGCAGGAGAATAACAGCTTGTTTATACATGAAAAAATAACCAGGGATGAAACAACGCTTTTATTGTAGCAAAAGCGTCATCAGGATCGCGGGTTAATACTCATACAAATTATGTTTGAGGACGAAAGGCGGATTTTTTTGTTGTTGGTGCCAAAGACTACTGACCTCCGGCGTACCCAGTTCGACAATTCGCTCGCGAAACTCAGCGCTGGATAATGTTTCACGGTAGGCCAGCATCTGTTCAACTAACGGTAATGTTACCCCAGAAATCACTTCACAGCGGGAGTGTTTGTGGCTTAATAGCGAAGCCACGCGGTAAGGCGGCGCTCCGGCAATATCAGTTAAAAAGATCACCCCATCGCCAGAGTCTGCTTCATGCAGAGCATCGCACATCATACGGCTGAGCATATTAGAACTTAATCCGCGCCAGAAATTCACGGCCCGGCACTGAAGAAGCGCCCCGTGTTTTTTCTCCAGCGCATCCAGTATCTCTTGCGCCCGATCATCGTGACAGGTAATAACCCAACCTAGCATCGCCTTCCTCCTTAGCCGAAAATCAGTCTACCCTGACCATGGTTGATAAAGGGTGATAGTCGTCAAAACTCCTCTCCCCCGAATCCAGAGGAGAGGAAATAGCCTTAGCTACGCAGACCACGCCCACGTTGGATCAGCGACCAGCAAATCAAATAAAACGCCACAATAAAGACCACCAGTACGCCAAATGTAGTGACCAGCGGCACATCATTGATACCGAGGAAGCCGTAGCGGAAACCACTGATCATATAAACGATCGGGTTCAGGTGCGACAGTCCCTGCCAGAACGGCGGCAGCAAAGTCAGGGAGTAAAAGACCCCGCCCAAATACGTGAGTGGCGTTAACACAAAGGTTGGCACCAGGCTGATGTCATCGAACGTTTTGGCAAACACGCCGTTCAACAATCCAGCAAGGGAGAATAACACCGCCGTGAGCACCAGCGTTAAAGCGACAAATACCCACGAATGTACCTGAAAAGGCACAAAAAACAGTGAAATTGCCGTCACCAGAATGCCAACAAACAGTCCGCGCGCCACGCCACCGCCAACATATCCGGCAATAATCACGTGAGTCGGTACGGGTGCAACCAGCAGCTCTTCAATATTACGCTGAAACTTGGCACCAAAAAATGATGAAGCGACGTTGGCGTAGGCATTGGTGATTACCGACATCATGATCAGCCCCGGCACGATGAACTGCATATAGCTGAAGCCATGCATATCGCCGATGCGCGAACCAATCAGGTTACCGAAGATAATAAAATAAAGAGTCATGGTGATGACCGGTGGCACCAGCGTCTGCACCCAGATACGCATAAAGCGATGGATCTCTTTCGCCCAGATGCTTTTTAGTGCCACCCAGTAAAGATGCATCATGCGCGATCTCCTTGTTTTTCATTAACCAGTGAAACAAACAGCTCTTCCAGACGGTTAGCTTTGTTACGCATACTTAATACCTGAATACCCTGCTCACTTAACTGCGTGAACACGCTGTTAATCCCCTGCTCACGCAGCACTTCAACTTCCAGCGTAGCGGTATCGACCAGTCGATACTGATAGCCATCGAGCTTCGGTAATGGGCTTTTCGGCGCGAGATCGAGAATAAAAGTTTCCGATTTCAGCTTCGCCAGCAGCGCCTTCATCGAGGTATTTTCCACCAGCTCACCGTGTTGAATAATGCCGATATTGCGGCACAGCATTTCTGCTTCTTCCAGGTAGTGCGTGGTAAGAATGATGGTGGTGCCTTTGTCGTTTAAATCCTTCAAAAATCCCCACATTGAGCGGCGAAGTTCGATATCCACGCCTGCGGTCGGTTCGTCAAGAATCAGCAGTTTAGGTTCATGCATTAACGCACGAGCAATCATTAAACGGCGCTTCATCCCGCCCGATAACATACGCGCACGTTCGTTACGCTTTCCCCATAAATCGAGCTGTTTAAGATACTTTTCGCTGCGGATGTACGCTTCTTTGCGCTCTACACCGTAGTACCCCGCCTGGTTCACCACAATTTGTTGCACGGTTTCAAACGGGTTGAAGTTAAATTCCTGCGGCACCAGTCCCAACTGACGTTTAGCGTTCACGACATCCTTCTCGAGATCGTAACCAAATACGCTGACCCGCCCGGAGGTTTTATTTACCAGAGAGCTGATAATACCGATAGTGGTTGATTTCCCGGCCCCGTTCGGCCCTAGAAGCGCATAAAAATCACCCGCTTCGACCTGCAAATCGATTCCACGAAGCGCCTGAACGCCGCCTGGATAGGTTTTTTTAAGCTGTTGAAGTTCCAGTGCAATGGTCATAAATTTTTACTTACCTTACGTTCTTACACTTTATCTGTGGTTTAAATCGTCCCGGAGTTGCCCTATATTAGCCAAACGTAATTATTTGGTTACAGGTCGTTAACCTCCATGAAAGACATAGATACACTCATCAGCAACAATGCACTATGGTCAAAAATGCTGGTGGAAGAGGATCCCGGGTTTTTTGAGAAACTGGCGCAAGCGCAAAAACCGCGCTTTCTATGGATTGGATGTTCCGACAGTCGCGTTCCTGCAGAACGTTTAACCGGTCTTGAGCCGGGCGAACTCTTTGTTCACCGTAATGTTGCTAACCTGGTCATTCACACCGACCTGAACTGCCTTTCCGTGGTTCAGTATGCAGTGGATGTTCTCGAAGTTGAACACATTATTATCTGTGGCCACTACGGTTGCGGCGGCGTACAGGCCGCAGTTGAAAACCCGGAACTGGGGCTTATCAACAACTGGCTGCTACACATTCGCGATATCTGGTTCAAACATAGCTCATTGCTTGGCGAAATGCCGCAAGAGCGCCGTCTGGATACCTTGTGCGAACTGAACGTCATGGAGCAGGTATATAACCTGGGCCACTCCACCATTATGCAATCAGCGTGGAAACGCGGGCAGAAAGTCACCATTCACGGCTGGGCCTACGGCATTCACGACGGTTTGCTGCGTGATCTGGATGTTACCGCCACCAACCGCGAAACCCTTGAACAACGTTACCGTCACGGGATTTCCAATCTCAAGCTGAAACACGCCAACCACAAATAAAAACACCATGCCGGATGCAACACATCCGGCACATCCGCACTTACTCGTCCAGCAGCACTACTTTGCCGATGTACGGCAGATGGCGGTAACGCTGAGCGTAATCAATGCCGTAGCCCACCACAAACTCATCCGGGATCGAGAAACCGATAAATTCTACCGGGACATTCACTTCACGACGGGACGGTTTATCCAGCAGCGTACAAATCGCCAGCGACTTCGGTTCGCGCAGGCTTAAGATTTCACGCACTTTCGACAGTGTATTACCCGAGTCGATGATATCTTCAACAATCAGCACGTCCTTACCACGGATATCTTCATCCAGATCTTTGAGGATTTTCACATCGCGGGTGGTGGACATGCCGCTACCGTAGCTGGAGGCGGTCATAAAATCGACTTCATGAGATACCTGAACTTCACGGCACAGGTCCGCCATAAACATAAATGAGCCACGCAGCAGGCCTACCAGCACCATATCGCTGCCGCTGTCTTTGTAACGCTCAGTAATCTGACGACCCAGTTCGGCGATACGCGCTTTAATCTCCGCTTCGGGGATCATTACTTCTACAGTATGTTTCATATCTCTAACCATATGATTTAAAAACAAATCACTTCGCACGGGCAGGTTTTGGCACCGCAACAAAGCGCAAGACACGCAGTATACCAGTAAAACTATTCATTGGCGGAATCTGTTAATAAAGCTCGAATTGTGATGACGATCACACATGTTAAAACCTATAATTAATTGCTACTAAAATATTAATGAATTGAAATGGTGTCTCTTTATGGCAATTAACAATACCGGCTCGCGACGATTACTCGTCACGCTAACAGCCCTATTTGCAGCGCTTTGCGGGCTGTATCTTCTCATTGGCGGAGGCTGGTTGGTCGCGATCGGCGGCTCCTGGTACTACCCTATCGCTGGCCTTGTGATGCTCGGCGTCGCCTGGATGCTGTGGCGCAGCAAACGCGCCGCACTTTGGCTTTACGCGGCATTGCTGCTTGGCACCATGATTTGGGGCGTCTGGGAAGTGGGTTTCGATTTCTGGGCGCTGACGCCGCGTAGCGACATTCTGGTCTTCTTTGGTATCTGGCTGATCCTGCCGTTTGTCTGGCGTCGCCTGGTCATTCCTGCCAGCGGCGCAGTTGCCGCGTTGGTGGTCGCGCTGTTGATTAGCGGTGGTATCCTCACCTGGGCCGGATTTAACGATCCACAGGAAATCAACGGCACCTTAAGCGCTGATGCTACACCTGCCGAAGCTATCTCCCCCGTTGCCGATCAAGACTGGCCTGCCTATGGTCGCAATCAGGAAGGTCAACGCTTTTCACCACTGAAACAAATTAACGCTGATAACGTCCACAAGCTGAAAGAAGCCTGGGTGTTCCGTACAGGCGATGTGAAACAGCCGAACGATCCGGGCGAAATCACCAATGAAGTGACACCGATTAAAGTAGGCGACACGCTTTACCTGTGTACCGCTCACCAGCGTTTGTTTGCGCTCGATGCCGCCAGCGGCAAAGAGAAATGGCATTACGATCCTGAGCTGAAAACCAACGAGTCTTTCCAGCATGTAACCTGCCGTGGTGTCTCTTATCATGAAGCCAAAGCAGAAACTGCTTCGCCGGAAGTGATGGCGGATTGCCCGCGTCGTATCATTCTTCCGGTCAATGATGGTCGACTGATTGCGATTAACGCTGAAAACGGCAAGCTGTGCGAAACCTTCGCCAATAAAGGCGTGCTCAATCTGCAAAGCAATATGCCGGACACCAAACCGGGTCTGTATGAACCGACTTCGCCGCCGATTATCACCGATAAAACCATCGTGATGGCCGGTTCAGTCACCGACAACTTCTCAACCCGCGAAACGTCTGGCGTGATCCGTGGTTTTGATGTCATTACCGGGGAGCTGTTGTGGGCCTTTGATCCAGGCGCGAAAGATCCGAACGCGATCCCGTCTGACGAACACACCTTTACCTTTAACTCGCCAAACTCGTGGGCACCTGCGGCCTATGACGCGAAGCTGGATCTGGTGTATCTGCCGATGGGCGTTACCACGCCAGATATCTGGGGCGGTAACCGCACCCCAGAACAGGAACGTTATGCCAGCTCAATTCTGGCGCTGAATGCCACTACCGGGAAACTGGCGTGGAGCTATCAGACCGTTCACCACGACCTGTGGGATATGGATCTTCCGGCACAGCCGACGCTGGCGGACATCACCGTTAATGGTCAGAAAGTGCCGGTCATTTACGCTCCAGCGAAAACCGGCAACATTTTTGTGCTTGATCGCCGCAATGGTGAACTGGTGGTTCCGGCCCCGGAAAAACCGGTGCCGCAAGGCGCAGCGAAAGGTGATTACGTTACCCCTACTCAACCGTTTTCTGAACTGAGCTTCCGTCCGACGAAAGATTTAAGCGGTGCGGATATGTGGGGCGCCACCATGTTTGACCAACTGGTGTGCCGCGTAATGTTCCACCAGATGCGTTATGAAGGTATTTTCACCCCGCCATCTGAACAGGGTACGCTGGTCTTCCCGGGTAACCTGGGGATGTTCGAATGGGGCGGGATTTCCGTTGATCCGAATCGTGAAGTGGCAATTGCCAACCCAATGGCGCTGCCGTTCGTTTCGAAACTGATCCCTCGCGGTCCAGGCAACCCGATGGAACAGCCAAAAGATGCCAAAGGCACGGGTACGGAATCCGGCATTCAGCCACAGTACGGCGTACCGTATGGCGTTACGCTCAACCCGTTCCTTTCACCGTTTGGTCTGCCGTGTAAACAGCCAGCATGGGGCTATATCTCGGCCTTGGATCTGAAAACCAACGAAGTAGTGTGGAAGAAACGCATTGGTACGCCGCAGGACAGCATGCCGTTCCCGATGCCCGTTCCGGTGCCGTTCAATATGGGTATGCCGATGCTGGGCGGGCCAATCTCCACGGCGGGTAACGTGCTATTTATCGCCGCTACGGCAGATAACTACCTGCGCGCTTATAACATGAGCAACGGTGAAAAACTGTGGCAGGGCCGTTTACCGGCGGGTGGTCAGGCAACACCGATGACCTATGAAGTGAATGGTAAGCAGTATGTGGTGATCTCCGCAGGCGGTCACGGTTCATTTGGTACGAAGATGGGCGACTATATTGTGGCTTATGCGTTGCCGGATGATGTGAATTAAGATTGACTCATATTGCTGACAAAGTGCGCTTTGTTCATGCCGGATGCGGCGAAAACGCCTTATCCGGCCTACTAAAACTCGCAAATTCAATAAATTGCAGAGTTCACGTAGGCCTGATAAGCGTAGCGCATCAGGCAGTTTTGCGTTTGTCAGCAGAATAATGCCCGGAGAGATCCGGGCATATTTCCGAATACGGTCTTTTTATACCGTAAACCCTAACATCATCCCCGTATCTTCATGCTCCAGCAGATGGCAGTGCGCCATATATGCATGTTCTTTCGGTGCGTCGTGATTAAACTTCACCAGTACTTCGCTGACATTACCTTCTACCTTAACAGTATCTTTCCAGCCTGCGCGATGCGTCGCTGGCGGTTTGCCATTTTCTGACAAGATACGGAACTGCGTACCGTGGATATGGAACGGATGCAGCATCATGTCGCCCACGCCAGAGATAACCCAACGCTCGTACTGCCCTTTCGCCGCCGCAAACATCGGCTTATTCATATCAAACGCCTGACCGTTGATTTTATTGGCATGGTGGAAATCGAACTTCCCGCCGTGGTTCATATGATTCATATTGCCGTGCCCCATATGGCCCATCATCTGGCTGTGGTCCATCCCGGCCATCGCCTGATCGCCATATTTCTCCATCAGCATCTGCATACCCATCATATCGAGCATCGGGTCCATAGAGAGTTGCAGCTTACGTACCGTCAGCCCTTCCAGCGAAGGTAATGCTGGCAGGCTACTTAACGCGTCAGGTAAGGCACCTGAAGCACTAATGGAAATCGGCTGGATCCGCATTACCGGATGCGGCTTGTCAAACGGTGCAATTGCCATTCCCATCTGGCTGACCGGTAGCGTCACCAGATCAAAGGGTTTGTTGTCGTTAACCTCCACCAGCACTTCGAAACGCTCGCCCATCAGCACCGGCAGCTCGCTCACCTTCACTGGTTCAGGTAGCAGACCACCGTCGCTGGCAATCACATACAGCGGGCGATTGTCACTGGTAGCGAAATTGAGCGAGCGGGCGTTACAGCCATTGAGCAAACGCAGGCGCAGCCAGCCGCGCGGGGCGGCGTGTTGCGGGTAGATAGCACCATTGGTCAGCAGCGTATCGCCAAACCAACCCACGGCAGCGGTCATCACATCCAGTTGATAATCAATCTGCCCGTCAGCGTTAAATTTTTTATCCTGCACGATCACCGGGACATCATCGATACCCCACTGTTTTGGCAGCATTAATTTTAGAATCTCGTCATCTTCAATCACTACCAGCCCCGCCAGCCCCATCGCCACCTGTCGCCCGGTTTTGCCATGTTGATGCGGATGGAACCAGCAGGTAGCGGCAGGTTGATCAACGTTCAACGTCACCGTACGCTTGCCACCTGGCGGAATAATTCCCTGCGGGCCGCCGTCGACCTCACCCGGTACTTCCAGCCCGTGCCAGTGCAACGTCGTTTCTTCCGTCAGTTGGTTATAGATATCAACCGTTACCGCTTTGCCGCGCTGTAATTTCACCGCCGGCCCCAGCAGATTGCCGTTATAGCCCCAGGTAGTTGCCGTTTTTCCGGCAAAGGTGGACTGGCCTGTGCCAACAGTTAACTGAATACGATTGCGGGCATCAGTTGTGAGCAAATCAGGGATCGGTAACGTTGGACGCTCCACCGCAAATACTGCGCGGCTCCACAGCGGCAAGGCTGAAGCCACACCCAGCGCGACGGAATATTTCAAGAAATCACGACGTTGCATAGTTATTTCCTTATTCTTAAGCAGGCGAAACAAAATCAAACGTTGAGCATAGTCCTTCCCCTTACGGGAAGGTCAAGCCGCAGACACAATTTAATCGACAATAATGGTCGTCGCCTCGCTCGCAGTGTGCTAACGTTTATCTTCTTTAAGCCCCTGGTAGAAGCAATGAAGACGTTTTTCAGAACAGTGTTATTCGGCAGCTTGATGGCCGTCTGCGCAAACAGTTACGCGCTCAGCGAGTCTGAAGCCGAAGATATGGCCGATTTAACGGCAGTTTTTGTCTTTCTGAAGAACGATTGTGGTTACCAGAACTTACCAAACGGGCAGATTCGTCGCGCACTGGTCTTTTTCGCCCAGCAAAACCAGTGGGATCTCAGCAACTACGATACCTTCGACATGAAAGCCCTCGGTGAAGACAGCTACCGCGATCTCAGCGGCATCGGCATTCCCGTTGCTAAAAAATGCAAAGCCCTGGCTCGCGATTCCTTAAGCCTGCTTGCCTACGTCAAATAATCCCTGATACCTTTTTGTAGAAATATTGACCGTGCATCCGCGGTCAATGTTAGCTATTATGTTGCGCCCTTTTTTTACGGGTGTTAACAAAGGAGGTATCAACCCATGGCCGAAAAAAAACAGTGGCATGAAACGCTACACGACCAGTTTGGGCAGTACTTTGCGGTAGATAACGTTCTGTATCATGAAAAGACCGATCACCAGGATCTGATCATTTTTGAGAACGCTGCATTTGGCCGCGTAATGGCGCTGGATGGCGTAGTACAAACCACCGAGCGCGACGAGTTTATCTATCATGAGATGATGACCCACGTTCCGCTATTAGCCCACGGTCACGCGAAACATGTGCTGATTATCGGCGGCGGCGACGGTGCCATGCTGCGTGAAGTGACCCGACATAAAAACGTTGAGTCAATCACGATGGTGGAAATCGATGCGGGTGTCGTGTCGTTCTGCCGTCAGTATCTGCCCAACCATAACGCCGGTAGCTACGACGATCCGCGCTTTAAACTGGTGATCGACGATGGCGTCAATTTCGTTAATCAAACCAGCCAGACCTTTGATGTCATTATCTCCGACTGCACCGATCCTATCGGTCCCGGCGAAAGTCTCTTCACCTCAGCATTTTATGAAGGCTGCAAACGTTGCCTGAATCCTGGCGGTATTTTTGTCGCACAGAACGGCGTCTGCTTTTTACAGCAGGAAGAGGCCATTGACAGCTATCGTAAACTCAGCCATTACTTCAGCGATGTTGGCTTTTATCAGGCGGCAATCCCGACCTATTACGGCGGCATCATGACCTTTGCATGGGCGACAGATAACGACGCCTTACGCCATCTCTCAAGCGAAATTATTCAGGCGCGTTTTCTCGCCTCTGGCCTGAAATGCCGTTATTACAATCCGGCAGTCCATACGGCAGCTTTTGCCTTACCTCAGTATCTGCAAGACGCACTGGCCTCACAGCCGTCCTAAGGAGAAGATAAGAAATTGAAAAAACTGAAACTGCATGGCTTTAATAATCTGACCAAAAGTCTGAGTTTTTGTATTTACGATATCTGCTATGCCAAAACTGCCGAAGAGCGCGACGGTTATATCGCTTATATCGATGAACTCTATAATGCCAACCGCCTGACCGAAATTCTGTCAGAAACCTGTTCCATTATCGGAGCCAATATTCTTAACATCGCCCGCCAGGATTACGAACCACAGGGTGCCAGCGTCACTATTCTGGTGAGTGAAGAACCGGTCGACCCGAAACTTATCGACAAAACAGAACACCCTGGACCACTGCCAGAAACGGTCGTTGCCCATCTCGATAAAAGTCATATTTGCGTACATACCTATCCGGAAAGCCATCCTGAAGGCGGTTTATGTACCTTCCGCGCTGATATTGAAGTCTCGACCTGCGGCGTGATTTCTCCGTTGAAGGCACTGAATTACCTGATCCACCAGCTTGAATCCGATATCGTGACCATTGATTATCGCGTGCGCGGTTTTACCCGCGACATTAACGGTATGAAGCACTTTATCGACCATGAGATTAATTCGATTCAGAACTTTATGTCCGAGGATATGAAGGCGCTGTATGACATGGTGGATGTGAACGTCTATCAGGAAAATATCTTCCATACAAAAATGTTGCTTAAAGAGTTCGATCTTAAGCACTACATGTTCCACACTAAACCGGAAGATTTAACCGACAGCGAGCGCCAGGAAATTACCGCTGCGCTGTGGAAAGAAATGCGCGAGATTTATTACGGGCGCAATATGCCAGCTGTTTAACGGCTCTGGCGGAGCTCGCAGGCTCCGCCAGATTTATCTACTTCTGCTGCACAAAATCGCGATAAGCCGCCACTACCTGCAAGAAGTCCTCAACGCCGCACAGCGACAGGCTTTCCTCGTCGTAGTAGTTCATCCCCTCTTCCATTTCATCGCCAGCGAATTCCAGTTGATTGGCGCGAACCATCACCTCTTCACCGTCCATCCACAGGGTGTATTCATGCCCTGCCCGCTGCCAGGAACGTTCGCTGCCTTTGAGCGTGCGCGCTGCGTCTTCCACTTCGTCAAGCAAGGCCAGGTTTTCTTTCACTTCTTCATTAAACCAGTGCCCGATGACTTCATGCCCCATGGACATGCGCACCTTTACCACTCCGGTTACATCACGCAGAAATTCGTAATCCATAGTGTGTTCCTCTGCTCCCGGCAATGCGCCGAAATCGCATTGCGCCATTGATTTAATTATCGCAGCCTTATCGGAGAAAAACAGCGGAACGGCGATGGTTTAGAAATAAAAAATGCCCGGGAATCTCATTCACCGGGCATTGTCTCGTTTATGCGCAGCGGGTGCGCTTACTTATTAAACCGCAGTCTGGAAAATCACCCCATCTGCTTTTTCGGTGTACTGAGAAAGCTGGTTGAAGTTCAGATAACGGTAAGTATCAACGGCTGTTTTATCTACCTGCGCCACGTAGGTCTGGTACTCTTCCGGCGTCGGCAGTTTGCCAATCAGCGCCGCAACAGCAGCCAGTTCCGCAGAAGCCAGGAAGACGTTCGCGCCAGTCCCCAGACGGTTCGGGAAGTTACGGGTAGAGGTGGAAACCACCGTCGCACCGTCTGCTACACGCGCCTGGTTACCCATACACAGGGAACAGCCAGGGATCTCGATACGTGCACCACTCTTACCGAAGACGCTGTAGTAGCCTTCTTCGGTCAACTGCGCGGCGTCCATACGCGTTGGCGGTGCCACCCACAGACGGGTCGGCAGCTGACCTTTATGCGCATCCAGCAGTTTACCGGCGGCACGGAAGTGACCGATGTTGGTCATGCAAGAACCGATAAACACTTCGTCGATCTTCTCGCCCTGTACCGCAGACAGCGGACGTGCGTCGTCCGGGTCGTTCGGTGCACAGAGGATTGGCTCTTTGATATCAGCCAGATCGATATCGATTACTGCTGCGTATTCTGCATCAGCATCGGCTTCCAGCAGCTCAGGATTCGCCAACCATTTTTCCATACCCTGAATACGGCGTTCCAGGGTACGACGATCGCCATAACCTTCCGCGATCATCCACTTCAGCAGGACGATGTTAGAGTTCAGGTATTCAATGATCGGCTCTTTGTTCAGCTTGATGGTACAACCGGCAGCAGAACGCTCGGCGGACGCATCGGTCAGCTCAAAGGCCTGCTCAACTTTCAGATCCGGCAGACCTTCGATTTCCAGAATGCGACCAGAGAAGATGTTTTTCTTGCCTTTCTTCTCAACGGTCAGCAGACCTTGTTTGATCGCATACAGCGGAATGGCGTGTACCAGATCGCGCAGGGTGATGCCCGGCTGCATTTTGCCTTTGAAGCGAACCAGAACGGATTCCGGCATATCCAGCGGCATTACGCCTGTTGCAGCTGCAAATGCCACCAGACCAGAGCCCGCCGGGAAAGAGATACCGATCGGGAAACGGGTATGGGAGTCACCGCCAGTACCGACGGTATCCGGCAGCAGCATACGGTTCAGCCAGGAGTGGATTACGCCATCACCCGGACGCAGCGACACACCGCCACGGTTCATAATGAAGTCCGGCAGCGTGTGGTGCGTATTCACGTCAACTGGTTTCGGATACGCCGCGGTGTGGCAGAAAGACTGCATCACCAGGTCAGCCGAGAAGCCCAGGCACGCCAGGTCTTTCAGTTCATCACGGGTCATTGGGCCGGTGGTGTCCTGAGAACCGACAGAGGTCATTTTCGGTTCGCAGTACGCACCCGGACGAATGCCTTTCACGCCGCAGGCACGACCGACCATTTTCTGCGCCAGCGAGAAGCCGCGATCGCTCTCAGCGACATCTTTCGCCTGACGGAACACATCGCTCTGCGGCAGGCCGAGTGCTTCACGCGCTTTGGTGGTCAGGCCACGCCCGATAATCAGCGGAATACGACCGCCAGCACGCACTTCATCAATCAGCACGTCGGTTTTCAGTTCGAAGGTTGCCAGCAGTTCGCCGGTTTCGTGGTTACGCACTTCACCTTTGTACGGGTAAACGTCAATCACGTCGCCCATGTTCAGGTTAGAGACGTCGACTTCGATTGGCAGTGCACCCGCGTCTTCCATCGTGTTAAAGAAGATTGGTGCAATTTTACCGCCGAGACACAAACCACCGCCGCGTTTGTTCGGTACATGAGGAATATCTTCACCCATAAACCACAGCACGGAGTTCGTGGCGGATTTACGCGATGAACCCGTACCCACAACGTCACCGACGTACGCCAGCGGGAAACCTTTCTGTTGCAGAGCTTCGATTTGCTTGATCGGACCAACAACACCCGGCTGGTCTGGCTCGATGCCTTCACGCGCGTTTTTCAGCATCGCCAACGCGTGCAGTGGGATATCCGGGCGTGACCACGCATCCGGTGCCGGAGAAAGGTCATCGGTGTTGGTTTCGCCAGTTACTTTGAAGACGGTAACGGTCAGTTTTTCAGCCAGCGCCGGGCGATTCAGGAACCATTCGGCATCTGCCCAGGACTGCATTACCTGCTTCGCATATTCGTTGCCTGCTTTCGCTTTCTCTTCTACGTCATAGAAGTTATCGAACATCAACAGCGTGTGGGACAGTGCTTTGGCAGCAATCGGTGCCAGTTTGGCATCGTCCAGCGCGTCGATCAGCGGATGAATGTTGTAACCACCCTGCATAGTGCCCAGCAGTTCGATGGCTTTTTCCGGAGTCAGCAGTGGGGATTTAGCTTCGCCTTTGGCGACAGCAGCCAGGAAGCCTGCTTTGACATAGGCGGCTTCATCGACGCCAGGGGGAACACGGTTGGTTAACAGATCTAACAGGAATTCTTCTTCGCCCGCGGGCGGGTTTTTCAGCAGCTCTACAAGTGCGGCCATTTGGTTTGCATCCAGGGGTTTGGGCGCAATCCCCTCAGCGGCACGCTCAGCTACGTGCTTACGGTATTCTTCTAGCACGACGGTTCTCCTCGCTCTCATTGTCATAGTGCGGCAGGCGATTCTCTTCACGCTCCTGTGAGACAGCAGTTTGTAGGGTAAATGCCCAGTACCGCAACGGGCAGAATAGCAGGATTTTGACGATGTGTTAATCTGTTTACAAAAAAGCAACATAAAAAAGTGGCTGAATCGTTAAGGATAGTCTAGAGATTGTTTCCCTCCGTAAAAACCTCGTTAATTCGCATGGTGATAATCACCTTTCTCAACAAAACCCAAGATTAGTCAAAATTTAAACTACCGCCTCTTTATACTCGGATTCACAGCACCTGCGGGTGGCAGTTCGCCGACCATTGCGATTTCCTTGAGATCCGAATTATGAAAATGACTTTGCCGTTTAAACCCCATGTGCTGGCGCTAATTTGCAGTGCCGGGCTTTGTGCCGCCTCTGCCGGGCTATATATAAAAAGCCGCACAGTGGAAGCGCCTGTGGAAGCGCAATCGACACAACTGGCTGCGCCTGACATCACCGCAGTTACGCTTCCTGCAACGGTTTCCGCACCGCCCGTAACGCCCGCCGTCGTTAAAACCGCATTCAGCACTGCGCAAATAGATCAATGGGTTGCACCTGTCGCGCTGTACCCCGACTCTTTGCTTTCACAAGTGTTAATGGCATCAACCTATCCGGCAAACGTTGCGCAAGCAGTGCAATGGTCGCACGATAATCCACTTAAACAAGGCGATGCTGCTATTCAGGCGGTATCTGACCAGCCGTGGGACGCCAGCGTCAAATCACTGGTAGCCTTTCCACAGTTGATGGCGTTGATGGGCGAAAACCCGCAATGGGTGCAAAACCTGGGCGATGCTTTTCTGGCGCAGCCGCAGGACGTGATGGACTCGGTACAGCGGTTGCGGCAACTGGCGCAACAAACCGGCTCGCTGAAGTCATCAACCGAACAGAAAGTTATTACCACAACGAAGAAAGCTATACCGGTAAAACAGACAGTCACGGCTCCCGTTATACCATCCAATACCGTTACAACTGCCAACCCTGTCATTACAGAGCCTGCAACAACCGTCATTTCCATTGAGCCCGCCAATCCTGATGTGGTCTATATTCCCAACTACAACCCAACCGTGGTTTACGGGAACTGGGCCAATACTGCGTATCCGCCGGTTTATCTGCCACCACCAGCCGGAGAACCGTTTGTTGACAGCTTTGTGCGCGGATTCGGCTATAGCATGGGCGTTGCTACTACATACGCACTATTCAGCAGCATCGACTGGGATGACGACGATCATGACCATCATCATGACGATGATGATTATCACCACCACGATGGCGGTCATCGTGACGGTAATGGCTGGCAACACAACGGCGACAACATCAATATCGACGTCAACAATTTCAACCGTATCACCGGTGAGCATCTTACTGATAAGAACATGGCATGGCGGCACAATCCAAACTACCGTAATGGTGTGCCCTATCATGATCAGGATATGGCAAAGCGGTTTCACCAAACCGATGTCAACGGCGGCATGAGCGCCACGCAGTTACCTGCTCCAACACGCGACAGCCAGCGTCAGGCGGCAGCAAGTCAGTTTCAGCAACGAACACACGCCACACCCGTCATTACGCGAGATACCCAACGTCAGGCAGCGGCACAGCGGTTTAATGAAGCTGAACACTATGGGAGCTATGACGACTTCCGCGACTTCAGCCGTCGCCAACCACTGACCCAGCAACAAAAGGACGCCGCTCATCAGCGTTATCAGTCGGCCTCTCCTGAACAGCGCCAGGCAGTCCGCGAGAGAATGCAGACTAACCCGCAGAACCAGCAGAGAAAAGAAGCGGCACGTGAGCGTATTCAGTCAGCCTCGCCTGAGCAGCGCCAGGCGGTTCGCGAGAAAATGCAGACTAACCCACAGAACCAGCAGCGAAGAGAGGCAGCACGTGAGCGTATTCAGTCTGCCTCGCCTGAGCAGCGCCAGGTGTTTAAGGAAAAAGTACAGCAGCGCCCACAGAACCAACAGCAACGTGATAACGCCCGCCAGCGTATACAATCGGCATCACCTGAACAACGTCAGGTTTTTCGGGAGAAAGTTCAGGAGAGTCGCCCACAACGTCTAAACGACAGTAACCGTACTGCCCGATTGAATAACGAGCAACGATCAGCAGTACGCGAACGTCTCTCTGAGCACGGAGCAAGGCGACTGGAAAGGTAAATTACAGACGTAAAAAAGCGGCGTGGTTAGCCGCTTTTTTAATTACCGGATGTCCCGGCAAACGAAAAATTACTTCTTCTTCGCTTTCGGGTTCGGCAGGTCGGTGATGCTACCTTCGAACACTTCTGCCGCCAGGCCCACAGACTCGTGCAGAGTCGGGTGCGCGTGGATGGTCAGTGCGATGTCTTCGGCATCACAACCCATTTCGATTGCCAGACCGATTTCACCCAGCAGCTCGCCGCCGTTAGTACCGACAATCGCACCACCGATCACACGGTGAGATTCTTTGTCGAAAATCAGCTTGGTCATACCGTCTGCGCAGTCGGAAGCGATAGCACGACCAGAAGCAGCCCACGGGAAGGTGGCGGTTTCATAGCTGATGCCTTTCTCTTTCGCTTCTTTCTCGGTCAGCCCCACCCATGCAACTTCTGGTTCGGTATAGGCGATAGACGGGATAACTTTCGGATCGAAGTAATGTTTTTTACCGGCGATAACTTCAGCGGCAACGTGACCTTCGTGAACACCTTTGTGTGCCAGCATCGGCTGACCGACGATATCGCCGATAGCAAAGATGTGCGGTACGTTGGTACGCAGCTGTTTGTCAACGCGGATGAAACCACGGTCGTCAACTTCCACGCCAGCTTTGCCTGCGTCGAGGTTTTTACCGTTCGGCACACGACCAATCGCTACCAGCACGGCGTCGTAACGCTGCGGTTCAGCTGGTGCTTTTTTGCCTTCCATCGTCACATAAATGCCGTCTTCTTTCGCTTCAACGGCGGTAACTTTGGTTTCCAGCATCAGGTTGAATTTCTTGCTGATACGCTTGGTGAAGACTTTAACGATGTCTTTGTCAGCTGCCGGGATAACCTGGTCGAACATTTCAACCACGTCGATCTGTGAACCCAGCGCGTGGTATACGGTACCCATTTCCAGACCGATGATACCACCACCCATTACCAGCAGGCGTTCTGGTACTTCTTTCAGTTCCAGCGCATCTGTGGAGTCCCAAATACGCGGATCTTCATGCGGAATAAACGGTAGTTGGATCGGGCGAGAACCCGCTGCAATGATCGCGTTGTCGAAGTTGATCACGGTTTTGCCGTTCTCACCTTCCACTTCCAGGGTGTTAGCCCCGGTGAATTTACCCAGACCGTTGACCACTTTGACTTTGCGGCCTTTCGCCATACCAGCCAGACCACCGGTCAGCTGATTGATCACTTTCTCTTTCCAGGTACGAATCTTGTCGATATCGGTTTTCGGTTCGCCGAAGACGATACCGTGTTCAGCCAGCGCTTTGGCTTCTTCGATAACTTTTGCTACGTGCAGCAGTGCTTTAGAAGGGATACAGCCGACGTTCAGGCAAACACCGCCGAGGGTGTTGTAGCGTTCTACGATTACGGTTTCCAGACCTAAATCAGCGCAACGGAAGGCAGCGGAGTAACCTGCGGGGCCTGCCCCAAGTACCACGACCTGAGTTTTGATTTCAGTACTCATCATGACCTCTATATATTTATCTCCGGCGGGTCTGACGTTTTTTTTATGACGCCCATCATCCACCGGGTCGTTCTATCCGTCGGTATTTTACAAAATTGTTAACAATTTTTAAACAACAAACGGCAACCGATTTGTCTATTCGCTAATAACCTCAATACATTCATGAGATTACCAGAAAAAAGCCGGCCGTTGGGCCGGCTCTTTTACTTACATCACCAGACGGCGAATGTCAGACAGCGTGTTGTTAATGATGGTAATGAAACGGGCACCATCAGCACCGTCGATCACGCGGTGGTCGAAGGAGAGAGAAATCGGCAGCATCAGACGCGGCACGAACTCTTTACCATTCCACACCGGCTCCATCGCGGACTTGGAAACGCCGAGGATAGCCACTTCCGGCGCGTTCACAATCGGCGCGAAGTGGGTAGTACCCAGGCCGCCGATGCTGGAGATGGTGAAGCAACCGCCCTGCATTTCGCCCGCAGTCAGCTTACCGTCACGCGCTTTCTTAGAAATAGTCATCAGCTCGCGAGACAGCTCGATGATGCCTTTCTTGTTGACGTCTTTGAATACCGGAACAACCAGACCGTTCGGGGTATCCACCGCCACACCGATGTTGATGTATTTCTTCAGGGTCAGACGCTGACCGTCTTCCGACAGAGAACTGTTGAAGCGAGGCATCTGCTCAAGTGCCGCAGCAACGGCTTTCATGATGAAGACAACTGGGGTTATCTTCACATCCAGCTTACGTTTCGCTGCTTCTTCGTTCTGCTGTTTACGGAACGCTTCCAGCTCAGTGATATCGGTTTTGTCGAAGTGAGTAACATGCGGGATCATCACCCAGTTACGGCTCAGGTTCGCACCAGAGATTTTCTGGATGCGGCCCAGTTCCACTTCTTCGATTTCACCAAACTTGCTGAAGTCCACCTTCGGCCACGGCAGCATGCCAGGGATACCGCCGCCAGTTGCCGCCGGAGCCGCTTCTGCACGTTTGATCGCTTCTTTCACGTAAGCCTGAACGTCTTCGCGCAGGATACGACCTTTACGGCCAGTGCCCTTCACTTTCGCCAGGTTAACGCCAAATTCGCGTGCCAGACGGCGGATCAGCGGAGTCGCGTGAACGTAAGCGTCGTTTTCAGCAAATTCAGATTTGCCTTCTGCTTTTACAGCCGGTGCTGCTGCCGGAGCTTCAGCTTTTGCTGCCGGAGCCGGCGCTGCCGCTTCCTGTTTCGCAGGAGCTGCCGCAGGCGCTGCGCCTTCAACTTCGAAGATCATAATCAGCGAGCCAGTTTTCACTTTATCGCCAACGTTGACTTTCAGTTCCTTCACGACGCCTGCAAACGGAGCCGGAACTTCCATAGACGCTTTATCGCCTTCTACGGTGATCAGTGACTGTTCAGCGGCAACTTTGTCGCCCACTTTCACCATCACTTCGGTCACTTCAACTTCGTCACCGCCGATATCCGGAACGTTAACCTCTTTCACGCCAGCCGCGGGTGCAGGGGCCGCTGCCGGAGCCGCTTCCTGTTTAGCCGCCGGAGCTGCCGCGCCTGCTTCACCCGCGACTTCGAAGACCATAATCAGCGAGCCGGTAGACACTTTGTCACCCACGTTCACTTTGATCTCTTTCACGGTGCCAGCAAACGGAGCCGGAACTTCCATAGAAGCTTTATCGCCTTCTACGGTGATCAGCGACTGTTCAGCTTCAACTTTGTCGCCCACTTTCACCAGGATTTCGGTCACTTCGACTTCATCGCTGCCGATATCCGGAACATTTACGTCTTTTGCCGCCGCAGCCGCGGGTGCTGCTGCCGGAGCTGCTTCTTTCTTCTCTTCTGCCTGAGCAGGTGCAGCGTCAGCTGCACCGTCGGCGGAATCGAAAATCATAATCAGTGCGCCAGTCTGGGTTTTATCGCCCACAGAGACTTTGATCTCTTTAACGATACCCGCTTGCGGAGACGGTACTTCCATAGAGGCTTTGTCGCCTTCTACGGTGATCAGCGACTGTTCGGCTTCAACTTTGTCGCCCACTTTGACCAGGATCTCGGTGATTTCAACTTCATCAGCCCCGATGTCCGGTACTTTGATTTCGATAGCCATTATTCTTTTACCTCTTACGCCAGACGCGGGTTAACTTTTTCTGCATCGATGTTGAATTTGGCGATTGCGTCAGCAACCACTTTCTTATCGATTTCGCCACGTTTAGCCAGTTCGCCCAGCGCCGCTACAACCACGTAGGAAGCATCAACTTCGAAGTGGTGACGCAGGTTCTCACGGCTGTCGGAACGACCGAAGCCATCAGTACCCAGTACGCGGTAGTCGTCAGCCGGTACGTAAGTACGGACCTGCTCAGCGAACAGTTTCATATAGTCGGTAGATGCCACTGCCGGAGCGTCGTTCATCACCTGAGCGATATACGGAACGCGTGGAGTTTCCAGCGGGTGCAGCATGTTCCAGCGTTCACAATCCTGACCATCACGCGCCAGTTCGGTGAAGGAGGTCACGCTATATACGTCAGAACCTACGCCGTAATCTTTCGCCAGGATCTCTGCCGCTTCACGGACGTGACGCAGGATAGAACCGGAGCCCAGCAGCTGAACTTTACCTTTGCTACCTTCAATGGTTTCGAGTTTGTAGATACCTTTACGGATACCTTCCTCAGCACCTTCCGGCATTGCCGGCATGTGGTAGTTTTCGTTCAGCGTAGTGATGTAGTAGTAAACGTTCTCTTGTTTCTCACCGTACATACGCTCCAGACCATCATGCATGATGACAGCAACTTCGTAAGCGTAAGCCGGGTCGTAAGAAATACAGTTCGGGATAGTCAGCGACTGAATGTGGCTGTGACCATCTTCGTGCTGCAGACCTTCGCCGTTCAGGGTGGTACGACCGGAAGTACCACCGATCAGGAAGCCACGTGCCTGCTGGTCGCCAGCAGCCCAGCACAAATCGCCGATACGCTGGAAGCCGAACATCGAGTAATAGATGTAGAACGGAATCATCGGCAGATTGTTGGTGCTGTAAGAAGTCGCCGCTGCCAGCCAGGAACAACCTGCGCCCAGCTCGTTGATCCCTTCTTGCAGAATCTGACCTTTCTCGTCTTCTTTATAGTAAGCAACCTGCTCGCGGTCCTGCGGGGTGTACTGCTGACCGTTCGGGCTGTAAATACCAATCTGACGGAACAGACCTTCCATACCGAAAGTACGCGCTTCGTCGGCGATGATCGGCACCAGACGATCTTTGATCGACTTGTTCTTCAGCATCACGTTCAGGGCACGAACGAAAGCGATAGTGGTAGAGATCTCTTTGCTCTGCTCTTCCAGCAGCGCGCCGAAGTCTTGCAGGCTCGGCAGCTCCAGCTTCTCGGTGAAGTTCGGCTGGCGGCTTGGCAGATAACCGTGCAATTTCTGACGCTGAGCGTGCAGATAGGTATGCTCTTCAGAACCTTCCGGGAAGGTGATGTACGGCAGTTTTTCGATATCAGCATCAGACACCGGCACATTGAAACGGTCGCGGATATGACGCACGCCGTCCATGTTCATTTTCTTAACCTGGTGCGCGATGTTTTTACCTTCAGCCGCGTCGCCCATGCCGTAACCTTTAATGGTATGAGCAAGGATTACTGTCGCTTTGCCTTTGGTTTCCTGCGCTTTCTTGAATGCAGCGTAGATTTTCTTCGGATCGTGACCGCCACGGTTCAGCGCCCAGATCTGCTCGTCAGTCCAGTCTGCAACCAGAGCTGCGGTTTCCGGATATTTACCGAAGAAGTGTTCACGAACGTATGCACCATCTTTCGATTTGAAGGTCTGGTAGTCGCCGTCAACGGTTTCGTTCATCAGCTGGATCAGTTTACCGCTGGTATCTTTACGCAGCAGCTCATCCCAACGGCTACCCCACATCACTTTGATCACGTTCCAGCCAGCACCTTCGAAGATGCCTTCCAGTTCGTTGATGATCTTGCCGTTACCGGTGACCGGGCCGTCAAGACGCTGCAGGTTACAGTTGATAACGAAGACCAGGTTATCCAGTTTTTCACGGGTAGCGATGGTGATCGCACCTTTGGATTCTGGTTCGTCCATCTCGCCGTCGCCGAGGAAGGCGTAAACGGTCTGTTTAGAAGTATCTTTCAGGCCACGGTGTTCCAGATATTTCAGGAATTTAGCCTGGTAAATAGCACCAATCGGACCCAGACCCATAGATACGGTCGGGAACTGCCAGAATTCCGGCATCAGTTTCGGGTGCGGATAGGAAGAGAGGCCATTGCCGTGAACTTCCTGACGGAAGTTATCCAGCTGCTCTTGAGTCAGACGACCTTCCAGGAAAGCACGTGCGTAAACGCCCGGGGAGATGTGGCCCTGGAAGTAAACCAGGTCGCCGCCATCCTGCTCGTTGCGTGCACGGAAGAAGTGGTTAAAGCACACATCATAAATGGTTGCGGACGACTGGAAGGACGCCATGTGGCCGCCCAGTTCGAGGTCTTTTTTCGACGCACGCAGAACCGTCATGATGGCGTTCCAGCGGATAGCTGAACGAATACGGCGTTCCAGTTCCAGATTACCCGGATACTCCGGTTGTTCTTCAACGGGGATGGTGTTGATGTAGTTGCTGATACCGGTGCCTGCGGCTACGTTGACACCGCCTTTGCGGGCTTCAGCAAGCAGTTGGTCGATCAGATACTGAGCACGCTCAACACCTTCTTCACGGATGACCGATTCGATCGCCTGGAGCCAGTCGCGAGTTTCGATCGGATCCACGTCATTTGGGAAACGTTCTGACATGGGTTATTCCTTATCTATCTAATAACGTTGAGTTTTCTGGAACCTGTCCCATTGAACTCTCGCCGGAAAGCTCAATAAGACAGGTTCTACGTTTAGTTGCCGCGCTTTTATATGCGCTTGATTTACAACATCTTCTGGATAATTTTTACCAGAAAAATCACTAATTCTTTCGTTGTTCCAGACGACGCAGAGAACGCTCACGGCGGCTCTCTTCACGGCTTCTGTCGAGCAAAATTTCTTCGATAAAGGCCAGATGGCGATGCGATGCTTCGCGTGCTTCTTCCGGCTTACCGGCCATAATCGCTTCGAATATGCGAGTGCGGTGACTACTCACCAGCGGCAGCATCTCGCGACGCGAATAGAGCAATTCGAAGTTCTGACGGACATTCTGAGCCAACATCGGCTCCATACACCTTAGCAGATGAAGCAGAACCACATTGTGGGCTGCTTCGGTGACGGCAATCTGATACTGGAGTACGGCGTTTGATTCCGCGTCCAGATCGCCAGACTGCTGCGCCAGCTCTATAGCGTGGTGGAGTTCACGGATGCGTTCCTTGTCTTCATCGGTACTACGCAGCGCGGCGTAATAGGCGGCGATACCTTCCAGGGCGTGTCGTGTTTCGAGCAAGTCATACTGTGATTCAGGATGGTCGGAGAGCAGCTCCACCAGCGGATCGCTGAAACTTTGCCAGAGGCTGCTCTGAACAAAAGTGCCGCCACCCTGGCGACGAAGCAACAAGCCCTTTGCTTCGAGACGTTGAATCGCCTCACGCAAGGAGGGACGGGAGACGTCGAACTGTTTCGCCAGTTCGCGTTCCGGTGGGAGTTTTTCGCCCGGGCGGAGTGTGCCTTCGAGGATCAAAAACTCCAGTTGCTGCTCAATCACATCGGAGAGTTTTGGTTGGCGGATTTTGCTGTAGGCCATGAGTTCCTGTCTTAAGCCACTTGCCGAAGTCAATTGGTCTTACCAATTTCATGTCTGTGACGCTAAAGTAACAAAGTATTCACCTCATGTCCATACAGGTTTTGATTGAAATCATGAAACTGTGCACATTTTAACAAGTTGACATATATAACGTTTCAAAGTTGTAACTATGCACAAATGTAGACTTTACGTAGGAAAGGGATTTTTTAACGATTATTAAACTATAAAAATCCGAATTGAACCGATTCACTTACCAATTTATCGATTTTTAATTCAAAAATAATGAATTTATATTCATTCTGTATGTTGAGGGGATTTGAGGCTGACCTTTACAAACGGTTCCTTTTTAAGCAACTCATCTTCAACCATGCATAAAGCGGGTGCATTCGCTGCCGCATACCATTATTCTTTATCTGACGGAAGTCCTTTTGTAACAATTCAAACGTCTTTGATGTAAACAAATCAATACAAAAAACGGAATTGCAAACTTACACACGCATCACTGCGTAGATCAAAAAAACAATCACCGTACGAGGTTTCATGATGGAAGGTCAACAGCACGGCGAGCAGCTAAAGCGCGGCCTTAAAAACCGCCATATTCAGCTTATCGCGCTGGGTGGCGCGATAGGGACCGGGCTATTTCTGGGTAGCGCCTCCGTAATACAGTCCGCAGGGCCAGGGATTATCCTGGGTTACGCCATTGCTGGTTTTATCGCCTTTCTGATCATGCGTCAGCTAGGTGAAATGGTGGTCGAAGAACCTGTCGCAGGCTCCTTTAGCCACTTTGCTTATAAATACTGGGGCAGTTTTGCCGGTTTCGCTTCTGGCTGGAACTACTGGGTACTGTACGTTTTAGTTGCCATGGCAGAGCTGACTGCCGTGGGTAAATACATTCAGTTCTGGTATCCGGAAATCCCCACCTGGGTTTCTGCCGCCGTATTCTTTGTGGTGATCAACGCCATCAACCTGACTAACGTTAAAGTGTTTGGTGAGATGGAGTTCTGGTTTGCCATTATCAAAGTTATTGCGGTGGTAGCGATGATCATCTTCGGCGGCTGGCTACTGTTCAGTGGCAACGGTGGCCCGCAGGCGACCGTCAGCAACCTGTGGGATCAAGGTGGTTTCCTGCCGCATGGCTTCACCGGGCTGGTGATGATGATGGCAATTATCATGTTCTCGTTTGGGGGACTTGAACTGGTAGGGATTACTGCCGCAGAAGCTGATAACCCGGAGCAAAGCATTCCAAAAGCAACTAACCAGGTTATCTACCGCATCCTGATTTTCTATATTGGTTCATTAGCCGTTCTGCTCTCGCTGATGCCATGGACCCGCGTTACTGCTGATACCAGTCCGTTTGTACTGATCTTCCACGAATTGGGCGATACCTTTGTGGCGAATGCGCTGAACATCGTAGTACTGACTGCTGCGCTCTCCGTGTACAACAGCTGCGTATATTGCAACAGCCGTATGCTGTTTGGTCTGGCACAACAGGGCAACGCGCCAAAAGCGCTGGCGTCTGTCGACAAACGCGGTGTACCGGTTAACACTATTCTGGTGTCTGCGCTGGTTACGGCATTGTGCGTGCTGATTAACTACCTTGCACCGGAATCCGCATTCGGACTGTTAATGGCGCTGGTGGTATCTGCACTGGTCATCAACTGGGCGATGATTAGCCTGGCGCATATGAAATTCCGTCGCGCCAAGCAGGAACAAGGCGTGGTAACTCGCTTCCCTGCTCTGCTTTATCCGCTGGGTAACTGGATCTGCCTGCTGTTTATGGCGGCGGTACTGGTGATTATGCTGATGACCCCAGGAATGGCGATTTCGGTATACCTGATCCCGGTATGGCTGATCGTGTTAGGTATCGGCTATCTGTTTAAAGAGAAAACCGCCAAAGCCGTAAAAGCGCATTAATCTCTCTACGCCCTCACCCGTGCAGGGTGAGGGCAATAATCTTTACACCAACGCCCCGTAAATCGTCAGTAGCGCAATTACCACCACGACCACGAACGAGGTTTTCTTCGCCATGGAAACCGCTGCCTTTGGCGTCTCCACCTTATCGACATGCGGTTCACGCGCCAGAGAGAACTGTGCCAGACGCGTTAATACCTGATATTGCGAAGTATGGAAATCACCCAGCGAAGCAAACCAGGCCGGTAACGCTTTCTCCCCATGACCGATCAAGGCATATACCACACCCGCAAGACGAACCGGCACCCAATCCAGTACATGAAGCACGGCATCAATGCCGGACTGTAAACGGTGATGCGGCGTCTGGTAACGCGCCAGCCAGTATTGCCATGCACGCAAAAACGCATACCCCATCAGCGTAACGGGTCCCCAGGTTCCCCCCACAATCAGCCAGAACAACGGAGCAAGATAAAAACGAAAGTTAATCCACAGCAATGCATTTTGCAGCTCACGCAAATACTCACGTTCATCGCAGCCTGCCGGGACGCCGTGAATCATGGTGAGTTCGCCAGCCATCGTGGCACGGGCATGGCTATCATTACGTGAAGCAGCTGTCAGATAAGCATGATAATGAAGACGAACTTTACCTGCGCCAATACACAGCAAACCAATCAGCAGCCACACCAGCAGCGTGGGAACGTTGAACAATACTCCCTGCAATGCGCGTAACAGTAAAAAAGTCACGCCCATTGCAATAATGGTCATGCCTAATGTGCGCCCGAGAGAAAAATGTTTCACCCGCCGAAAGAACGCTTCAAGACGATGATCAAGCTGCCAGTGCTCGCCCAACTTAAACAGGCGCTCGAAAATTAACACCAGTAAGGTTGTAAATAGCGTCATGTTGTCTCCTTGCTGACCAGTGCACGAAACCGTGCCCAATCAAATGCAGGACCGGGATCGGTTTTCCGATCCGGCGCAATATCACAATGGCCCGTCATGTTATTAGCGATATCTGGATAGCGATCAATCAGTGCCCGCGTAACCGCCGCAAGCTGTTGATACTGCGCATCGGTATACGCCAGCGTATCGGTGCCTTCCAGTTCAATCCCAATAGAAAAATCATTGCAGCGTTCGCGCCCCTGATACTGAGAGACTCCGGCATGCCAGGCACGTTTATCAAAAGGAACATACTGGACTATTTCACCATCGCGGCGAATCAAACAGTGAGCGGAGACGCGCAAATGGGCGATCTCAGCAAAGAAAGGATGTGCCTGCGGATCAATAGTTCCAGTGAATAATGCGTCGATCCACGGACCGCCAAACTCGCCTGGCGGCAGGCTAATATTGTGCACCACCAGCAGGGTGGGTGTTTCATCATCCGGGCGGCAATCGTAATGTGGTGAGGGAACGCGGCGCGCGCCAACCAGCCACCCCTGTTCTAACAACATGCAGGATCTCCTTATATGTGGTGCTAATACCCGGTTCAGAGTAGCATGTTTCTACCTTATGATTCGTTAGCTATCTGGAGTTTTAACATGCCGCCTCGCCGCTATAACCCTGACACCCGACGTGACGAGCTGCTGGAACGCATTAATCTCGATATCCCCGGCGCGGTGGCCCAGGCGCTGCGGGAAGATTTAGGCGGAACAGTCGATGCCAACAATGACATTACGGCAAAACTTTTACCGGAAAACTCTCGCTCTCATGCCACAGTGATCACACGCGAGAATGGCGTATTTTGCGGCAAACGCTGGGTTGAAGAGGTGTTTATTCAACTGGCAGGCGACGATGTCACCATAATCTGGCATGTGGATGACGGCGATGTCATCAACGCCAATGAACCCTTGTTCGAACTTGAAGGCCCATCCCGCGTGCTGTTAACGGGCGAACGCACTGCACTTAATTTTGTGCAAACCCTTTCAGGGGTTGCCAGTAAGGTACGCCACTATGTCGAATTACTGGAGGGCACCAACACGCAGTTGTTGGATACGCGCAAAACCTTACCCGGCCTGCGTTCAGCTCTGAAATACGCGGTACTTTGCGGCGGCGGAGCGAATCACCGCCTGGGGCTTTCTGATGCCTTCCTGATCAAAGAAAACCATATTATTGCCTCCGGCTCAGTGCGCCAGGCGGTCGAAAAAGCGTCCTGGCTGCACCCAGATGCGCCAGTAGAAGTCGAAGTAGAGAATCTGGAAGAACTTGATGAAGCCCTGAAAGCAGGTGCCGATATCATCATGCTGGATAACTTCGAAACAGAACAGATGCGCGAAGCCGTCAAACGCACCAACGGCAAGGCGCTACTGGAAGTGTCTGGCAACGTCACTGACAAAACACTGCGCGAATTTGCCGAAACGGGCGTGGACTTTATCTCCGTCGGTGCGCTAACTAAACACGTACAGGCACTCGACCTTTCAATGCGTTTTCGCTGATTGCTGACAGATTTATCCGCTCCATCGCGGGCGGATAATCTCCCCTTTCCCAACTTTCTTCGTAACGCCTCGCAAATTTCTTGTCTTTCGCTGCAACGTAATAAAAAACTCCGGAAGCTGCTTTCCCGTTTCGTTTTTTGCCCCTCGCTTGTGCTGATGGCGTTTGCCAAAGTAGCGCCAACCAAATCAAGGAGCGAAACAAATGGACAAGCAACGCGGTTTTACACTTATCGAACTGATGGTGGTTATTGGCATCATTGCCATTTTAAGCGCCATTGGTATTCCCGCTTATCAAAACTACCTGCGCAAAGCCGCACTCACCGACATGCTACAAACCTTTGTGCCTTACCGTACCGCCGTAGAGTTGTGCGCGCTGGAACATGGTGGATTAGATACCTGCGACGGTGGCAGCAATGGCATTCCCTCGCCTACCACCACCCGCTATGTTTCAGCCATGAGTGTGGCAAAGGGCGTGGTGTCGCTGACCGGGCAAGAAAGTCTCAATGGGCTAAGCGTCGTCATGACACCGGGTTGGGATAACGCAAACGGCGTCACCGGCTGGACGCGCAACTGCAATATTCAAAGTGACAGCGCATTGCAGCAAGCCTGCGAAGATGTCTTTCGCTTTGATGACGCCAACTAAGGAGCGGCAATGAATATTCCACAGCTCACCGCCCTGTGTCTGCGTTATCAGGGAGTCTTGCTGGATGCCAGCAAAGAGGTGGTTCATGTTGCGGTGGTCGATGCCCCTTCGCATGAGCTACTGGACGCATTGCATTTCGCTACCACCAAACGTATTGAGATCACCTGCTGGACGCGCCAACAAATGGAAGGTCACGCCAGTCGCACCCAACAGACATTGCCCGTAGCTATTCATGAGAAGCATCAGCCCAAAGCAGAGTTACTGACTCGAACGTTACAATCTGCGCTGGAACAACGCGCGTCTGATATTCATATCGAACCAGCGGACAATGCCTACCGCATCCGCTTGCGTATCGACGGTGTATTGCATCCTTTACCGGATGTTTTACCGGATGCCGGAGTCGCATTAACCGCCAGATTAAAAGTGCTGGGCAACCTGGATATCGCGGAACATCGCCTGCCACAGGACGGGCAATTCACTGTCGAACTGGGCGGGAACGCCGTCTCATTTCGCATTGCTACCTTGCCATGTCGCGGCGGTGAAAAGGTGGTATTACGGTTGTTACAGCAGGTGGACCAGGCGCTGGATATCAACACGCTGGGGATGCAACCATCACAACTGACTGACTTTACCTACGCCTTGCAGCAACCACAGGGATTGGTGCTGGTAACTGGCCCTACTGGCAGCGGCAAAACGGTCACGCTGTATAGCGCCCTGCAAACGCTAAATATCGCTGATATTAATATTTGCAGCGTGGAAGATCCGATTGAGATCCCCATAGCAGGGCTAAACCAGACGCAAATCCATCCGCGTGCCGGTCTTACCTTTCAGGGCGTTTTGCGTGCGTTATTGCGCCAGGACCCTGACGTCATCATGATCGGAGAGATCCGCGATGGCGAAACAGCAGAGATCGCTATTAAAGCGGCGCAAACCGGTCACCTGGTGTTGTCTACCCTACACACCAATTCCACCACTGAAACGCTGGTACGTTTACAGCAAATGGGAGTCGCCCGCTGGATGCTCTCATCGGCGCTTACGCTGGTAATAGCCCAGCGTCTGGTACGTAAACTTTGCCCACATTGTCGCCTGCAGCAAGGGGAGCCCATCCATATTCCAGACAATGTATGGCCGTCGCCGCTGCCCCGCTGGCAAGCACCCGGTTGTGTACATTGCTACCACGGTTTTTATGGTCGCACGGCCTTATTTGAAGTTCTGCCCATAACACCGGTCATACGTCAGCTTATTTCCGCTAATACCGACGTTGAATCGCTGGAAACGCACGCCCGACAGGCGGGTATGCGAACGCTTTTTGAAAACGGCTGCCTGGCCGTGGAGCAAGGCTTAACCACCTTTGAAGAGTTAATCCGCGTATTGGGAATGCCGTATGGCGAGTAAGCAACTCTGGCGCTGGCGTGGCATAACCGGCGACGGCAATGCGCAAGATGGGATGCTATGGGCAGAGAGCCGTGCTTTGCTGCTCATAGCACTACAGCAACAGATGGTTACCCCACTTAGCCTGAAGCGAATCGCCATCAATTCTGCGCAGTGGCGAGGAGATAAAAGCGCGGAAGTCATTCATCAACTGGCGACGCTACTCAAAGCCGGGTTAACGCTTTCTGAAGGGCTGGCACTGCTGGCGGAACAGCATCCCAGTAAGCAATGGCAAGCGTTGCTGCAATCACTGGCGCTCGATCTCGAACAGGGCGTTGCCTTTTCGAATGCCTTATTACCCTGGTCAGAGGTATTTCCGCCGCTCTATCAGGCAATGATCCGCACGGGGGAATTGACCGGTAAGTTAGATGAATGTTGCTTTGAACTTGCTCGACAGCAAAAAGCCCAGCGTCAGTTAGCCGATAAAGTGAAATCAGCGTTGCGTTATCCCATCATCATTTTAGCGATGGCAATAATGGTGGTTGTGGCAATGCTGCATTTTGTACTGCCGGAGTTTGCTGCTATCTACAAGACCTTTAACACCCCATTACCAGCGCTAACGCAGGGGATCATGACGCTGGCAGACTTTAGTGGCGAATGGGGCTGGCTGCTGCTGTTGTTCGGCTTACTGCTGGCAATAGCCAATAAGTTGCTGGTGCGCCGCCCGACCTGGCTCATCGTGAGGCAAAAATCACTGTTACGCATCCCAATTATGGGTTCACTGATGCGAGGACAAAAACTCACGCAGATCTTTACGATTCTGGCGCTGACACAAAGTGCAGGCATTACTTTTTTACAGGGCGTAGAGAGCGTCAGAGCAACAATGCGCTGTCCGTATTGGGAGCAACTTCTGACACAAATCCAGCACGATATCAGTAACGGTCATCCCATCTGGCTGGCGCTAAAAAATGCCGGTGAGTTTAGCCCGCTCTGTTTGCAATTAGTGAGAACAGGAGAGGCATCCGGTTCGCTGGATCTCATGTTAGACAACCTCGCCCGTCATCATCGGGATAACACCATGGCGCTGGCGGATAACCTTGCAGCCTTGCTCGAACCGGTGTTGCTGGTCATAACGGGAGGAATTATCGGTACGCTAGTGGTGGCAATGTATTTGCCAATTTTCCATTTAGGCGATGCGATGAGTGGGATGGGATAACGCTGGCGTGTTACTCCACGCCAGCATTGGGAGATTACAGATTGTTGAAGATGCGGTTTTCTTGTTCCTGTACACGGATAAACGTGGTGCGCTTGGTCAGCTCTTTCAGACGTGAAGCCCCAACGTATGTACAAGCTGAACGCAGGCCGCCCAAAATATCACGCGCGGTATGTTCAACCGGGCCTCGCAGCGGCAGCTTAACGGTTTTACCTTCTGCTGCGCGATATTCCGCAACGCCGCCAACGTGACGTTTCATCGCAGACTCGGAGCTCATGCCGTAGAACAGCATAAATTTCTCGCCGTTCTCCTCAACGATGCGACCACCGCTCTCTTCGTGGCCCGCCAGCATGCCGCCAAGCATGACGAAATCGGCACCGCCGCCAAAGGCTTTCGCGACATCGCCCGGCGTGGTGCAGCCACCGTCGCTGACGATCATTCCGCCCAGACCATGCGCAGCATCGGCACATTCGATCACCGCAGAAAGTTGCGGATAACCGACGCCTGTTTTGACGCGAGTTGTACAAACAGAACCGGGGCCAATGCCAACTTTAACGATATCAGCACCGGAGAGGATAAGCTCCTCACACATTTCACCAGTCACTACGTTGCCAGCACAAATGGTTTTGGTCGGCCACGCTTCACGCGCTTTCGCAACGAACTGCACGAAGTGTTCAGAATAACCATTCGCCACATCAATACAAACGAAGTTTAATGCCGGGTTCAGGTCGAGAATCTGTTTAGTTTTTTCGAAATCCGCATCAGACGTACCGGTAGAAACCATCACATGTTTCAGCACATCAGCGGAAGAATTGTTGATAAACGCTTGCCACTCTTCGACAGAATAGTGTTTATGCACAGCAGTCAGAATATCAAAAGAAGCCAGCGCAGAGGCCATAGAAAATGTGCCTACGGTGTCCATATTTGCGGCGATAATCGGCACGCCGGACCAGCTCTGACCTGAATGTTTGAAGGTGAATTGACGTTCCAGTTCAACATCGGAACGGCTTTTAAGAGTGGAGCGTTTAGGGCGGATGAGAACGTCTTTAAAACCTAACTTCAGATCTTCTTCAATACGCATGTGCGGATTCCTGGGGTTAATGGCTATAAGGGTAAGAGCGCAACTCCAGTGACGCTATCATACGCACTAATCAATGCGGCGCAAGACTGCGAAATTGTCTTTTTTTACGCTACAATCCCATAAATTTACCTGGTAAATAGTGAGCGAACGTTTCATCAATTTCGCTTTCGTGCGCTCATTTTTAACGTTTTGATAATCATGATGAATTCCCGGGAATATAAATTATGAGGTATATAGTTGCCTTAACGGGAGGCATTGGCAGTGGCAAGAGTACCGTTGCCAATGCGTTTGCTGATCTCGGAATTAACGTCATTGATGCCGATATTATTGCGCGTCAGGTGGTTGAACCAGGTGCACCTGCGCTACATGCCATTGCTGATCACTTTGGCGCTAACATGATTGCTGCTGATGGAACATTGCAGCGCCGGGCCTTGCGCGAGCGGATTTTCGCCAACCCGGAAGAGAAAAACTGGCTTAACGCCCTGCTGCATCCGCTGATTCAGCAAGAGACGCAACACCAGATCCAGCAAGCATCTTCCCCCTATGTACTTTGGGTTGTGCCATTGCTGGTAGAAAACTCATTGTATAAAAAAGCGAATCGAGTGCTGGTGGTGGATGTCAGCCCAGAAACGCAACTTAAACGCACCATGCAGCGCGATGATGTCACTCGCGAGCATGTTGAACAAATTCTTGCTGCTCAGGCACCGCGCGAAGCTCGCCTTGCCGTGGCAGATGACGTCATTGATAATAACGGCGCACCGGATGCTATCGCATCGGATGTTGCCCGCCTGCACGCACACTATTTGCAGCTTGCGTCGCAGTTTGTCTCACAGGAAAAACCGTAATGCAGACCCAGGTCCTTTTTGAACATCCACTAAATGAAAAAATGCGTACATGGCTGCGCATTGAGTTTTTGATTCAGCAACTCACCGTTAATCTACCCGTCGTTGACTACGCTGGCGCTCTGCATTTCTTCCGCAATGTCAGTGAATTACTGGATGTTTTCGAGCGCGGCGAAGTCCGCACTGAGCTGTTGAAAGAACTTGACCGGCAGCAACGTAAACTCCAGACCTGGATTGGCGTGCCTGGCGTGGACCAGAGCCGTATTGAAGCATTAATTCAGCAGTTAAAAGCGGCGGGGAGCGTATTAATTTCCGCGCCGCGTATCGGGCAATTTCTGCGTGAAGATCGTTTGATTGCTCTGGTGCGTCAGCGACTGAGCATCCCAGGCGGCTGTTGTAGCTTTGATTTACCTACATTGCACATTTGGCTGCATCTACCCCAGGCGCAGCGCGACAGCCAGGTAGAAACCTGGATTGCCAGCCTGAACCCGCTCACCCAGGCACTTACCATGGTGCTGGATTTAATTCGCCAGTCGGCCCCCTTCCGTAAACAAACCAGCCTGAATGGTTTTTATCAGGATAACGGTGGCGATGCCGACTTGCTGCGCCTGAATCTGTCGCTCGATTCACAGCTTTATCCGCAAATTTCCGGTCATAAGAGCCGTTTTGCCATTCGTTTTATGCCGCTGGACAGTGAAAACGGACAGGTACCGGAACGTCTGGATTTCGAACTGGCCTGTTGCTAAGGAGTAAAAATGTCAGAAACTATTACGGTGAATTGCCCAACCTGCGGGAAAACGGTGGTGTGGGGTGAAATCAGCCCGTTTCGGCCATTTTGTTCCAAACGTTGTCAGCTGATCGACCTAGGAGAATGGGCTGCTGAAGAAAAACGAATCCCCAGCAGTGGCGATCTTTCCGAAAGCGATGACTGGAGCGAAGAGCAGAAGTAATTGGGTGTAAAAGGTCAGATGTTGTCGGATGCAGCGCGAACGCCTTATCCGACCTGCAAGATCTTTTATATCAACGTGTTAAAAAATTGTAGGCCTGATAAGACGCGCCAGCGTCGCATCGGGCATCCAGTGTAAATGTTGGATGCCTTAACCGATCTACAGACACTTAAGCTTCGCAATTACCGGTTCATTGGCTGGCGGAAAATCATCTGCATTGAGGCTGGCCTGTGAAATCCACTCACTGGGCTGCCCTTCTTTACCCCACGGCTCCCCTTCCCAGCTTTCGACCAGCCAGAACCACAGTGTTATATGCCTGTCCGGGAATTCATATTCCAGTTTTTCAAATAGCGAATAATGTTGTGGGGTAATCCCGACTTCTTCCTGAAGTTCACGCACCACCGCCTGTTCCGGCGTTTCGCCCATTTCAATTTTACCGCCAGGAAACTCCAGTTTATTCGCCATGTGCGCATCTGCGGCGCGACGGGTTATAAAGATTTCATTGTTCTCGTTGCGAATAATACCTACCGCAATTTGCAGCTTTTTCATTGTCTTAAACCTATAAAAAAGGCGCAGAATCCTGCGCCTTTTGTTTCAAGAGTTAGCTTTATTGCAGGCGACCGTGGCACTGCTTGTATTTTTTACCAGAACCGCACGGGCAAGGATCATTACGTCCAACTTTGCGTTCACCGGTTTGTGCCGCCAGTGCAGCTGCGGCTGCAGAGTCATCATCCTGATGGCTAAGCTGCTGCATTTGCGCTAAACGCTCGGCTTCCATACGACGCTGTTGTTCCAGCTCTTCAACCTCTTCAGGCATACGTACCTGGACTTTGCTCAGCGTGCTGATGACTTCATATTTCAGCGACTCCAGCATCGCTGCAAACATGGAGAACGATTCACGTTTGTATTCCTGCTTCGGATCTTTCTGTGCATAGCCACGCAGGTGGATACCCTGACGCAGATAATCCATCGCCGCCAGGTGCTCTTTCCACAGGGAGTCAAGCGTTTGCAGCATGACGCCTTTCTCGAAGTGACGCATCATCTCAGCGCCAACCACTTCTTCTTTACGCTGATACACTTCGATGGACTGCGCCAGAATACGCTCACGCAGCGTCTCTTCATGCAGTTCTGGCTCTTTGTCCAGCCACTCGGCAATCGGCAAATCGAGGTCGAAATCGTTCTTCAGACGTTCCTGCAGCCCCGGAATATCCCACATTTCTTCCAGCGACTGCGGCGGAATGTAGGCATCGATGGTCGCTTTGAACACATCTTCACGAATGCTGTTGATGGTATCGCTCACATCGCTGACATCCAGCAGTTCATTACGCTGGGAGTAAATAGCGCGACGCTGATCGTTAGCCACGTCATCATATTCCAGCAGTTGCTTACGAATATCGAAGTTACGGCTTTCAACTTTACGCTGAGCGTTGGCAATCGCTTTGGTCACCCACGGGTGCTCGATGGCTTCGCCTGGTTTCATACCCAGTTTACGCATCATGCCGGAAACACGGTCAGAAGCAAAAATACGCATCAGCGCATCTTCCATCGACAGGTAGAAACGGGAAGAACCGGCATCCCCCTGGCGCCCAGAACGACCACGTAGCTGGTTATCGATACGACGAGATTCGTGACGTTCTGTACCGATGATATGCAGACCACCTGCAGCCAGTACCGCATCGTGACGCACCTGCCAGTCGGCTTTGATTTTTTCAATTTGCTCTGCGGTCGGATTTTCCAGCGCGGCAACTTCTGCCTGCCAGCTACCACCGAGCACAATATCTGTACCACGACCCGCCATGTTGGTCGCGATAGTCACCGCAGCCGGATAACCTGCCTGAGCAACAATCGCCGCTTCGTTGGCGTGGAATTTGGCGTTCAGGACGTTGTGCTTAATACCGGCTTTGGTCAGTTCGTTTGACACCAGCTCAGATTTTTCGATGGAGATAGTACCCACCAGCACCGGCTGGCCTTTCGCAGTACGTTCTTTGATATCTTCAATGATCGCCTGAATTTTTTCCGCTTCAGTCATGTAGACTAGGTCCGGCAGATCTTTACGAATCATTGGACGGTTGGTCGGAACAACGACGGTATCCAGCTTATAGATGGAGCTGAATTCGAAAGCTTCGGTATCAGCAGTACCGGTCATCCCCGCCAGTTTTTCATACAGACGGAAGTAGTTCTGGAAGGTGATCGACGCCAGCGTCTGGTTTTCGTTCTGGATCTGTACACCTTCTTTCGCTTCCACTGCCTGATGCAGGCCATCGGACCAACGACGTCCCTGCATGGTACGACCGGTGTGTTCGTCAACGATGATAACTTCACCATCTTTAACGATGTAGTCGACGTCTCGGGTAAACAGCGCATGAGCGCGCAGCGCCGCCGTTACGTGGTGCATCAGCATAATATTAGCCGGAGAGTACAGCGACTCACCTTCATCCATGATGCCTTCTTTCACCAGCAGCTCTTCGATCAGCACCAGACCACGTTCAGTCAAGTTCACCTGGCGAGATTTTTCATCCACCGAGAAGTGGCCTTCGCCCTGGAAGGTTTCGGAGTCTTCTTTTTCCTGACGGATCAGGTGCGGAATAATTTTATTCACGCGTTTATACATTTCCGAGCTGTCTTCTGCCGGGCCGGAAATGATCAGCGGTGTACGCGCTTCATCGATGAGGATGGAGTCCACTTCGTCCACCAGCGCATAGTGCAGTTTACGCTGTACACGTTCTTCAGGGCTGAACGCCATGTTATCGCGCAGGTAGTCAAAGCCGTATTCGTTGTTCGTACCGTAAGTGATGTCAGCTGCGTAAGCTTCACGCTTCGCCGGTGCTGGCATGCCCGGCAGGTTGATACCGACAGTCAGGCCAAGGAATTCAAACAGCGGACGGTTGTTTTCGGCGTCACGTTGCGCCAGGTAGTCGTTGACGGTAACAACGTGTACGCCCTTACCGGTTAATGCGTTCAGGTAAGCAGGCAGCGTTGCGGTCAGGGTTTTACCTTCACCGGTACGCATTTCCGCGATGCAGCGTTCGTTAAGAACCATACCGCCGAGTAACTGAACGTCGAAGTGACGCATACCAAAGACGCGCTTACTTGCCTCACGCACCACAGCGAAAGCTTCTGGGATCAGATTTTCCAGCACTTCGCCTTTTTCCAGACGTGCACGAAACTCTGCGGTTTTCCCTTTCAGTTCTTCGTCGGAGAGTTTTTCCATCTCCGGTTCCATGGCATTGATGATGTTGACGACTTTGCGCATCCGGCGCAGGGTGCGATCGTTACGACTACCGAAAACTTTAGTTAATAATTTGATTAGCATAATAAAATCTCAAACGCCCCGCGTTGCGGAGTCAATAAAATGAAGTAAAGGTTTATTGTTGTTAGCTGAGGCGTTGAGGGCCAGCACGGATGCCTTGCGCCTGGCTTATCCAGACGGGCGTGCTGAATTTTGCTTGCGGGGTAAAATGCGCATAATCAATGCGATAACCCTTTTCAGACGGCGTGCCTTCCTGGGTCAACAGCGCGCTGAGCGTATCCAGTAATGCAAGATGTTGCGCCTGAAGAGGCAAAGATTCTTCAGCAACGGGCAGCGTTTGCGGTGCCATTGCGAAGGAAAGATGACGGATTACCGTGCGAATGGCATGTTGATGCCAGTAATCAACGGAATAGTTCGAATTCGGGCGGCGCGTGTTCGCTTCCAGCATGGCCAATTGACCAAAGTTAACTTTGGCTGAAGGCTCGTGGTTGCGGGTTGTCGCTTTTGCGGGCGCGTTTGGTTCGGCGGCGTTGCTGAGCGCAGGCAAACCTAAACTCGCCGCGACCATCCCTAATAAGAGATGCGGCCAGAAGTAGCGTTTACCAAACTGTCGCCAGCGCGTCAGTATTCCACTCACGTTATTGCCATCCCGATCGTATTCAAACGTATTTAGCGCACAAATCTTATCATTAAAGCCTGAAGTCCACAGCACGAATGAAGATAAGTTGTGCGTAAAAGTGCTTAAGAAAACAGCGTTCGCACCGTTTTTTATCGTTCTTATAAAATTCAAAAAAAAACGACTGGTTCACCTGGCCGGAGAGAGTGCCAGATTTGCCAGTCGAATTTTATACGACAGTATAAATGTCGTTATGCCAGTACGGCTGAAGGCGCTTTGAAGGCCAACGGCAGTTCTGCGTCGTCCTGGAAGGTCACATATTCCCAGGCTTCCTGTTTTGCAAGGACAGCCTGCAGCAGTTTGTTATTCAGTGCATGACCAGATTTATAAGCGGTAAATGCACCAATAATATTGTGACCACACATGAACAAGTCACCGATCGCATCGAGCATTTTGTGACGCACAAATTCGTCTTCAAAACGCAGGCCGTCTTCGTTCAGTACGCGATAATCGTCAACAACGATGGCACAATCGAAGCTGCCGCCCAGGCACAAACCACGGGACTGCAGATATTCGATATCACGCATGAAACCGAACGTACGCGCACGGCTGATCTGGCGCATAAACGCATCAGCGGAGAAGTTCATCGCATAGCGCTGGTTACTGGAGTCAATAGCCGGATGGTTGAAATCGATGGTGAAATCCAGCGAAAAACCATTGTACGGCTTAAATTCAGCCCACTTATCGCCATCTTCGACACGAACAGTCTCTTTGATGCGAACAAATTTCTTGGCGCAGTTCAACTCGTCGATACCGGCGTCAAGCAGCAGGTATACAAACGGAGCGGCGCTGCCGTCCATGATCGGGATTTCCGGCGCGTTAACTTCGATAACAATGTTATCGATGCCGAGGCCCGCGAGAGCAGCATTGAGGTGCTCTACGGTTGAAATCCGTACATCATGCTCGTTGACCAGACACGTACAGAGCATGGTATCACGCACAGATTTGGCATCGGCCGGGAAATCTACCGGTGGATTCAAGTCGGTGCGACGATAGATGACCCCGGTGTTGGCCGGCGCAGGGCGTAACGTCAGGGTGACTTTCTTGCCGGTATGTAAACCGACACCCGTCGCCTGAACGATACGTTTAAGTGTCCTTTGTTTGATCATCGTATTATCTCGCCAAATTACCTATCCAACCGAAGTGTACTATACATTCGGCGGGCCAGTTTAGCACAAAGAGCCTCGAAACCCAAATTCCAGTCAATTCTTAATCAGCTTGCTTACGCAGGAATGCTGGGATATCCAGATAATCCGGCTCTTTCGCAGTTTGCGGCGCATTGTCATTCACGACTTTAGCAACCGGCTTCTGCTCCTGGGTCAGCGGAGCCATCCCGTGCTGCTGGTAGCGATCCATCACTGGCTGCTGAACCTGCTTATTGGTCACCAGAGTGATTTCAGGACGTTTGTCCATACCGATACCTGTCGCAACAACAGTTACGCGCAGCTCGTCATTCATATCCGGGTCAAGAGAAGTACCGATAACGACAGTTGCGTTGTCGGATGCAAATGCACGGATGGTGTTACCTACCGTTTCGAACTCATCCAGACGCAGGTCGAAGCCCGCCGTGATGTTAACCAGCACGCCGCGCGCGCCAGACAGATCGATATCTTCCAGCAGCGGAGAGGAGATAGCCATTTCAGCAGCTTCTTCCGCACGGTCTTCGCCGCTCGCCACACCAGAACCCATCATTGCGTAGCCCATTTCAGACATTACGGTACGTACGTCTGCAAAGTCCACGTTCATCAGGCCTGGACGAGTAATCAGTTCAGCGATACCTTGCACAGCACCTTTCAGTACATCGTTCGCTGCGCCAAATGCATCCAGCAGGGAGATACCGCGGCCCAAGACTTTCAGCAGTTTGTCGTTAGGGATAGTGATCAGAGAGTCCACATGCTTGGACAGTTCAGTGATCCCCTGCTCAGCGAATGCCATACGCTTCTTGCCTTCAAAGTTGAAAGGCTTAGTCACGACAGCAACGGTCAGGATCCCCAAATCTTTTGCCACTTCAGCGACAACTGGTGCTGCACCAGTACCGGTACCACCACCCATACCCGCAGCAATAAAGACCATGTCTGCACCTTCCAGCGCCGCACGCAGTGCATCGCGATCCTCATCAGCCGCATTACGGCCAACTTCTGGATTTGCGCCAGCTCCCAGTCCTTTGGTGATACCGCTACCGATTTGAATCGTCTGTCCAACCGCTGTTTTACGCAGCGCTTGTGCATCGGTATTTACCGCGAAGAATTCAACACCTTCAATGCGCTCGCGCACCATGTGTTCAACAGCATTACCGCCGCCGCCGCCGACGCCGATGACTTTAATCACCGCGTCATTGGTAAGTTCCATTGGTTCAAACATAGTTTCTCTCCGATTTGTGCCTGTCGCCTGAGGCCGTAATTATCGTCGACCTCATAAAAATTAAAACTCTTTTCGCAGCCAACTATTGAGTCGCTTGATCCACGAGCCAACTGATGCTGTAACACGTTTTTCTACTTCAGCTTCACCGTTAAGATGTGACTCTTTCCCGTAGTGAAGCAATCCCACCGCCGTCGAATAATACGGCTCCTGAGCATAATCCGTTAAACCGGTAATGTTCAGCGGCGCGCCGATGCGCACCTGCGTATGAAACACGCGCTGAGCACAAGCTGCAAGCCCTTCAATCTGCGCTGCGCCACCGGTTAATACAATGCCTGCCGCCAGGTGATGTTTAACCCCTTGTTGGCGAAGCTTTTCCTGCAACTGCAATATCTCTTCGTTGACCAGGTTGAGCAGTTCGGTATAGCGTGGCTCGATCACCTCTGCCAGGGTCTGACGTTGCAGACTCCGCGGTGGACGACCGCCTACGCTCGGCACTTCCACGCTCTCATCTTTTCCAACGATGGAACCCAGCGCACAACCGTGGCGAACTTTAATCGCTTCGGCGTCGCTTGGCGGCGTGCCAAAGGCGTAAGCGATATCACTGGTCACGACATTGCCAGCATAAGGAATTACCTTAGTGTGGCGCAATGCCCCACCGGTATAAACGGCGATATCCATTGTACCACCACCGATATCGACGACGCAGACACCCAGTTCACGTTCATCTTCCGTCAATACCGAATAACTTGATGCCAGTCCGGCAAATATCAGTTGGTCAACTTTCAGCCCACAACGTTCAACCGCTTTGACGATGTTTTTCGCCATATCGTTGTGACATGTGATCAGGTGCACTTTTGCCTGCATCCGCACGCCCGAAAGTCCTACCGGATTCTTGATCCCTTCCTGATAGTCAATCGCATACTCTTGCGGGATCACATGCAGCACACGATGCTCATCGCGCACACGCACCGATTTCGCGGTATGGACGACGTTTTCCACATCTTCTTGCGTCACTTCTTCTTCAGAAATAGGCACCATACCAATTTCATTCTGGCAGCTGATGTGCTTACCAGAAAGCGCCAGATATACTGAAGAGATCTGACAATCTGCCATCAATTCTGCCTGATCAATGGCGCGTTGTACGCACTTGACCACGGATTCGAGGTCGTTCACCCCGCCTTTATCCATACCACGCGACGGGCAGCTGCCCACGCCAATGATATTGACCATACCGTCGGGCAGAACTTCCCCTACTAAAGCGGCAACCTTCGCGGTACCAATCTCCAGTCCTACTACCAGTTTTCTGTCCGTCGCCTTGATCATTGTTGTTCTGCCTGTGCCTGATTTTGTTGCTGAGTAGATTCCTCTGGCGGCAAGGGCGCCCAGCCTACTGCCGCTCCAGAGTCATAACGCAAATCAACGTAGCTAATCCGTTTGCCATCGGTTTGCGCCTGCTGCTGTAAAACCGGATAAAGTTCTACAAAGCGAGCCAAACGTTTCATCGTATCGCCCCGGCCAAGATTGAGCTTAATATCGTTATTCAGCGTCAACTGCCAGGAACGCCGCGCGGTCATCGCCGCTTCCTTCAGAGTAAATCTGTCCTTTGCCAGCATCTGCCCCATTTCGCGATAGCCCTGCAACACTTCATTGGCGCTGCCTTCCGGGCCATACAGCATTGGAAGCACCTGCTTGCTGGTGCGATCTGGCGGCACGCTGAAAGTGTTTCCTTCCGCGTCTACCATATGTTGATCATTCCACCGCGCAATCGGCACATATTCAACCAGATGAATCTTCAATTCATCAGGCCACTGCTTTCTGACGCTCACCTGCTTAATCCACGGCAGGCGTTGTTCTATTTGCGTCTGGATGATGTTGACATCCTGGGTCATAAAGGTACCTGGCTCACCCAATGCCAGGATCGACTGCCGGATATCGTCATTACGCGTGTAATGGCGTTCACCGGTCAACACCAGCTTTGAGAGCGGCAGGCGTTGCGCATCTTCCATCCAGCCCAACACGACCCAGCCGCTCACCAACACTGTCGTTAAAACGGTCAGCAGGAAAAGGATCCCCGCCAGACGCGTTCCATTATTGCGGCGAGAAGAAACCTCTTCTTCGCTGTTTCGCGTGTTCAGAGCAGCCTGCGACATATTAGTCCGCCAGTTCCAGAATTCGTACTACCAACTGCGAGAAGCTCATACCTGCCTGACGTGCCGCCATCGGCACCAGGCTGTGGCTGGTCATCCCCGGTGAGGTATTGGCTTCCAGCAGATAAAACTGTCCATCGCTGTCCAGCATAACGTCAATACGTCCCCATCCTTTGCAACCTAACGTCGTCCATGCTTTCAGCACTAATGCCTGCAAATTGGCCTCTTGTGACGCTTCCAGACCTGCGGGGCAGAAATACTGTGTCTCATCAGAGAGATACTTCGCCTCATAATCATAGAAGGTTCCGGACGGTTGAATACGTATTGACGGTAAAATTTCTTCACCGAGTATCGCAACCGTGAACTCCGGCCCACTTAGCCATTTTTCAATCAATACTTCTTCATCGTGCTGAAATGCCAATCTTAATGCATCTTGTAGAGCATTTTCTGCTACTACTTTTGACATTCCCACACTGGAACCTTCGCGGCTCGGCTTAACGATAACCGGCAAACCTAAGGCAGAAATTTCTGCTAACTGGTTATCGCTCAGGCCTTTTTCAAACTCTGCGCGGGTTAATGCTACCCACGGCGCTACCGGTAAACCAGCGCCCTGCCAAAGCAATTTGCTGCGTAGTTTATCCATTGAAAGCGCAGATGCCATCACTCCGCTGCCGGTATAAGGCAAGCCCATCAGCTCGAGCATACCCTGCAGCGTGCCATCTTCACCGCCGCGACCATGTAGCGCGATAAACACTTTCTGAAAGCCCATCGACTTCAGTTGCGTCACGTCGACTTCTTTCGGGTCGACAGGATACGCGTCAATACCGCCTTCACGCAGCCCGGCTAACACCGCTGCACCAGAATTCAGAGAAACTTCCCGCTCAGCGGAGGTCCCGCCCAACAGGACCGCGATTTTATCAGTCATGTTGTTCTTCCTCCGGAGTTTGCGGCTTCAGTTTGATTTCAGCTAAAGAACGGGCAATTTTTCCGATATTACCAGCCCCCTGAACGAGAATCAGGTCGTTACCGGTTAATACCGGTGCCAGCATCTCGGCTACCTGCGCCGGGTCCGGCACCAGAATGGGATCAATTTTCCCACGTCCACGAATTGTGCGACACAGCGAACGGCTGTCCGCTCCCGGAATTGGCGCTTCGCCAGCCGGATACACTTCCAGCATCAACAGGGTATCAACCTGCGTCAGCACATTGGCGAAATCATCATACAGGTCGCGCGTACGGGTAAAACGGTGCGGCTGAAACAGCATTACCAGGTTTTTATCCGGCCAGCCTGCACGCGCCGCTTTAATGGTGGCATCCACTTCGGTCGGATGGTGACCGTAGTCATCAACCAGCATTGCCGTACCGCTTTTACCATTCACTGGCTCCAGCGGGAATTCACCGAGGAAATCAAAACGACGGCCTGTCCCCTGGAAACTCTCCAGCGCACGCAAAATAGCCTCGTCGTCAATCCCCTCTTCCGTGGCAACAGCGACCGCAGCTGCGGCATTCAGCGCGTTATGACGGCCTGGCGCATTCAGGGTAACGCGCATCGGCTCTTTGTCCTGGCGCAGCAGCGTAAAGTGCCCCTGCGGACCAATCTGCTGATAATCTTCTACACGCACGTCGGCATCTTCGCTGAATCCGTAAGTCGTGGTCTGACGCCCCACACGCGGTAACAATTCGCGGATCACCGGATCATCAACACACATCACCGCACGACCGTAAAACGGCAGGTTGTGCAGAAAATTAATAAAGGTCTGTTTTAAATTCTCAAAGTCGCCCTGGTAGGTATCCATGTGGTCGGCTTCGATATTGGTGACAATCGCCACCATCGGTTGCAAATGGAGGAACGATGCATCGCTCTCATCCGCTTCGGCAATCAGGTATCGACCATGCCCCAAACGCGCATGAACACCCGCCGCTTTTACCAGCCCGCCGTTAACGAAGGTTGGGTCGAGCCCCGCTTCTGCGTAGATGCTGGAAACCATCGCGGTGGTTGTCGTTTTGCCGTGCGTTCCGGCAATGGCGATGCCATGACGAAAACGCATTAACTCAGCCAGCATTTCCGCGCGACGAATCACCGGAATACGCGCTTCATGAGCTGCGACAATTTCCGGGTTATCGGCAGAAATCGCGCTGGAAACAACGACCACACTGGCATCACGTACGTTTTCCGGGCGATGGTTGAAATAAATCGTCGCTCCCAGATTCATTAACTGTTGCGTGACCGGATTTGGCGCTAAATCGGAACCACTGATCTGATAACCTTCATTGGCCAGAACTTCGGCAATACCGCCCATACCGGCACCACCGATGCCGACAAAATGTATGTGCCGAACGCGACGCATTTCGGGCACGATGGAACGCAGTTTTGCCAATTGTTGTGTATTCATTCTTTACGCCATTAACTTCTTACATTCATACGATGCAAAAGGCATCGCTACAATTACGCCCGGGCAGCCCGGCTCACTTCATTTGCCACTCGCTCGGTGGCATCCGGAATGGATGCAGCACGGGCGCGTTCTGCCATGGTTAATAAGGTTTCTCGCGACCACCCGGCCAGGGTGTTGGCGACAGCATCCACAGTAAGCTGTGGCTGCTCGATAATTTTGGCTGCGCCCGCTTTTTCCAGCGGTAGCGCATTCCAGTATTGCTGGCGGTCTTTATGTTGAAACGGCACAAACAATGCCGGTAGCCCCGCTGCGGCAATTTCACTCACCGTTAACGCACCGGAGCGGCAAACAACGACATCTGCCCACGCATACGCTGCCGCCATATCATCAATAAATTCCGTCACTTTATGCTGCGGTTGCCCTGCTTCGGCATATGCCTGTTCAACGGTTTGTTGCGAACCTTTGCCGCTCTGATGCCAGATAGTGACTGAATCGCCCAGCTTTGCTGCAACCTGCGGCATTGTTTGGTTAAGAATACGAGCGCCCTGAGAACCGCCCACTACCAACACACGAACCGGACCTTCACGACCAGCCAAACGTTGCTGCGGCAGTGGCAACGCCAACACATCGGTACGAACAGGATTACCCACCACTTCCGCATTAGGGAAAGCGCCTGGAAACGCCTGCATCACTTTGGTGGCAATCTTCGCCAGCCATTTATTGGTTAAGCCCGCAATACCGTTTTGTTCATGAAGTACAACCGGTATGCCTAACGACCACGCTGCCAGTCCACCTGGACCTGATACGTAGCCGCCCATACCGAGCACCACATCAGGTTTGAACGCTTTCATAATCGCCCGTGCCTGACGCCAGGCGTTAAAAATACGCAGAGGCGCAGCTAACAGTGCTTTTATACCTTTACCACGCAGACCAGAGATACGAATGAAATCAATTTCGATGCCATGTTTTGGCACTAAGTCCGCTTCCATACGGTCGGCAGTCCCCAGCCAGCGAACTTGCCAACCCTGAGCCATTAGATGGTGCGCAACCGCCAGTCCCGGGAACACATGTCCACCGGTTCCGCCGGCCATCACCATTAATCGCTTTCCTTGACCACTCATCGTGAACCTCGTACAAACGCCTGCGCTTTCTCCAGACGCGTTTCATAATCAATACGCAACAGCATCATGATGGCTGTCGACATAATCAGTAAGCTCGAACCACCGTAACTGATCAGCGGCAATGTCAGACCTTTGGTCGGTAACATCCCCGCCGCCGCACCTACGTTAACCAGCGCCTGGAAGCTAAACCAGATGCCAATGGAACAGGCGAGAAAACCGGAAAAACGATGGTCAATTTCTAATGCTTTACGGCCAATCGACATCGCACGAAAAGCGACGAAGAATACCATTAAAAGTGCTAGTACCACACCGACATAACCTAATTCTTCGCCGATAATGGCGAAAATAAAGTCAGTGTGTGCTTCCGGCAGATACTCCAGTTTTTGAACCGAGTTACCTAAACCTTGCCCCCACAGTTCGCCGCGACCAAACGCCATCAGCGATTGCGTTAACTGGTAGCCGCTACCAAAGGGATCTTCCCACGGATTCCAGAATGCGGTAACACGGCGGATACGGTACGGTTCGGCGAGGATCAGTAACACAACCGCTGAAATGCCCATACCGATAATGGCAATGAACTGCCACAATTTCGCCCCCGCCAGGAACAACATCGCCAGCGTGGTCACAAACAACACCACCACCGTACCAAGGTCTGGCTGTGCCAGCAGTAACACTGCCAACACCAGAATCACGCCCATCGGTTTCAAGAAGCCGCGCAGGTTATTACGCACTTCGTCGCCTTTACGCACCAGATAGTTGGCGATATAGCAAAACAGCGACAGTTTTGTCAGCTCCGCAGGCTGGATACGCAGCAAGCCGAGATCGATCCAACGCGATGCCCCTTTAACAGAGCTACCCACTACCAGAACGATCATCAACAGGATGATTGAACCGAGTAGCATCGTAGCGCTGTAACGTTGCCAGAACTCCATCGGCAGACGCAGAGTAATGATCGCCAGAATGAACGCCAGGATCAGGTAGACGCCATCACGCTTAGCGAAGAAAAAGGGATCGTTAGTCAAGCGTTGTCCGATAGGCATTGATGCGGACGTCACCATGATAAAGCCGATCGCCGCGAGGCCGAAGGTCAGCCACAGTAAGGTGCGATCGTACATGATCAGGCTGTCGGTATCTTTTTCCCGCGAGCCCATCACCCAGCCCTTTAGCGCCGTGGAGATCCAGACCAGGATACTGAATCCTGGCAGGCGCGGCATTTTCAGGCGAGGGAGAGATAAACGCATCAACCTAACTCCTTCGCCAGACGGGCAAACTCATTGCCTCGTTGTTCAAAGTTCTTGAATTGATCAAGGCTGGCACAGGCTGGGGAGAGCAGAACCATATCTCCTGGTTGAACACGCGGAGCCAGCAAGCGCATCGCCTGTTCCATGGTTTCGGTTTGTTCTGCCACTTCCGGGCGCAGTGCCGCCAGCTGCGCGCCGTCACGACCGAAACAATACAAACGTACGTTATCGCCATTCAGGTAACGTGCCAGCGGACTAAAGTCCGCCGATTTACCATCGCCGCCCAGCAACAAATGCAGCGTGCCATCTACGTGCAGGCCATTGAGCGCCGCTTCCGTACTGCCGACATTGGTCGCTTTCGAGTCGTTAATCCAGCGCACACCGTTATGTTCCAGCACCACTTCAAAGCGATGCGGCAAACCAGTGAACGTAGTTAACGCTTTCAGGCTACTGGCGCGTGGCAAACCAGCTGCGTCTGCCAGCGCCAGTGCCGCCAGCGCATTGGTGTAGTTATGCTGACCGGAAAGTTTCATCTCTTTCACGTTCAACACTTTCTCGCCTTTCACCCGCAGCCAGGTTTCACCCTGCTGATGATTCAAGTGATAGTCGCCCATATTGATACCAAAGCTAACGCAGCGTTCATCCGCACCACGAATCGGCATTGTTAAGGCATCATCAGCATTAACCACGCAAACTTTCGCATTTTCATAAATGCGCAGTTTTGCCGCACGATACTGCTGTAAACCAAATGGATAGCGATCCATATGATCTTCAGTCACGTTTAGAATGGTCGCTGCTACCGCCTGTAAGCTGGAGGTGGTTTCAAGCTGGAAGCTCGACAGCTCCAGCACGTACAGTTCGCACTCATCATCCAGCAGCATCAACGCAGGCAGGCCAATATTGCCACCCACACCAACGTTAACCCCCGCCGCTTTCGCCATTTCACCCACTAGCGTGGTGACCGTGCTTTTGCCGTTAGAACCGGTAATCGCCACAATCGGTGCTTGTGCTTCGCGACAGAACAGCTCGATATCGCCAACGATTTCGATTCCGGCATCAGCGGCAGCGCTTAAGGATGGATGCGCCAGTGCAATACCGGGACTGGCGACAATCAGATCGGCCGCCATCAGCCATTCATCATTCAGACCGCCCGTGTGGCGTTCTACGGCTTCGGGTAATTTATCCAGGCCAGGCGGTGTCATACGCGTATCCATAACGCGCGGCGTCACACCGCGAGCGAGGAAAAAGTCCACGCAAGAAAGCCCGGTGAGGCCCAGGCCGATAATGACGACATTTTTACCCTGGTAATCAGCCATGATTAACGTACCTTCAGCGTTGCCAGACCAATCAGGACCAGCATCAGCGAAATAATCCAGAAACGTACAATGACGCGCGGTTCCGGCCAGCCTTTCAGTTCATAGTGGTGATGAATCGGTGCCATGCGGAAAATACGTTGTCCGCGCAGTTTAAAGGAGCCGACCTGCAAAATAACCGACAGGGTTTCAACGACAAACACGCCGCCCATAATCACCAGCAGGAATTCCTGACGCAGCAGTACGGCGATAATGCCCAGCGCGCCACCTAACGCCAGCGAACCTACATCGCCCATAAAGACCTGCGCCGGATAGGTGTTAAACCACAAGAAGCCCAGCCCTGCCCCGACTATCGCGGTACAGACAATGACCAGTTCCCCGGCGTGTCGCAGATACGGTATGTGTAAATAGCTGGCAAAATTCATGTTGCCGGTTGCCCATGCCACCAGCGCAAAACCACCGGCGACGAATACAGTCGGCATAATCGCCAGGCCATCAAGACCATCGGTCAGGTTTACCGCGTTGCCGGTGCCCACAATGACGAAGTAAGCCAGCAGAATGTAGAACAGCCCCAACTGCGGCATCACATCTTTAAAGAACGGGACCACCAGCTGCGTTGCGGGCGTGTCTTTCCCGGCAAGGTACAAAGCGAAAGCAACACCCAGCGCAATAACTGACATCCAGAAATACTTCCAGCGAGCAATCAACCCCTTGGTGTCTTTACGCACTACTTTGCGATAGTCATCAACGAAGCCAATAACACCGTAACCGACCAGCACGACCAACACGCACCAGACATACGGGTTGGACGGGTATGCCCACAGCAGCACGGAGATCACAATCGCTGTCAGGATCATAATCCCGCCCATAGTCGGCGTACCGCGCTTGCTGAAGTGTGATTCAGGACCGTCGTTACGCACCACCTGACCAAAGGAGAGTTTTTGTAAATGAGCAATCATGCGCGGGCCCATCCACAATGAGATGAACAGCGCAGTCAGCAGGCTGACGATGGCGCGAAACGTCAGATAGGAAAAGACGTTAAAGCCGGAATAATATTTGACCAAATGTTCGGCCAGCCAAACTAACATGTCCCATTCTCCTGTAAAGCGCGTACTACCTCTTCCATGGCAGCACTACGTGAACCCTTAACTAAAATTGTAATTACCTGTTGCTCAGCAATCAGTGATTTAAGACGTGTGATAAGCGCAGTTTTATCGGCAAAATGTTCACCAACGCCGCTGGCGGTGCTGATAGCATGGCTTTGTTTACCCACACTTAACACGCGGTCAATACCCGCCGCCTTCGCCGCTTCGCCCACCTGTACATGGCAGGCCTCGCTTTCAGCGCCCAGTTCCGCCATATCGCCCACCACCAGCACACGGTAGCCCGGCATTTCAGCCAGTACCTGAACAGCGGCGGTCATGGAGCCGACGTTAGCGTTGTAGGAGTCGTCGAGCAGCAACTGATTTTCCGCCAGTTGAATGGGGAACAGACGGCCAGGAACAGCTTTCAGATTTGCCAGCCCCGCTTTAATAGCATCAAGCGTTGCGCCCACGGACATGGAGAGCGCAGCGGCTGCCAGCGCATTCGCAATATTGTGACGCCCCGGCAACGGCAGCAGAACATCGACGCTACCCGTTGGGGTTTGCAGCGTAAATTCCGTACCGTGCGAGGTCACGTGGATATTGGTGGCGGTGAAATCGCTGTTGTTAGCATTCGGTGAGAAGCGCCACACTTTGCGTGAGCCAATCACACTCTGCCAGTTCAGCCAGTCGTTGTTGTCGGCATTCATAATGGCGATACCGTTTTCCGGCAGACCGGTAAAGATTTCGCCTTTCGCTTTCGCGACACCCGGAAGCGAGCCAAAACCTTCCAGATGCGCCGCTGCCAGGTTGTTGACCAGCGCCGCTTCCGGGCGAGTCAGACTCACAGTCCAGGCAATTTCGCCCTGATGGTTCGCGCCAAGTTCAATTACTGCGTAATCGTACTCTGGCGTTAAGCGCAACAGCGTCATCGGTACACCGATGTCGTTGTTGAGATTGCCTGCCGTATAAAGCGTGTTGCCACACTGGCTTAAAATCGCCGCCGTCATCTCTTTAACGGAGGTTTTGCCGGAGGAACCGGTCAGAGCAACCACGCGCGCCGGAACTTGCTGGCGAACCCATGCAGCCAGTTCACCAAACGCCAGACGCGTATCCTTGACGATTAACTGCGGCAGATCGATATCCAGCGGACGGCTAACCAGTAGTGCACCCGCACCGCCAGCTTTCGCCTGGTCAGCAAAATCATGGGCATCGAAACGTTCGCCTTTCAGGGCAACAAACAGGCAGCCCGGCGTCAGTTTTCGCGTGTCAGTGGTTACAGCATCAAGGGTAATATCTGCACCTTGCAGTTCACCGTTGAGAATATCGGTAAGTTGGCTAAGGGTTACGCTAATCATGCAATCACCCCCAGCAGACGCGCCACCGTGACACGATCGGAGTAGTCCAGACGCTGATTGCCAACAATCTGGTAATCCTCATGACCTTTGCCCGCGACCAGTACCACATCATTCTCTTTAGCCTGCATAACGGCGCAAGTCACCGCTTCAGCACGGCCTTCCATCACTTTGGCATGTCCGGCATCTAACATTCCCGCCAGAATATCGTTGATGATAGCGCGCGGTTCTTCGGTACGCGGGTTATCGTCCGTTACCACCGCCACGTCAGCAAATTCTTCCGCAATCGCGCCCATCAGTGGACGCTTACCTTTATCGCGATCGCCACCACAGCCAAAGACGCACCACAGCTTGCCTGCACAGTGAAGACGTGCAGCCTGCAAGGCTTTTTCCAGTGCATCCGGCGTATGCGCGTAATCCACCACTACCGTCGGTTTGCCTGGCGCAGTGAACACTTCCATACGTCCACAAACCGGCTGCAGGCGTGCGGCAGTTTTCAGCAGATCAGCCAGTGGATAGCCCAGCGCCAGCAGTGTCGCCAGCGCCAGCAGCAAGTTGCTGACGTTAAAAGCGCCCATCAGATGGCTTTCAATTTCGCCATCGCCCCAGCTTGAGCTAAAACGAATAGTCGCACCGCTGTCGTGATAGTTCACTTCAGTCGCTTTCAACCAGCGTCCGTGACTGTTCGGATTGATATGACCTTCCATTGATACCGCAACCGCGTCCGGCAGTTTTGCCAGCCAGCGGCGGCCCACTTCATCGTCGGCGTTAATAATCGCCTGACCGCAATGATGTTCAGAATAAAGCAGCCATTTCGCGGCTTCGTAGTGTTCCATATCACCATGATAATCAAGGTGATCGCGGCTTAAGTTGGTAAAGACCGACGCCGCAAATTTCAATGCCGCCACACGGTGCTGTACCAGTCCGTGGGAGGAAACTTCCATTGCGCAAAAAGTCGCGCCCTGATCCACCAGTCCCGCCAGCTCATGCTGAACATCGACTGCCGAACCGGTGGTATTTTCTGTCGGGATCACTTTTCCCAGCAGGCCGTTACCAACAGTCCCCATTACCGCGCTGGTTTCGCCAAGCAGTTGGCTCCACTGCGCCAGAAGCTGAGTAGTCGTAGTCTTGCCGTTGGTGCCCGTTACGCCCACGAGACGTAAATTGTCAGAGGGTTCATGGTAAAAGCGGCCCGCCAGTGCAGATAAACGCTCGTTGAGCTGGCTGAGATAGATGACTGGTACGCCGTGCATTTCACGGATTTCACCGTCGGTCGCCTCATCTTTCGCCTCTGCAATAATGGCAGCCACACCTTGCGCTATCGCCTGCGGGATATATCGACGCCCGTCCGCCTGATGACCTACTACAGCTACAAAGAGATCGCCCGCCGCAGCCACACGGCTGTCGAGTGTCATCTCTCGCAGTGCTCGCGAAGGTGCGTCTGGCACCCACGGAGCAAGAAGGTCGCGCAAATTACGATCTGCCACCTGTCCCCTCGCCTTGATTAATCACAAATTCATTTTTATCGCCCGTTGTCAGCGCATCCGGCTCGATGTTCATGGTACGCAATACGCCGCCCATGATGGCACCAAAGACCGGCGCGGAAACGGCGCCGCCGTAGTATTTACCCGCCTGCGGATCGTTGATAACAACAACCAGCGCGAAGCGCGGCTGACTCGCAGGCGCAACGCCTGCGGTATAAGCAATATATTTATTGATGTAGCGACCGTCCGGCCCGACCTTTTTCGCGGTACCGGTTTTAATGGCGATACGATAGCCTTTAATCGCCGCCTTCACGCCGCCGCCGCCCGGTAGCGCCACGCTTTCCATCATATGCACTACGGTGCGAACAATGGATTCCGGGAAGACACGTTCACCGGGAACCGGGGGGTCAACTTTGGTAATCGACAGTGGGCGATAAATGCCGTAGCTGCCGATAGTTGCGTAGACTCGCGCTAACTGTAACGGTGTTACCATTAGCCCGTAGCCGAAAGAGAAGGTGGCCCTCTCTATGTCAGACCACCGTTGTTTTTGAGGATATAAGCCACTGCGTTCTCCGACCAACCCCAAATTGGTCGCTTTTCCCAGTCCAAAACGTGAGTAAGTATCTACTAACGCTGAGGACGGCATCGCTAACGCCAGTTTGGAAACACCGACGTTACTCGACTTCTGTAATACCCCGGTCAGGGTTAATTCGCTGTAGCGTGCCACGTCTTTGATTTCGTGGCCGTTAATTCGATAAGGAACGGTATTCAGTACCGAGTTTTCTCGCACCACGCCACGTTGCAACGCGGTCATCACCACCATCGGTTTGACCGTTGAGCCCGGTTCAAAGACGTCGGTAATGGTACGGTTACGCATCGCCTCTTTCGGCGTGCCACTCAGATTGTTTGGGTTGTATGACGGGCTGTTAGCCATCGCCAGCACTTCACCGGTGTTGACATCCACCAGCACGGCGCTACCGGATTCAGCCTTGTTAAAGGCCACCGCATTGTTGAGTTCACGATAAACCAGCGCCTGCAGGCGTTCATCAATACTCAGCGCCAGATTGTGTGCCGCCTGGCTGTCGGTGGAAGAGATATCTTCAATTACGCGACCGTAGCGGTCTTTACGCACAATGCGCTCGCCTGGCTGTCCGGTAAGCCATTTATCGAAACTCTTCTCGACGCCCTCAATCCCCTGACTATCGACATTAGTAAAGCCGATGAGGTGAGCGGTCACTTCGCCGGATGGATAATAACGGCGAGATTCTTCACGCAGATGAATCCCCGGCAGTTTCAGTTTTTTGATGTACTCTGCCATGTCAGGGTTTACCTGACGCGCCAGATAAATAAAGCGCCCTTTCGGGTTGGCGTTAATGCGGGCTGAAAGCTGATCCAGCGGAATATTGAGTGCGTTAGCCAGCGCCTTCCAGCGATCACCGACGCTGATACCGCCAGCGTCATGCACTTCTTTCGGGTCAGCCCAAATCGCTTTTACCGGCACGCTCACCGCTAACGGGCGACCAGAACGGTCAGTAATCATGCCGCGGGAGGTGGAAACTTGCTGAACGCGAAGAGAACGCATGTCGCCCTCTTTTACCAGCATATCCGGGGAGATAACTTGTAACCACGCTACGCGTCCGAGCAGAAAAGCCAGCGCCAGGAGAATACAGCCGCATAACAACGCAAAACGCCAACTGATAAAGTTGGCATGTTCTTCCTGACGTTTTGGTTTCTGCGTTTTCGCCGCTGCTTTCATGCGTCGCGTTTATCCTTATTTTTGCACTACGATATTTTCTTGTGACGGATCAACATGCTGCATTTGCAGCTTTTCCGTGGCGATCCTTTCCACCCGGCTATGGTCGCCGAGCGCATTCTCTTCAAGGATCAGGTTGCGCCATTCAATGTCTAAAGCATCTCGCTCCAGCACCAGTTGTTCGCGCTGAGCGGTCAGCAAACGGGTGTGGTGCGCCGTGGTTACCACGGTCACCGCCGTCAAAATAATGCAAATGAACAGGCAGAGTGGCAGCTTCCCAAATCGCAATAGATCGTCACCGATAACACCAGGCAATGCATGGCGCTCGTGGCTTCCCATCGATCCTTTAACTTTGCTTAGAGCTTCTGTCACTCTGCTGATCATGCGTTCGTCCTCTCTGCAATACGCAGAACTGAACTACGGGCACGAGGGTTCTCAGCCACCTCTTCTTCGCCCGGCATTAACTTGCCTAGTGCTCGCAGCTGACGGCCACCCAGTTTTTTGAGCTGCTCTTCAGTCATCGGTAACCCTGCCGGAACTTGCGGACCACGGCTGTTTTCACGCATAAAGCGCTTCACAATGCGGTCTTCCAGCGAGTGGAAGCTGATGATCGAGAGCCGCCCCCCCGGGGCCAGCACGTTGAGCGAGCTTTTTAGCGCCTGCTCTATCTCCTCCAGTTCACTGTTTACCCAAATGCGCACCGCCTGGAAGGTACGGGTCGCGGGATGTTTAAACTTATCTTTCACCGGCGTTGCGGCAGCCACGACTTCCGCCAGTTCTTTGGTGCGGGTCATCGGCTGTTCGCGGTTTCGCTCGACAATGGCGCGGGCAATGCGTTTGGCAAAACGCTCTTCACCATAGGTTTTCAATACCCAGGCGATATCGGCTTCTTCTGCGGTTTGTAGCCATTCAGCGGCTGACTGCCCACGGGTTGGGTCCATACGCATGTCCAGCGGACCATCGCGCATAAAGGAAAAGCCGCGTTCAGCATCATCAAGTTGCGGTGAAGAGACGCCAAGATCGAGGAGAATGCCGTCGATCTTGCCGATAAGATCGCGCTCGGCAACATATTCGCCCAGCGCGGAGAAAGGTCCGTGGATGATGGAGAAGCGCGGATCATCAATAGTCTTCGCAACGGCGATAGCCTGCGGGTCGCGATCGATCGCCAGCAAACGCCCCTCTTCGCCAAGCTGCGAGAGGATCAGACGTGAGTGACCACCGCGACCAAAAGTCCCATCAATGTAGATGCCATCAGGACGGATATTGAGGCCATTAACGGCTTCATCCAGCAGCACCGTAGTATGTTTATAGTTTTCCATCATTTTATAGAGACAAGTCCTGCAGTCGCTCCGATAAGTCTCCAGTAGCCAACTGCTCTGCGTCGATATCTTCCTTGACCTGTTGATGCCAGGTTGTTTCATCCCACAGCTCAAACTTGTTGAACTGTCCAACCAGCATCACTTCTTTTGTCAGACCGGCATGTTGCCGCAGTACTGGCGCGATTAACAATCGACCGGCGCCATCCATCTGACATTCGCTGGCATGACCTAACAGAAGGCGCTGCACACGGCGCTCAACCGGGTTCATGCTCGACAGACGCGATAATTTTTGCTCGATAATTTCCCATTCAGGCAGGGGGTAAAGCAGCAGGCACGGGTGATGAATGTCAATGGTGCAAACCATTTGACCGGCAGCGTTCTCAAGCAGCTGTTCCCGATAACGGGTAGGCACTGATAAGCGCCCTTTGCTGTCGAGATTGACTAACGTTGCTCCCCGGAACATGCCAGCCTCACCCCTTATTCCCACTTTGCCCCACAATTTCCCACTGAAAGGAGTTTACGGAGCGGAGGAAAAGCTTGTCAAGCCAGTCACAAGGCATACCGAGGTAAAAAACCCGATGTTTACGGCTAATATCAGCGTTGTTTATTTTACGTCCAACGTGCGAAGCAAATTAACGTTATGAATAGCTGTAAGAAAAAATCCCTCATGGTCATCACCGTTTTAAAATGACTAACTATTTTCCACAGCAAATATAAAGTGTCAGTTTGCGACGCGAGCGGCATTTTAGGACATATCTTCCCCGGTTAACAGTCCCTGTTGCGTCTGTGTGGCGCTTGATGCCAGCAGGTTTGCGCAAAAGCAAAGAAAAGTGTTTGTTAAATCGGCAATTCATCTCTGCATGTAACAAAATAATGCAAAAACGCTCTGTCAATATTGCTTAATTATTATGAATTTCAGCAGGTGAGTTAATTAATGGGCGGGTTTAAAAGCATTTATCAATAATAGCCAGGAATAGTCTTATTTACTTTAAGGATATTGATGTCCATTCCCGTACTCGACGCACCAATGAGAAATTCACTGGCGCGTATTTTTGTTCGCGGCTTAGTTACGGCTGAGCACGCCGCGGCGATAGAGATTACGTTTAATGCGCGTTAACCCAGGTTTTGGCTTACGCGGTTCGTCCAGGCTTGCCAGGACAATTTCCAGCACACGCTCTGCGACATCGCGGTGACGTTGAGCCACTGCCAGCACCGGGCACTGTAAGAAGTCGAGCAGTTCGTTATCGCCAAAGGTGGCAATTGCCAGGTCAGAAGGCAGTTTGCCATCGCGACGCAGCGTGACATCCATCACCCCTTGCAACAACGCAAACGACGTTGTGAACAGCGCCTGCGGCATCGGATGCGTTTCCAGCCATTTTTCGAATAACTGGGCAGCCGCCTCCCGCTCATAGCTGTTGGCATAAAGGAAATGCACCTCGCGCGGATCATCTTTCCAGGCAGTACGGAAACCTTGCTCACGCAAGAAGCTCACAGAAAGCTCCGGCAGCGCGCCAAGATAAAGCACCGTCTCGGCGGGAAACTTACGTAACTCTTCCGCCAGCATTTCGGCATCATCCTGATCGGCACCAACCACGCTGGTGAAGTGTTCACGATCGAGGGCGCGATCCAGCGCGACAATCGGGAACGGGTCGTTAGCCCAGCGTTGATAAAAAGGATGCTCTGGTGGCAACGACGTCGAAACAATAATGGCATCAACCTGACGCTGTAGAAGATGCTCAATACAACGCATTTCGTTGTCTGGCTGATCTTCTGAGCAAGCAATCAGCAGTTGATAACCCCGTTGCCGCGCCTGACGTTCAAGATAATTAGCGATGCGGGTATAGCTGGTGTTCTCCAGATCGGGGATCACAAGACCAATAGAACGTGTGCGTCCAGCACGAAGCCCAGCTGCCACGGCGTTCGGGTGGTAATTGTGCTCACGCACCACAGCCATGACTTTTTCAACGGTTTTGTCGCTCACACGGTATTGCTTCGCTTTGCCGTTAATAACATAGCTTGCAGTGGTCCGCGACACTCCCGCTAGCCGAGCGATTTCATCCAGTTTCACAATTGCCCCTTGCGTAAAATGTAAAAACCATAGCCATTGTACTGGTATGGGTTAAATTCATTAACATCTAAGCGCAGAAAATTAACTGCGGCAACTGCTTTTATTCCAGGTTCCCACTGAATTCGCAAAAAAAGCCCAACGTGACATGTTGGGCTGCAAATTGCGCATTGAGATCATTCTCAACGCATTATTTTATCGCCGCGCGAAAGTCCGACCACGCCAGAGCGAGCAACTTCCACAATTTTCGCCACATCGCGAATCGATGCTAAAAATGCATCAAGCTTATCGCTGGTGCCTGCCAGTTGGACGGTGTAAAGCGATGGCGTGACATCGATGATTTGCCCACGAAATATTTCCGTATTGCGCTTCACTTCGTCACGTCCGTAGCCGCTGGCCTGAATTTTCACCAGCATGATTTCCCGCTCGACGTGCGCCCCCTGCCCCAGCTCGCTCACGCGCAAGACATCGACCAGTTTGTGTAATTGCTTTTCGATCTGCTCAAGCACTTTTTCATCGCCCACGGTCTGGATGGTCATACGCGATAATGTCGGATCATCGGTGGGCGCAACGGTCAGGCTTTCAATGTTGTACCCACGTTGGGAAAAAAGGCCAATCACGCGGGATAACGCGCCTGATTCATTTTCGAGTAAGACTGATAATATCCGGCGCATAATCAGGTTCTCTCCGTTTTGCTTAACCACATTTCATCCATTCCGCCCCCGCGAATCTGCATCGGGTAGACGTGCTCACTGCCATCGACGGTAACATCAACAAAGACCAGACGATTATTGCGCACCTGTTCCAGCGCCTCGCTAAGTTTGCTTTCCAGCTCTTGCGGATGAGAAATCTGGATCCCAACATGCCCATAGGCTTCCGCCAGACGGACGAAATCGGGTAGCGATTGCATATAAGATTGTGAATGACGGCCGGAATAGATCATGTCCTGCCACTGCTTCACCATCCCCAGATAGCGATTATTGAGATTCACCACCAATACCGGCAACTCGTATTGCAAGGCGGTAGACAGTTCCTGAATGTTCATCTGAATACTGCCGTCACCAGTGACGCAAACCACGGTTTCTTCTGGCAGCGCCATTTTGACACCCAGTGCCGCAGGTAAACCAAACCCCATCGTGCCGAGGCCACCAGAGTTAATCCAGCGACGCGGTTTGTCGAAAGGATAATAAAGTGCGGCGAACATCTGGTGCTGCCCGACATCAGACGTCACGTAAGCGTCCCCCTTCGTCAGCCGCCAAAGAGTCTCGATAACCGCCTGCGGTTTAATCTTTTCACTGTGAGTGTCATATTTCAGGCACTGACGAGCGCGCCACTGTTCAATCTGCTGCCACCAGTCGCGGATCTCATCCAGCGGTTGATGGGCGGATTCTTGCGACAGGAGTTCAAGCATTTGTTCAAGGACCTGGCGGGCATCTCCAACAATCGGGATATCAGCAGTCACGGTTTTAGAAATGGAGGTAGGATCAATATCGATATGCAAAACCGTGGCATTTGGGCAGTACTTTGCCAGATTGTTCGTCGTTCGGTCATCAAAACGTACCCCGACGGCGAAAATCACATCCGCGTTATGCATCGTCATATTGGCTTCGTAGGTGCCGTGCATTCCCAGCATGCCCAGAGCCTGACGATGCGTTGCCGGAAACGCCCCCAGCCCCATTAATGAGGAAACAACGGGCAGATTCAACGCCTCCACCGTGTCTTTCAACTGCTGATGGCAGCCCGCCGTGATTGCCCCACCGCCTACATACACAACCGGTTTTTTTGCCGCCACCAGCGTTTGCAGAGCGCGCTTAATTTGCCCTTTATGTCCGGAGGTCGTGGGATTGTAAGACCGCATACTGACCGACTCCGGCCAGACGTAGGGTAATTTGTTCGCAGGATTAAGAATATCTTTCGGTAAATCAACGACCACTGGTCCAGGGCGACCACTTGCCGCCAGCCAAAAAGCCTTTTTCAGCACCTGCGGAATGTCTTCCGTTTGATTAACCAGAAAACTGTGCTTCACCACTGGGCGGGAAATTCCCACCATGTCGCACTCCTGAAAAGCATCGTAGCCTATCAACGAAGTTGCTACCTGCCCGGAAAGAACAACCAAGGGAATGGAGTCCATATAAGCGGTGGCGATGCCGGTAATCGCATTGGTCGCCCCTGGCCCCGATGTTACCAGCACGACGCCGACTTCCCCGGTCGCGCGTGCCAGACCATCGGCCATATGCACCGCCGCCTGCTCATGACGAACTAATACATGATCGATACCACCCACGGTATGCAATGCATCGTAAATATCAAGGACCGCGCCTCCGGGATAACCGAATACTTGTTTAACGCCCTGATCGATAAGCGATCGGACGACCATCTCGGCTCCAGACAACATCTCCATGGCCTGCCTCACTGTTTAACGGAAAAATGTGTAAAACACATTAACCGCCCGATCTTGCTTAAGCAATTGGTAGCCAGAGACATAAATACGAGGTAATAAGAATAAACAGGAGGAAAGGTGAAAAGAAACGATAAAATCCTCCATTACGGAGGATTAAATTGATAATAAATCGGCTAAATCCCACAACTTACAGCAATTTCTCTATTTTTTTAATTAATCCTAAAATAGTGAACTCACACATTCAGAATAAAATTCTATATTCAATAAAAAATACAGAATAAATCAGTAATCAATATCTGACCTATTCTGCATTCAGTTAGCGTTTGCAAATTGAGACTAATTGCTCTTCCATCCACTGATGGCCTTTGTCGCGCCCGGCAGCTTCATGCCAGGAGAGATAACAGGTTCTGCTATTTTGTTTTAATGGCAGCGGTAATACCTGTAACTCTAAAGATTCAGCGAACTCTTCAGCCAGCCAACGCGGCGCAATAGCGACCAGATGCGTTTGCGACACCACGCTCAGTACACTCATCATTGCCATGCCCTGATACGCGATACTGGCTTGTTTATCTACCGTGTCATACCACGGTTGACTAAATGACGCGAAACGATCGAGCGAAACTGCCGCATGTTGTTCGTTATAAACATCATGTTTCAGTAACGGGCCTTTAATTGTTGGATGATTTTTGCTGGCTACCAGCACCATTTCATCTTTAAATAATGGCACACTGGTAAATTCAGGACGATGGAAGTCTTCATAACTAATCACAAACTCCGTTTCCTGATAACGCAGTTGATGTTCAGTGTTCTGATTTAATGAAGACTTGAACATAACATGTATATTTGGCGCAGTTTGCTCAATGTGATTATAAATCTGCGAGGTCAGAATGCTGTCTAACGGACTGCAAACACAAAGATGAAATACACGTTCACTGCTCGCGGGTTCAAAACCTGAACCTGGCAATTCATTTTGTACTAATTGCAATGCCTGACGAACTGAACCAAAAAGTTGAAATGCGCGAGCAGTCGGTTGAATGCCACGGCCATAACGAACAAAAAGCTCGTCATTAAACATCACCTTCAGGCGTGCAACCGCGTTACTGACTGCAGGTTGCGACATCCCCAGAACATGAGCGGCACGGGTGATGTTTTGCTCCTGCATCACGGCATCGAAAACGGTTAATAAGTTGAGATCGACCATGCGTAGTTGTGGCTTGCTTAACTCCGCCGTCTCTGGTTGCTCTGTTTGTACCTCTGGCATACTTAACTCCACTGTCACACTTAACTCCCTTTCCCTTATTGGAATGCAGAGAAATAATCCTCGAGAATATGATTTATCATGCATATAAAATAAGAAAAAGGAAAATGAGAAAAATTAGGAAAACATAAAGATACGGGTTCTTATAAAAACAGAACCCATTGCCGAGTAAAGAGTCATTTACCGCAGCATAATAATCCATAATGTTTTTGTTGCGAAAGCAATCTAATCATAACTACCGCGAATACTCAATCATCCACAAAATGGATTAAATGTGCTTTTTTAATAATTAATTTATATGTTTAATGCATTAATTCTTAACATTAATCGAACAATAATATTCACCAAATGAATATCAAAAAATTAGCAAAACATATAATTCAATACAAATCATCAAGATAGGTTTTGTAACGCGTGCATTTTATCCCCCTTTTCCTCGTTGATTAGATACAAAAATTTATTCTGAAATATGTCAACCGATGAAAAGCGTCGGTGGTTAAGCAGAAATTAATATCGCTTGTTTTAACCACTGCAGCACAATTAGCTAATTTGACGAATGCAGAACTCACTCTGGCGGAACGTTTTTGTTGCGTCAGGGTTGACATCCGTTTTTGTATCCAGTAACTCTAAAAGCATATCGTATTCATCTGGAGCTGATTTAATGACTCACATCGTTCGCTTTATCGGTCTACTACTACTAAACGCATCTTCTTTGCGCGGTAGACGAGTGAGCGGCATTCAGCATTAAGCCAGCACGCAGTCAAACAAAAAACCCGCGCCATTGCGCGGGTTTTTTTATGCCCGAAGCGAGGCGCTCAAAAAGAGACAAGGACCCAAACCATGAGCCAGCAAGTCATTATTTTCGATACCACATTGCGCGACGGTGAACAGGCGTTACAGGCAAGCTTGAGTGTGAAAGAAAAACTGCAAATTGCGCTGGCCCTTGAGCGTATGGGTGTTGACGTGATGGAAGTCGGTTTCCCCGTCTCTTCGCCGGGCGATTTCGAATCGGTGCAGACCATCGCCCGCCAGGTCAAAAACAGCCGCGTATGTGCGTTAGCTCGCTGCGTGGAAAAGGATATCGACGTGGCAGCTGAATCTCTGAAAGTTGCCGAAGCCTTCCGTATCCATACCTTTATTGCCACTTCGCCAATGCACATCGCCACCAAGCTGCGCAGCACGCTGGACGAAGTGATCGAACGTGCTATCTATATGGTGAAACGCGCCCGTAATTACACCGATGATGTTGAATTTTCTTGCGAAGATGCCGGACGCACACCCATTGCCGATCTGGCGCGCGTGGTTGAAGCGGCGATTAATGCCGGTGCCACCACCATCAACATTCCGGACACCGTGGGCTACACCATGCCATTTGAGTTCGCCGGAATCATCAGCGGCCTGTATGAACGCGTGCCTAACATCGACAAAGCCATTATCTCCGTACATACCCACGACGATTTAGGCCTGGCAGTTGGCAACTCACTGGCGGCGGTACATGCCGGAGCGCGCCAGGTGGAAGGTGCAATGAATGGGATCGGCGAGCGAGCCGGTAACTGTTCGCTGGAAGAAGTGATCATGGCGATCAAAGTACGTAAGGATATTCTTAACGTTCATACCGCCATTAATCACCAGGAAATATGGCGCACCAGCCAGTTAGTTAGCCAGATTTGTAATATGCCGATCCCGGCAAACAAAGCCATTGTTGGCAGCGGCGCATTCGCACACTCCTCCGGTATCCACCAGGATGGCGTGCTGAAAAACCGCGAAAACTACGAAATCATGACACCAGAATCTATTGGTCTGAACCAAATCCAGCTGAATCTGACCTCTCGTTCCGGTCGTGCGGCAGTAAAACACCGCATGGATGAGATGGGGTATAAAGAAAGTGAATATAATTTAGACAATTTGTACGATGCCTTCCTGAAGCTGGCGGACAAAAAAGGTCAGGTGTTTGATTACGATCTGGAGGCGCTGGCCTTCATCGGTAAGCAGCAAGAAGAGCCGGAGCATTTCCGTCTGGATTACTTCAGCGTGCAGTCTGGTTCTAACGATATTGCCACTGCCGCCGTCAAACTGGCCTGTGGCGAGGAAGTTAAAGCGGAAGCTGCCAACGGTAATGGTCCGGTCGATGCCGTCTATCAGGCGATTAACCGCATCACTGACTATAACGTCGAACTGGTGAAATACAGCCTGACCGCCAAAGGTCACGGTAAAGATGCGCTGGGTCAGGTGGATATTGTCGCCAACTACAACGGTCGCCGCTTCCACGGCGTCGGCCTGGCCACCGATATTGTCGAGTCCTCCGCCAAAGCCATGGTGCACGTACTGAACAATATCTGGCGCGCCGCAGAAGTCGAAAAAGAGTTGCAACGCAAAGCTCAACACAACGAAAACAACAAGGAAACCGTGTGATGTCGAAGAATTACCATATTGCCGTTTTACCCGGAGATGGGATCGGGCCGGAAGTGATGACCCAGGCACTGAAAGTGCTGGATGCCGTGCGTAACCGCTTTGCGATGCGTATCACCACCAGCCATTACGATGTAGGCGGCGCAGCCATTGATAACCACGGGCAGCCGCTGCCGCCTGCGACGGTTGAAGGTTGTGAGCAAGCCGATGCCGTGCTGTTTGGCTCGGTGGGCGGCCCGAAATGGGAACATTTGCCGCCAGACCAGCAACCAGAACGCGGCGCGCTGTTGCCTTTGCGTAAGCACTTCAAATTATTCAGCAACCTGCGTCCGGCAAAACTGTATCAGGGGCTGGAAGCATTCTGTCCGCTGCGTGCTGACATTGCCGCTAACGGCTTCGACATCCTGTGTGTGCGCGAACTGACCGGCGGCATCTATTTCGGTCAACCAAAAGGCCGCGAAGGTAGTGGACAATATGAAAAAGCGTTTGATACCGAGGTGTATCACCGTTTTGAGATCGAGCGCATTGCCCGTATCGCGTTTGAATCTGCCCGCAAGCGTCGTCGCAAAGTCACCTCAATCGACAAAGCCAATGTGCTGCAATCCTCTATTTTATGGCGGGAGATTGTTAACGAGATCGCCACGGAGTATCCGGATGTCGAACTGGCGCATATGTACATCGACAACGCTACCATGCAGCTGATTAAAGATCCGTCGCAGTTTGACGTACTGCTGTGCTCCAACCTGTTTGGCGACATTCTGTCTGATGAATGCGCGATGATCACAGGCTCGATGGGCATGTTGCCTTCCGCCAGCCTGAACGAGCAAGGTTTTGGTCTGTATGAACCGGCGGGCGGCTCGGCACCCGATATCGCAGGCAAAAACATCGCCAACCCGATTGCACAAATTCTGTCGCTGGCGCTGCTGCTGCGTTACAGCCTGGATGCCGATGATGCGGCTTCCGCCATTGAACGCGCCATTAACCGCGCGTTAGAAGAAGGCATTCGCACCGGGGATTTAGCCCGTGGCGCTGCCGCCGTTAGTACCGATGAAATGGGCGATATCATTGCCCGCTATGTGGCAGAAGGGGTGTAATCATGGCTAAGACGTTATACGAAAAATTATTCGACGCTCACGTAGTGTATGAAGCCGAAAATGAAACCCCGCTGTTATATATCGACCGCCATCTGGTGCATGAAGTGACCTCACCGCAGGCGTTCGATGGTCTGCGCGCCCACGGTCGCCCGGTACGTCAGCCGGGCAAAACCTTCGCCACCATGGATCACAACGTCTCGACTCAGACTAAAGACATTAATGCCTGCGGTGAAATGGCGCGCATCCAGATGCAGGAACTGATCAAAAACTGCAAAGAGTTTGGCGTCGAACTGTATGACCTGAATCACCCATATCAGGGGATTGTCCACGTAATGGGGCCGGAACAGGGCGTCACCTTACCAGGAATGACCATTGTCTGCGGCGACTCACATACCGCCACCCACGGGGCGTTTGGCGCACTGGCCTTTGGTATCGGTACATCCGAGGTCGAACACGTACTGGCAACGCAGACCCTGAAACAGGGGCGCGCGAAAACCATGAAAATTGAAGTCCAGGGCAAAGCTGCGCCGGGCATTACCGCGAAAGATATTGTGCTGGCGATTATCGGTAAAACCGGCAGCGCTGGCGGTACCGGGCATGTGGTGGAGTTTTGCGGCGAAGCAATCCGTGATTTAAGCATGGAAGGTCGTATGACCCTGTGCAACATGGCAATCGAAATGGGCGCAAAAGCCGGTCTGGTTGCGCCGGACGAAACCACCTTTAACTATGTTAAAGGCCGTCTGCATGCGCCGAAAGGTAAAGATTTCGACGACGCCGTTGCCTACTGGAAAACTCTGCAAACCGACGAAGGCGCAACTTTCGATACCGTTGTCACTCTGCAAGCAGAAGAGATCGCCCCGCAGGTAACATGGGGAACTAACCCCGGTCAGGTGATCTCCGTGAACGACAACATTCCCGATCCGGCTTCGTTTGCCGATCCGGTTGAACGCGCGTCGGCAGAAAAAGCGCTGGCCTATATGGGGCTGAAACCGGGTATTCCGCTGACCGAAGTGGCTATCGACAAAGTGTTTATCGGTTCCTGCACCAACTCGCGCATTGAAGATTTACGCGCAGCGGCAGAAATCGCCAAAGGCCGGAAAGTCGCACCAGGCGTGCAGGCACTGGTGGTTCCCGGCTCTGGTCCGGTAAAAGCCCAGGCGGAAGCGGAAGGTCTGGACAAAATCTTTATCGAAGCCGGTTTTGAATGGCGCTTGCCAGGCTGCTCAATGTGTCTGGCGATGAACAACGACCGCCTGAATCCGGGCGAGCGTTGTGCCTCCACCAGCAACCGTAACTTTGAAGGCCGCCAGGGGCGCGGCGGGCGCACGCATCTGGTCAGCCCGGCAATGGCTGCCGCTGCTGCTGTGACCGGACATTTCGCCGACATTCGCAACATTAAATAAGGAGCACACCATGGCAGAGAAATTTATCAAACACACAGGCCTGGTGGTTCCGCTGGATGCCGCCAATGTCGATACCGATGCAATCATCCCGAAACAGTTTTTGCAGAAAGTGACGCGCACTGGTTTTGGCGCGCATCTGTTTAATGACTGGCGTTTTCTGGATGAAAAAGGCCAACAGCCAAACCCGGACTTCGTGCTGAACTTCCCGCAATATCAGGGCGCTTCCATTTTGCTGGCACGAGAAAACTTCGGCTGCGGTTCCTCGCGTGAGCATGCGCCGTGGGCATTGACTGATTACGGTTTTAAAGTGGTGATTGCGCCGAGTTTTGCTGACATCTTCTACGGCAATAGCTTTAACAACCAGCTGCTGCCGGTGAAATTAAGCGATGCAGAAGTGGATGAGTTGTTTGCGCTGGTGAAAGCCAATCCGGGGATTCATTTTGATGTGGACCTGGAAGCGCAAGAGGTGAAAGCGGGAGAGAAAACTTATCGCTTTACCATCGATGCCTTCCGCCGCCACTGCATGATGAACGGTCTGGACAGCATCGGCCTGACTCTGCAGCACGACGACGCCATTGCGTCTTATGAAGAGAAGCAACCGGCGTTTATGCGTTAGTTTGTAAACCGTCCGGCACTCAATCGCCAAAAAGAAAAAAGCCAGCAGATAATCACTGCTGGCGTGGCGATTAACACCAATACTCAGTCACACATGATGTCCGCAAATCAGTAGTCAGAATGACTCCCCTCCCACTGCATCAGTTCTTCAAGCATAGTTAATCGTTGTGGGACGCTTAACCAACGCAACCAGCACAACGTCGCTGTCGCGGTAAAATAGTGCTGATAAAACTGACGCATGGGGCACCTCCTTGCTTCATCGTTAGGAATTATTGACTTAATATAGGGAAAATAAAATTGCTGACTTTTGCGCAGGAGTTCCCCTTTTATGCCATCTGCTCGTCTGCAACAACAGTTCATCCGCCTGTGGCAATGCTGCGAGGGTAAATCGCAGGACACAACGCTCAACGAACTAGCGGAGTTATTGAGCTGCTCCCGTCGTCATATGCGCACCCTGCTCAATACCATGCAGGATCGCGGCTGGCTGACGTGGGAAGCGGAGGTCGGGCGCGGTAAACGCTCACGTTTAACATTCCTCTATACCGGGCTGGCGCTTCAGCAACAGCGGGCGGAAGACTTACTGGAGCAGGATCGTATCGATCAGTTGGTGCAACTGGTTGGCGACAAAGCGGCTGTGCGGCAAATGCTGGTTTCTCATCTGGGGCGTACCTTCCGTCAGGGGCGGCACATCCTGCGCGTTCTCTACTATCGTCCGTTGCGCAATCTGCTGCCTGGCAGCGCATTGCGCCGTTCCGAAACCCATATCGCCCGGCAAATCTTCAGTTCGCTAACGCGCATAAATGAGGAAAATGGGGAACTGGAAGCAGACATCGCCCACCACTGGCAGCAAATATCACCGCTTCACTGGCGCTTCTTTTTGCGTCCAGGAGTCCATTTTCATCATGGTCGTGAACTGGAAATGGACGATGTGATCGCCTCTTTAAAACGAATCAATACGCTGCCGCTCTATTCGCATATTGCGGACATTGTGTCGCCGACGCCCTGGACGCTGGATATCCATCTCACGCAACCGGACCGCTGGTTACCGTTACTGCTGGGGCAAGTTCCGGCGATGATCCTGCCACGAGAATGGGAAACCCTCAGTAACTTTGCCAGCCATCCCATCGGCACCGGTCCGTATGCGGTGATCCGCAACAGCACCAATCAACTGAAAATTCAGGCATTCGATGACTTCTTCGGTTATCGCGCATTAATCGACGAAGTAAATGTCTGGGTTCTGCCAGAAATTGCCGACGAGCCAGCCGGCGGTCTGATGCTAAAAGGTCCACAGGGCGAGGAAAAAGAGATTGAAAGTCGGCTGGAAGAAGGTTGCTACTATTTACTGTTCGACAGCCGCACCCATCGTGGGGCGAATCAGCAAGTCAGGGACTGGGTAAGTTATGTGCTTTCTCCAACTAATCTGGTCTATTTCGCCGAGGAACAATACCAGCAACTGTGGTTTCCGGCTTATGGACTGCTCCCCCGCTGGCATCATGCCCGCCCGACGCATTGCGAAAAACCCGCCGGGCTGGAAAACCTCACCCTGACTTTTTATCAGGATCATATTGAGCATCGAGTGATTGCCGGGATCATGCAGCAGATTCTGGCAAGTTATCAGGTCACACTGAAAATCAAAGAGATCAGCTACGATCAGTGGTACGAAGGAGAGATCGAGAGCGATATCTGGCTTAACAGCGCCAACTTTACGCTGCCGCTGGATTTTTCGCTGTTCGCGCATTTGTGCGAAGTGCCGCTGCTCCAACACTGTATTCCGATCGACTGGCAAGCCGACGCCGCCCGCTGGCGCAATGGCGAAATGAATCTGGCGAACTGGTGCCAGCAACTGGTCGCCAGCAAAGCAATGGTGCCGCTCATCCACCACTGGCTGATCATTCAGGGGCAACGCAGTATGCGCGGCCTGCGCATGAACACTCTCGGCTGGTTCGATTTTAAATCCGCGTGGTTTGCGCCACCGGATCCATGATTGCTGGTTGATAACAAAATCACTACACTAACGCCGTTCTCAACGGGGTGCCACGCAGACGCGTGCGCTGAGAAAATACCCGTCGAACCTGATCCGGATAACGCCGGCGAAGGGATTTGAGGCTCCTTCTCAAGTCCTTTGCCACTCTTCTTTGAGGTGCAAAGTGTTAAAAAAATATCTTCCCCTGCTGTTGCTCTGTACAGCACCCGCTTTCGCTAAACCCGTTCTGACTGTTTATACCTACGATTCCTTCGCCGCCGACTGGGGGCCAGGTCCGGTGGTGAAAAAAGCCTTTGAAGCCGACTGTAATTGCGAACTGAAACTGGTGGCGCTGGAAGATGGCGTTTCGCTTCTCAACCGTCTGCGGATGGAAGGCAAAAACAGTAAAGCCGATGTGGTGCTGGGGCTGGATAACAATCTGTTAGATGCCGCCAGCAAAACCGGGCTGTTTGCTAAAAGCGGTGTGGCAGCGGATGCCGTTAACGTTCCCGGTGGCTGGAATAATGACACTTTTGTCCCATTTGATTACGGCTACTTCGCCTTCGTCTATGACAAGAACAAACTGAAAAATCCGCCGCAAAGCCTGAAAGAATTGGTTGAAAGCGATCAGAACTGGCGAGTGATTTATCAGGATCCGCGTACCAGTACGCCGGGCCTGGGCCTGTTGTTGTGGATGCAAAAAGTCTATGGCGATGACGCCCCGCAAGCCTGGCAGAAGCTGGCGAAGAAAACCGTCACGGTCACCAAAGGCTGGAGCGAAGCCTACGGCCTGTTTTTAAAAGGCGAAAGCGATCTGGTACTGAGTTACACCACCTCTCCGGCTTATCACATTCTCGAAGAGAAGAAAGATAACTACGCCGCCGCGAACTTCAGCGAAGGTCACTATTTGCAAGTGGAAGTCGCCGCCCGCACCGCTGCCAGCAAACAGCCGGAGCTGGCGCAAAAATTCCTCCAGTTTATGGTTTCTCCGGCTTTTCAGAATGCGATCCCAACCGGCAACTGGATGTATCCGGTGGCAAACGTCACGCTGCCTGCCGGTTTTGAAAAATTGACCAAACCGGCAACCACGCTGGAGTTCACGCCAGCCGAGGTGGCGGCACAACGTCAGGCATGGATTAGCGAATGGCAACGCGCCGTCAGCCGTTAATTCCCGGCTGGTTAATTCCAGGCGTAAGCGCCGCTACGCTTGTGGTGGCGGTTGCACTGGCGGCATTTCTCGCCCTGTGGTGGAACGCGCCGCAGGGTGACTGGATGGCAATCTGGCAGGACAGCTACCTGTGGCATGTGGTGCGCTTCTCCTTCTGGCAGGCGTTTCTCTCGGCGCTGCTCTCTGTCGTACCCGCGATATTCCTCGCCCGCGCGCTCTATCGCAGGCGCTTTCCGGGTCGGCTGACGCTGTTGCGTCTGTGCGCAATGACCTTGATCCTCCCGGTGCTGGTTGCTGTTTTCGGCATTCTTAGCGTCTATGGTCGCCAGGGCTGGCTGGCATCACTCTGCCAATCGCTCGGTCTGGAGTGGACCTTTTCGCCCTACGGCCTGCAAGGTATTTTGCTGGCGCACGTATTTTTTAATCTGCCGATGGCGAGCCGCTTATTACTCCAGGCACTGGAAAACATTCCCGGCGAACAGCGTCAGCTTGCTGCCCAGCTTGGCATGCGCGGCTGGCATTTTTTCCGCTTCGTTGAATGGCCGTGGTTACGGCGCCAAATCCCGCCGGTTGCTGCGCTGATCTTTATGCTCTGTTTCGCCAGCTTCGCCACCGTGCTGTCGCTGGGCGGTGGTCCGCAGGCGACCACTATCGAGCTGGCTATTTATCAGGCGCTGAGTTACGACTACGATCCTGCCCGCGCGGCGATGCTGGCGCTGATCCAGATGATATGTTGCCTTGGGCTGGTGCTGTTGAGTCAGCGACTAAGTAAAGCCATTGCGCCCGGCACCACGCTGCTGCAAGGCTGGCACGACCCGGACGACCGTCTGCATAGCCGCATTTGCGACACGGTGTTAATTGTGCTGGCGCTGTTGCTGTTGCTGCCACCGTTACTGGCGGTGCTCGTCGATGGGATAAATCGCCAGTTGCCGGAAGTGCTGGCGCAGCCGGTGCTGTGGCAGGCGCTGTGGACCTCGTTGCGTATTGCGCTGGCGGCAGGCGTATTATGCGTAGTGCTGACCATGATGCTGCTATGGAGCAGTCGCGAATTGCGGGCACGGCAAAAAATGCTGGCGGGTCAGGCGCTGGAGATGAGCGGAATGCTGATCCTCGCCATGCCGGGGATTGTGCTGGCAACGGGCTTCTTTTTACTGCTCAACAACACCATCGGCCTGCCACAATCTGCTGACGGCATCGTGATTTTCACCAATGCGTTAATGGCCATCCCTTATGCGCTGAAAGTGCTGGAAAACCCGATGCGCGATATCACTGCCCGCTATAGCATGCTTTGTCAGTCGCTGGGCATTGAAGGCTGGTCGCGCTTAAAAGTGGTGGAGCTGCGCGCCCTGAAACGTCCGCTGGCGCAGGCGCTGGCCTTTGCGTGTGTGCTGTCGATTGGTGATTTTGGCGTGGTGGCGTTGTTCGGTAACGATGATTTCCGTACCCTGCCGTTTTATCTCTACCAGCAAATTGGCTCCTATCGTAGCCAGGACGGTGCGGTGACCGCGTTAATTCTGCTGCTGCTCTGTTTTCTGCTGTTTACCGTGATTGAAAAACTACCGGGGCGAAATGTTAAAACTGACTGATATCACCTGGCTTTATCACCATTTGCCGATGCGTTTTAGCTTAACGGTGGAACCCGGCGAGCAGGTGGCGATCCTCGGGCCAAGCGGCGCGGGTAAAAGTACCCTGCTAAATTTGATCGCCGGTTTTCTGACGCCAGCCAGCGGTTCGCTGACTATCGATGGTATTGATCACACCACTACGCCGCCGTCACGCCGTCCGGTATCGATGCTGTTTCAGGAGAACAACCTGTTCAGTCACCTGACGGTCGCGCAGAACATCGGGCTGGGGCTTAATCCTGGATTGAAGCTGAACGCGGCGCAGCAGGAGAAAATGCATGCTATCGCCCGCCAGATGGGGATTGATAATTTAATGGCGCGATTACCGGGCGAGCTTTCTGGCGGTCAGCGACAGCGCGTGGCGTTAGCGCGTTGTCTGGTGCGCGAACAGCCGATTTTATTGCTCGATGAACCGTTCTCTGCGCTCGATCCGGCGTTACGTCAGGAGATGCTGACGCTGGTGAGCACGAGCTGCCAGCAGCAAAAAATGACGCTATTGATGGTGTCGCACAGTGTGGAAGATGCGGCGCGGATCGCCACACGCTCGGTGGTGGTCGCCGACGGGCGCATCGCCTGGCAGGGTAAGACTGAAGAATTGTTGAGCGGTAAGGCGAGTGCTTCGGCAATATTGGGGATTACGGGTTAGTATGCACTGTCGGATGCGGCGTGAACGCCTTATCCGACCTACGGACAGTGCGTTTTGTAGGCCTGATAAGACGCGGCAAGCGTCGCATCAGGCAACCCGCACAGACTATCCCCTAAACCCCAACCACTTTCCGCAAAATATCGATATATACCGGCATCAACGGGTGGCGAATTAACACCACCAGCGCCACCACGCCGATGGCAGAAATCAACGGTGTCAACCACAACAAATGACCGCGCGACAAATAATGACTTAAACGATCAGTTACCTTTCCGCTGCGCCATAACCGCCAGCACAGCCAGCCACCAACCCACAAAAACACCGCTGTTGCCAGCAGCAACCATTTAAACTCGCCACTCTGCATTCCGGCAGGAATATCGATCGCCGCGCCCGCCAGAATCCCCGGCAGGAAGTAAAACGGCGGCCATAACAGGCAGCCGATAATATTTGGCGTAATAAATTTCGCCACCGGGAGATCCAACATTCCCGCCACCATTGGCACCAGCGGACGCGTCGGGCCGACAAAACGACCGACCAGAATGGTAAACATGCTGTGTTGATGCAACGCATGTTCAGTTTTATCGAGTAATGCTTTGTTCTTCTTCAGAAACGACCAGCGATGCAACGGCTTTTTAAAACGCCAGCCCAGCCAGAAGGAGATCCAGTCGCCCAGCAGGCAACCGACGATCCCTGCCAGCCAGGCGTGCCAGAAACTTAACTCGCCGCTGCCAATCAGCGCTCCCAGCCCCGCCATCAGCACCGTACCGGGTAGAATCAAACCGACCAGCGCCAGCGACTCCAGAAAGGCCACCAACACCACCGCCATCAATGAATACACGGTGGATTGGGTAATAAAGTGTTCCAGCAATGCTTGCATAATGTGCCTGTCAAATGGACGAAGCAGGGATTCTGCAAACCCTATGCTACTCCGTCAAGCCGTCAATTGTCTGATTCGTTACCAATTATGACAACTTGGCGGCTACATCATTCACTTTTTCTTCACAACCGGCACGGAACTCACTTGGGCTGGCCCCGGTGCATTTTTTAAATACCCGCGAGAAATAAAGTTGATCGTCAAAGCCAACATTGCGACCGACGGTAGCGATAGGCATCCGGGTGGTGCTCAAAAGCAGCTTCGCCTGACTAATGCGTTGGTCCTCGCGCCAGCTTAAGACACTAATCCCTAACTGTTGGCGGAACAGATGTGACAGACGCGACGGCGACAGGCAGACATGCTGCGCTACGCTGGCAATATCAAAATTGCTGTCTGCGAGGTGATCGCTAATGTACTGACAAGCCTCGCGTACCCGATTATCCATCGGTGGGTGGAGCGACTCGTTAATCGCTTCCATGCGCCGCAGTAACAATTGCTCAAGCAGATTTATCGCCAGCAATTCCGAATAGCGTCCTTCCCCTTGTCCGGCATTAATGATTTGCCCGAACAAATCGCTGAAATGCGGCTGGTGCGCTTCATCCGGGCGAAAGAAACCCGTATTGGCAAATATTGACGGCCAGTTAAGCCATTCATGCCAGTAGGCGCGCGGACGAAAGTAAACCCACTGGTGATACCATTCGCGAGCCTCCGGATGACGACCGTAGTGATGAATCTCTCCTGGCGGGAACAGCAAAATATCACCCGGTCGGCAGACAAATTCTCGTCCCTGATTCTTCACCACTCCCTGACCGCGAATGGTGAGATTGAGAATATAACCCTTCATTCCCAGCGGTCGGTCGATAAAAAAATCGAGATAACCGTTGGCCTCAATCGGCGTTAAACCCGCCACCAGATGGGCGTTAAACGAGTATCCCGGCAGCAGGGGATCATTTTGCGCTTCAGCCATACTTTTCATACTCCCGCCATTCAGAGAAGAAACCAATTGTCCATATTGCATTAGACATTGCCGTCACTGCGTCTTTTACTGGCTCTTCTCGCTAATCCAACCGGTAACCCCGCTTATTAAAAGCATTCTGTAACAAAGCGGGACCAAAGCCATGACAAAAACGCGTAACAAAAGTGTCTATAATCACGGCAGAAAAGTCCACATTGATTATTTGCACGGCGTCACACTTTGCTATGCCATAGCATTTTTATCCATAAGATTAGCGGATCCTACCTGACGCTTTTTTTCGCAACTCTCTACTGTTTCTCCATACCCGTTTTTTTGGATGGAGTGAAACGATGGCGATTGCAATTGGCCTCGATTTTGGCAGTGATTCTGTGCGAGCTTTGGCGGTGGACTGCGCCACCGGTAAGGAGATCGCCACCAGCGTAGAGTGGTATCCCCGTTGGCAGAAAGGGCAATTTTGTGATGCCCCAAATAACCAGTTCCGTCATCATCCGCGTGACTACATTGAGTCAATGGAAGCGGCGCTGAAAACCGTGCTTGCAGAGCTTAGCGCCGAGCAGCGCGCAACCGTGGTCGGGATTGGCGTTGACACAACCGGCTCGACGCCCGCACCGATTGACGCCGACGGTAATGTACTGGCGCTGCGCCCGGAGTTTGCCGAAAACCCGAACGCGATGTTCGTATTGTGGAAAGACCACACCGCGGTTGAAGAAGCGGAAGAGATCACCCGTTTGTGTCACGCGCCGGGCAAAGTTGACTACTCCCGCTATATTGGCGGTATTTATTCCAGCGAATGGTTCTGGGCAAAAATCCTGCATGTGACTCGCCAGGACAGCGCCGTGGCGCAATCTGCCGCATCGTGGATTGAACTTTGCGACTGGGTGCCCGCCCTGCTCAGTGGCACCACGCGCCCGCAGGATATTCGCCGCGGACGTTGCAGCGCCGGACATAAATCTCTGTGGCACGAAAGCTGGGGCGGCCTGCCGCCAGCCAGTTTCTTTGACGAACTGGACCCGATCCTCAATCGCCATTTGCCTTCCCCGCTGTTCACTGACACCTGGACTGCCGATATTCCAGTGGGCACGTTATGCCCGGAATGGGCACAGCGTCTCGGCCTGCCTGAAAGCGTGGTGATTTCCGGCGGCGCGTTTGACTGCCATATGGGCGCAGTTGGCGCAGGCGCACAGCCTAACGCTCTGGTAAAAGTTATCGGTACTTCCACCTGCGACATTCTGATTGCCGACAAACAGAGCGTTGGCGAGCGGGCAGTTAAAGGCATTTGCGGTCAGGTTGATGGCAGCGTGGTGCCTGGATTTATCGGTCTGGAAGCAGGTCAGTCGGCGTTTGGTGATATCTACGCCTGGTTCGGTCGCGTACTCGGCTGGCCGCTGGAACAGCTTGCCGCCCAGCATCCGGAACTGAAAGAGCAAATCAACGCCAGCCAGAAACAACTGCTTCCGGCGCTGACCGAAGCATGGGCCAAAAATCCGTCTCTGGATCACCTGCCGGTGGTGCTCGACTGGTTTAACGGCCGCCGCACACCGAACGCTAACCAACGCCTGAAAGGGGTGATTACCGATCTGAACCTCGCTACCGACGCTCCGCTGCTGTTCGGCGGTTTAATTGCCGCCACCGCCTTTGGCGCACGCGCAATCATGGAGTGCTTTACCGATCAGGGGATCGCCGTTAATAACGTGATGGCGCTGGGCGGCATCGCGCGCAAAAACCAGGTCATTATGCAGGCCTGCTGCGACGTGCTGAATCGCCCGCTGCAAATTGTTGCCTCTGACCAGTGCTGTGCGCTCGGTGCGGCGATTTTTGCTGCCGTCGCCGCGAAAGTGCACGCAGATATCCCATCAGCACAGCAAAAAATGGCCAGTGCGGTAGAGAAAACCCTGCAACCTCGCAGCGAACAGGCACAACGCTTTGAACAGCTTTATCGCCGCTATCAGCAATGGGCGATGAGCGCCGAACAACACTATCTTCCAACTTCCGCCCCGGCACAGGCTGCCCAGGCCGTTCCGACTCTATAAGGACACGACAATGACAATTTTTGATAATTATGAAGTGTGGTTTGTAATTGGCAGCCAGCATCTGTATGGTCCGGAAACCCTACGTCAGGTCACCCAACATGCCGAACACGTCGTTAATGCGCTGAATACGGAAGCGAAACTGCCCTGCAAACTGGTGCTGAAACCGCTGGGCACCACGCCGGATGAAATCACCGCTATTTGCCGCGACGCGAATTACGACGATCGTTGTGCAGGTCTGGTGGTATGGCTGCACACCTTCTCTCCAGCCAAAATGTGGATTAACGGCCTGACCATGCTCAACAAACCGTTGCTGCAATTCCACACCCAGTTCAACGCGGCGCTGCCGTGGGACAGTATCGATATGGACTTTATGAACCTGAACCAGACCGCACATGGCGGTCGCGAGTTCGGCTTCATTGGTGCGCGTATGCGTCAGCAACATGCCGTCGTTACCGGTCACTGGCAGGATAAACAGGCACATGAGCGTATCGGCTCATGGATGCGTCAGGCGGTCTCTAAACAGGATACCCGTCATCTGAAAGTTTGCCGCTTTGGCGATAACATGCGTGAAGTAGCGGTCACCGATGGCGATAAAGTTGCCGCACAAATCAAATTCGGTTTCTCCGTCAATACCTGGGCAGTTGGCGATCTGGTGCAGGTGGTGAACTCCATCAGCGATGGCGATGTTAACGCGCTGGTCGATGAGTACGAAAGCTGCTACACCATGACGCCTGCGACACAAATCCACGGCGAAAAACGGCAGAACGTGCTGGAAGCTGCGCGTATTGAGCTGGGGATGAAGCGTTTCCTGGAACAAGGTGGCTTCCATGCGTTCACCACCACCTTTGAAGATTTGCACGGTCTGAAGCAGCTTCCAGGCCTGGCCGTGCAGCGTCTGATGCAGCAGGGCTACGGCTTTGCGGGCGAAGGCGACTGGAAAACTGCCGCCCTGCTTCGCATCATGAAGGTGATGTCAACCGGTCTGCAGGGCGGCACCTCTTTTATGGAGGACTATACCTACCACTTCGAGAAAGGTAATGACCTGGTGCTCGGCTCCCACATGCTGGAAGTCTGCCCGTCGATCGCCGCAGAAGAGAAACCGATCCTCGACGTTCAGCACCTCGGTATTGGTGGTAAAGACGACCCGGCCCGCCTAATCTTCAACACCCAAACCGGTCCGGCCATTGTCGCCAGCCTGATTGATCTCGGCGATCGTTATCGTCTGCTGGTTAACTGCATCGACACGGTGAAAACTCCGCACTCCTTGCCGAAACTGCCAGTGGCGAATGCGCTGTGGAAAGCGCAACCGGATATGCCAACCGCTTCCGAAGCGTGGATCCTTGCCGGTGGCGCACACCATACCGTCTTCAGCCATGCGCTGAACCTCAACGATATGCGCCAGTTTGCCGAGATGCACGACATTGAAATCACGGTGATTGATAACGACACCCGCCTGCCAGCGTTTAAAGACGCGCTGCGCTGGAACGAAGTGTATTACGGGTTTCGTCGCTAAGTAGCTGCATCAGGTATGTAACGCCTGATGCGACGCTGACGCGTCTTATCTGGCCTACGCGCTGTGATTTTGTAGGCCGGATAAGCAAAGCGCATCCGGCATTCTTTTCCCCCTCGCCCCTTTGGGGAGAGGGCCGGGGTGAGGGGAAACGACCTCTCAGGAGTCAACATGTTAGAAGATCTCAAACGTCAGGTTTTAGAAGCCAACCTGGCGCTGCCAAAACACAACCTGGTCACGCTGACCTGGGGCAACGTCAGCGCCGTTGATCGCGAGCGCGGCGTCTTTGTAATCAAACCTTCCGGCGTCGATTACAGCATCATGACCGCTGACGATATGGTCGTGGTCAGCATCGAAACCGGTGAAGTGGTAGAAGGTACGAAAAAGCCCTCCTCCGATACGCCAACTCACCGGCTGCTCTATCAGGCATTCCCGTCCATTGGCGGCATTGTGCATACGCACTCCCGCCATGCCACCATCTGGGCGCAGGCGGGCCAGTCAATCCCGGCAACCGGCACCACCCACGCCGACTATTTCTACGGCACCATTCCCTGCACTCGCAAAATGACAGATGCAGAAATCAACGGCGAATATGAGTGGGAAACCGGTAACGTCATCGTTGAAACCTTCGAAAAACAGGGTATCGACGCAGCGCAAATGCCTGGCGTTCTGGTCCATTCTCACGGCCCGTTTGCATGGGGTAAAAACGCTGAAGACGCAGTGCATAACGCCATCGTGCTGGAAGAAGTCGCTTATATGGGGATTTTCTGCCGCCAGCTTGCTCCGCAACTGCCTGATATGCAGCAAACATTGCTGGATAAACACTATCTGCGTAAGCATGGTGCAAAAGCCTATTACGGCCAGTAATGACTGTATAAAACCACAGCCAGTCAACCAAAACCAGGCTATACTCAAGCCTGGTTTTTTGATGGAATTTCAGCGTGGCGCAGGCAGGTTTTATCTTAACCCGACACTGGCGGGACACCCCGCAAGGGACAGAGGTCTCCTTCTGGCTGGCGACGGACAACGGGCCGTTGCAGGTTACGCTTGCACCGCAAGAGTCCGTGGCGTTTATTCCCGCCGATCAGGTTCCCCGCGCCCAGCATATTTTGCAGGGTGAACAAGGCTTTCGCCTGACGCCGCTGGCGTTAAAGGATTTTCATCGCCAGCCGGTGTATGGCCTTTACTGTCGCGCCCATCGCCAGTTAATGAATTACGAAAAGCGCCTGCGTGAAGCTGGCGTTACCGTTTACGAGGCCGATGTGCGCCCGCCAGAACGCTATCTGATGGAGCGGTTTATCACCTCTCCGGTGTGGGTCGAGGGTGATATGCGCAATGGCGCTATCGTTAATGCCCGTCTGAAACCGCATCCCGACTACCGCCCGCCGCTCAAGTGGGTTTCTATTGATATTGAAACCACCCGCCACGGTGAACTGTACTGCATCGGCCTGGAAGGGGGCGGGCAGCGCATCGTTTATATGCTGGGGCCAGAGAATGGCGACGCCTCCGCGCTCGATTTCGAACTGGAATATGTCGCCAGTCGCCCGCAGCTACTGGAAAAACTCAACGCCTGGTTTGCTAACCACGATCCTGATGTGATCATCGGCTGGAACGTGGTGCAGTTCGATCTGCGAATGCTGCAAAAACATGCCGAGCGCTACCGTATTCCACTGCGTCTGGGGCGCGATAACAGTGAGCTGGAGTGGCGCGAGCATGGCTTTAAAAACGGCGTCTTTTTTGCCCAGGCTAAAGGTCGGCTAATTATCGACGGTATCGAGGCGCTGAAATCTGCATTCTGGAATTTCTCTTCATTCTCGCTGGAAACCGTCGCTCAGGAGTTATTAGGCGAAGGAAAATCTATCGATAACCCGTGGGATCGGATGGACGAAATTGACCGCCGTTTCGCCGAAGATAAACCTGCCCTGGCGACTTATAACCTGAAAGATTGCGAGCTGGTGACGCAGATCTTCCACAAAACTGAAATCATGCCGTTTCTACTCGAACGGGCGACGGTGAACGGCCTCCCAGTAGATCGGCACGGGGGATCGGTGGCGGCGTTTGGTCATCTCTATTTTCCGCGAATGCATCGTGCTGGTTATGTCGCGCCTAACTTCGGTGAAGTGCCGCCGCACGCCAGCCCTGGCGGCTATGTGATGGATTCGCGGCCTGGGCTTTATGATTCGGTACTGGTGCTGGACTACAAAAGCTTGTACCCCTCGATCATCCGCACCTATCTGATTGATCCCGTCGGGCTGGTGGAAGGCATGGCGCAGCCTGATCCAGAGCACAGCACCGAAGGATTTCTCGATGCCTGGTTCTCGCGGGAAAAACATTGCCTGCCGGAGATTGTGACTAACATCTGGCACGGGCGCGATGAAGCCAAACGCCAGGGCAATAAACCGCTGTCGCAGGCGCTGAAGATCATCATGAATGCCTTTTATGGCGTGCTCGGGACTACCGCCTGTCGCTTCTTCGATCCCCGCCTGGCGTCGTCAATCACCATGCGTGGTCATCAGATCATGCGGCAAACCAAAGCGTTGATTGAAGCGCAGGGCTACGACGTGATCTACGGCGATACTGACTCAACGTTTGTCTGGCTGAAAGGCGCGCACTCCGAAGAAGAAGCGGCGAAAATCGGTCGTGCACTGGTGCAGCACGTTAACGCCTGGTGGGCAGAAACGTTGCAACAGCAACGGCTGACTAGCGCATTAGAACTGGAGTATGAAACCCATTTCTGCCGTTTTCTGATGCCAACCATTCGCGGAGCCGATACCGGCAGTAAAAAACGTTATGCCGGGCTGATTCAGGAGGGCGATAAGCAGCGGATGGTGTTTAAAGGGCTGGAAACCGTGCGCACCGACTGGACGCCGCTGGCCCAGCAGTTTCAGCAGGAGCTTTACCTGCGTATCTTCCGCAACGAGCCATATCAGGAGTACGTCCGCGAAACCATCGACAAACTGATGGCGGGTGAACTGGATGCGCGGCTGGTTTACCGTAAACGCCTTCGCCGTCCGCTGAGCGAATATCAGCGTAATGTGCCGCCTCATGTACGCGCCGCTCGCCTTGCCGATGAAGAAAACCAAAAGCGCGGTCGCCCCTTGCAATATCAGAACCGCGGCACCATTAAGTACGTATGGACCACCAACGGCCCGGAGCCGCTGGACTACCAACGTTCACCGCTGGATTACGAACACTATCTGACCCGCCAGCTACAACCCGTGGCGGAGGGAATACTCCCTTTTATTGAGGATAATTTTGCTACACTTATGACCGGGCAACTTGGGCTATTTTGAGCAAAAAAAGAGTTCGCCAGATACCATTTTGATGCGTGACGAATGCTTTGCCATCCAGTACCATAGCGCCCTTTCCATTCCTGGACCTGAATAACACCACTACCTCATAAGCACGGTAGCGGGTGGTTATTGCCTGCAATTAAAGATATAGAGCCGAACACATATGCCTTTTACACTTGGTCAACGCTGGATCAGCGATACAGAAAGCGAATTGGGACTTGGAACCGTTGTCGCGGTGGATGCGCGAACTGTCACTTTACTTTTCCCATCTACTGGTGAAAACCGTCTGTACGCACGCAGTGATTCCCCCGTGACCCGCGTGATGTTCAACCCTGGTGATACCATTACCAGCCATGACGGCTGGCAGATGCAAGTCGAAGAAGTAAAAGAAGAAAATGGCTTGCTGACCTATATCGGTACTCGCCTGGATACTGAAGAGTCCGGCGTAGCCCTGCGTGAAGTTTTCCTTGATAGCAAACTGGTGTTCAGCAAACCGCAGGACCGTCTGTTTGCCGGGCAGATTGATCGTATGGACCGCTTTGCGCTGCGTTATCGCGCACGTAAATATTCCAGCGAACAGTTCCGTATGCCGTACAGCGGCCTGCGCGGTCAGCGTACCAGTCTGATCCCACATCAGCTCAACATCGCTCATGATGTTGGTCGCCGCCATGCGCCGCGCGTCCTGCTGGCTGACGAAGTGGGTTTAGGGAAAACCATTGAAGCCGGGATGATCCTGCATCAGCAACTGCTCTCTGGCGCTGCTGAACGTGTACTGATTATCGTCCCGGAAACCTTACAGCATCAGTGGCTGGTAGAAATGCTGCGCCGCTTCAATCTGCGTTTTGCCCTGTTTGATGATGAGCGTTATGCCGAAGCTCAGCACGATGCTTACAACCCGTTCGACACCGAACAGCTAGTCATTTGCTCGCTGGATTTTGCCCGTCGTAGCAAACAGCGTCTGGAGCATCTCTGTGAAGCCGAATGGGACCTGCTGGTGGTCGATGAAGCGCATCACCTGGTGTGGAGCGAAGATGCGCCGAGCCGCGAATATCAGGCCATTGAACAACTGGCTGAGCACGTGCCCGGCGTTCTGCTGCTGACCGCAACCCCGGAACAACTGGGGATGGAAAGCCACTTCGCCCGTCTGCGTCTGCTGGACCCGAACCGTTTCCACGATTTCGCGCAGTTCGTTGAAGAGCAGAAAAATTATCGTCCAGTAGCAGATGCCGTTGCCATGCTGCTGGCAGGTAACAAACTCAGCAATGACGAACTGAACATGCTCGGTGAGATGATCGGCGAGCAGGATATTGAGCCGTTACTGCAGGCGGCAAACAGCGACAGCGAAGATGCCCAGAGCGCCCGTCAGGAACTGGTTTCCATGCTGATGGATCGCCACGGCACCAGCCGCGTGCTGTTCCGTAACACCCGTAACGGCGTTAAAGGCTTCCCGAAACGCGAGCTACACACTATTAAACTGCCGCTGCCGACGCAGTATCAGACGGCGATTAAAGTGTCCGGCATTATGGGCGCACGTAAAAGTGCCGAAGACCGCGCTCGCGATATGCTCTACCCGGAGCGTATTTATCAAGAATTTGAAGGCGATAACGCCACCTGGTGGAACTTCGATCCGCGCGTTGAGTGGCTGATGGGTTACCTGACCAGCCATCGCTCACAGAAAGTGCTGGTGATCTGCGCTAAAGCCGCTACCGCGCTGCAACTGGAGCAGGTACTGCGTGAGCGTGAAGGTATCCGCGCCGCGGTGTTCCACGAAGGCATGTCGATTATTGAGCGTGACCGCGCTGCGGCATGGTTTGCCGAAGAAGACACCGGCGCGCAGGTGCTGCTGTGTTCGGAAATCGGTTCTGAAGGGCGTAACTTCCAGTTCGCCAGCCACATGGTAATGTTCGATCTGCCGTTCAACCCGGATCTGCTGGAGCAGCGTATTGGTCGTCTGGATCGTATCGGTCAGGCACACGATATTCAGATCCATGTGCCTTATCTGGAAAAAACCGCTCAGTCGGTACTGGTGCGCTGGTATCACGAAGGTCTGGATGCATTCGAGCACACCTGCCCGACCGGACGTACTATCTACGATAGCGTATACAACGATTTGATTAACTATCTGGCCTCACCGGATCAAACCGAAGGCTTTGACGATCTGATCAAAAACTGCCGCGAGCAGCACGAAGCGCTGAAAGCACAACTGGAACAGGGCCGTGACCGCCTGCTGGAGATCCACTCCAACGGTGGCGAAAAAGCCCAGGCACTGGCTGAAAGCATTGAAGAGCAGGATGACGATACCAACCTGATCGCCTTCGCCATGAACCTGTTCGATATTATCGGTATCAATCAGGACGATCGCGGCGACAACATGATCGTGCTGACGCCGTCCGATCATATGCTGGTGCCGGACTTCCCGGGCCTGTCGGAAGATGGCATCACCATCACCTTCGACCGTGAGGTGGCGCTGGCGCGTGAAGATGCGCAGTTTATTACGTGGGAGCACCCACTGATCCGCAACGGCCTTGATCTGATCCTCTCTGGCGATACCGGTAGCAGCACGATTTCGCTGTTGAAAAACAAAGCGTTGCCGGTAGGTACGCTGTTGGTGGAACTGATTTATGTCGTTGAAGCCCAGGCTCCGAAGCAGTTGCAGCTCAACCGCTTCCTGCCGCCGACGCCGGTACGTATGCTGCTGGATAAAAATGGCAACAACCTGGCGGCGCAGGTGGAGTTTGAAACCTTTAACCGTCAGCTTAACGCGGTTAACCGCCACACTGGCAGCAAGCTGGTTAATGCCGTGCAGCAAGATGTTCACGCTATCCTTCAGCTGGGTGAAGCGCAGATCGAGAAATCTGCCCGTGCATTGATTGATGCAGCGCGTAACGAAGCCGACGAAAAACTGTCTGCCGAGCTGTCTCGTCTGGAAGCGCTGCGCGCAGTGAACCCGAACATTCGTGACGACGAACTGACCGCTATTGAGAGCAACCGTCAGCAGGTAATGGAAAGTCTGGATCAGGCAGGCTGGCGTCTGGATGCCCTGCGTTTGATCGTTGTGACGCATCAGTAACGGAGCCGAAAATGGGGATGGAAAACTACAATCCACCGCAGGAACCCTGGTTGGTTATCCTGTATCAGGATGACCATATTATGGTGGTCAACAAGCCGAGCGGTTTGTTGTCTGTGCCGGGTCGTCTGGAAGAGCACAAAGACAGCGTGATGACGCGCATTCAGCGTGATTATCCGCAGGCGGAATCGGTGCATCGTCTGGATATGGCTACCAGCGGCGTGATTGTAGTGGCGCTGACCAAAGCCGCGGAGCGGGAATTAAAACGCCAGTTCCGCGAGCGCGAGCCGAAAAAGCAGTATGTGGCCCGCGTCTGGGGACATCCATCCCCTGCGGAAGGTCTGGTAGATCTGCCGCTGATTTGCGACTGGCCAAACCGCCCGAAACAGAAAGTCTGTTACGAAACGGGTAAACCTGCGCAGACGGAATATGAAGTGGTGGAGTATGCAGCGGATAACACGGCAAGAGTGGTGTTAAAACCGATTACCGGGCGTTCACATCAGCTGCGTGTGCATATGTTGGCGCTGGGTCATCCGATTCTCGGAGATCGTTTTTATGCATCACCAGAAGCGAGAGCTATGGCACCGCGTTTGTTGCTGCATGCCGAGATGCTGACGATTACCCATCCGGCGTATGGCAATAGTATGACGTTTAAAGCGCCAGCGGATTTTTAATAGTCTCGCTGGCGCGATTCGGTAGGCCGGATGCGGCGCGGGCCGCGTCTTATCCGGCCTACAATTTGAAACTTATTTAAACCCTTTCTGCTGCTTTATCAGCTCATAGGCTTGCTGAATTTCCTGCGCTTTCTGCTTCGCCATCTCCATCATCTCAGGCGGCAAACCTTTTGCTACCAGCTTATCGGGATGGTGCTCGCTCATCAGCTTACGATAGGCACGTTTAATGGTGGTCGCATCATCCGTCGGCTTCACACCCAGCACATTACAGGCATCTTCCAGCGTCGGGCCACGCTGCGCTTGCTGCCAGTTACCACCGCCAGATTGCTGCTGATAACCGCCGCCAAACTGTGCACCGCCCTGCATCATGCGCAAAAACTGGTCAAACTGGGCACGGGAGATCCCTAATTCTTCAGCAATGACATACAGCACCGCCCGTTCATTCGGATGCAGCGAACCATCAGCAAACGCCGCCTGAATCTGGATCTCCAGAAACATACGAATTAAGTCAAAACGACCAAAGCAGACACTGCGAAACTGGCGCATCTTTTCGCGCAGTGGGTAATTGTCTGATTTTCCAACCCGGAACGCATTTTGCGCCGCAGTACGGGAAGCGCCATGAAGGTTCATTCGGTCCATCAACTGGCTGGCGATATGAATATCAGCCTCCGTGACGCGACCTTTGGATTTGGTTAAATGCCCCATCACTTCAAAAGTGGTGGCAAAAAACAGCGCCTGACGCTCACGCTGGTTGGCGAACCACGCCATTTTACGGCTACGGGCTTTATCAAACATATGGCCAATTAACAGGCCTAACACTACGCCCCAAAAGCCGCCGCCCATCAGTAAGGCCACGGCCACGCCAATGATTTTTCCCCAATACTGCATATATTCCCCAAATCGACACACGGATATCAGGGCTATCTCCCACAATATAAAGGTGCTTTTACCGTTTTCCGGCTGCGGTCAATTGTGGGACATCGCCTATAATTTGCATTATCATACCTGTCATTCAATGCCGTGCCTAACACCACTGACGCTATTCGGACAGGATTAACACTAGCGTAGAGATGACGAGTACGTTAGTCTCTGACCGTTTGTCACGCGCAACGTTACCGATGATGGAACAATAAAATCAACGTATGAAAAAACGTATCCCCACTCTCCTGGCCACCATGATTGCCACCGCCCTTTATAGTCAACAGGGACTGGCAGCCGACCTCGCCTCACAGTGCATGTTGGGCGTGCCAAGCTATGATCGTCCTCTGGTACAGGGCGATACCAATGACTTACCCGTGACTATCAATGCTGACCACGCGAAAGGGGACTACCCGGATGACGCCGTGTTTACTGGCAGCGTGGATATCATGCAGGGTAACAGCCGTCTGCAGGCCGACGAAGTGCAGCTCCATCAAAAAGAGGCACCAGGACAACCGGAGCCGGTACGTACCGTTGATGCGCTCGGTAATGTCCATTACGACGATAACCAGGTCATCCTCAAAGGGCCGAAAGGCTGGGCGAATCTGAACACCAAAGATACCAACGTCTGGGAAGGTGATTACCAGATGGTGGGTCGTCAGGGCCGCGGTAAAGCGGACCTGATGAAACAACGTGGCGAAAACCGCTATACCATTCTGGATAACGGTAGCTTTACCTCCTGTCTGCCGGGTTCTGACACCTGGAGCGTGGTAGGTAGCGAAATTATTCATGACCGCGAAGAACAAGTTGCGGAGATCTGGAACGCCCGCTTTAAGGTGGGTCCGGTACCGATCTTTTATAGCCCATATTTGCAGTTGCCGGTGGGTGACAAACGTCGCTCTGGTTTCTTGATCCCGAACGCCAAGTACACCACCACCAACTACTTTGAGTTCTACCTTCCATATTACTGGAACATCGCGCCAAATATGGATGCCACCATCACGCCGCATTATATGCATCGTCGTGGCAATATCATGTGGGAGAACGAATTCCGCTACCTCTCCCAGGCGGGCGCAGGTTTGATGGAACTGGACTATCTGCCTTCCGATAAAGTCTATGAAGATGAACACCCGAACGATGACAGTTCACGTCGTTGGTTGTTCTACTGGAACCACTCCGGGGTCATGGATCAGGTGTGGCGTTTCAACGTCGACTACACCAAGGTCAGCGATCCTAGCTACTTCAATGATTTCGATAACAAGTACGGTTCCAGTACTGACGGCTACGCAACGCAAAAATTCAGCGTTGGCTATGCGGTGCAAAACTTCAATGCCACCGTTTCAACCAAGCAGTTCCAGGTCTTCAGCGAACAGAACACCAGTAGCTACTCGGCAGAACCGCAGTTAGACGTTAACTACTACCAGAATGATGTTGGTCCGTTTGATACACGCATTTACGGCCAGGCAGTACACTTTGTTAACACCAGAGACGACATGCCTGAAGCAACCCGTGTTCACCTGGAACCGACCATCAATTTGCCGCTCTCTAATAACTGGGGCAGCATCAATACCGAAGCGAAGTTGCTGGCAACCCATTATCAGCAAACTAATCTTGACTGGTATAATTCCAGAAACACAACCAAGCTGGACGAATCCGTTAACCGCGTAATGCCGCAATTCAAAGTTGACGGCAAAATGGTCTTTGAACGCGATATGGAAATGCTGGCACCGGGTTATACCCAAACGCTGGAACCGCGCGCGCAGTATTTGTACGTGCCGTATCGCGATCAGAGCGACATCTATAACTACGACTCGTCTCTGCTGCAATCTGACTACTCAGGCCTGTTCCGGGACCGGACTTATGGCGGTCTTGACCGTATTGCCTCCGCTAACCAGGTGACGACCGGTGTCACATCTCGCATATATGATGATGCTGCCGTTGAACGTTTTAATATTTCCGTTGGTCAAATCTACTATTTCACGGAGTCTCGCACTGGCGATGACAACATAACATGGGAGAATGACGACAAAACGGGCTCACTGGTATGGGCAGGCGATACCTACTGGCGTATCTCCGAGCGCTGGGGGTTGCGTGGCGGGATTCAGTACGACACGCGCCTGGATAACGTAGCCACCAGTAACTCCAGCATTGAATACCGTCGGGATGAAGACCGTCTGGTGCAGTTGAACTACCGTTACGCCAGCCCGGAATATATTCAGGCTACGCTGCCTAAGTACTATTCCACGGCAGAGCAGTATAAGAATGGTATTTCGCAGGTAGGTGCCGTCGCCAGCTGGCCAATTGCCGATCGTTGGTCAATTGTCGGGGCCTACTACTACGACACCAATGCGAACAAGCAAGCCGACTCTATGTTAGGTGTGCAATATAGCTCCTGCTGCTATGCGATTCGCGTCGGTTACGAGCGGAAGCTGAACGGTTGGGATAACGATAAACAACATGCGGTATATGACAACGCAATCGGCTTTAACATCGAACTTCGCGGCCTGAGCTCCAACTACGGTCTGGGTACGCAAGAGATGCTGCGTTCGAACATTCTGCCGTATCAAAACACTTTGTGATTTGTTGATTTACCACGTAATCCGCAGTGCGGTTAATTGAAATGGAAAAAGTATGAAGAACTGGAAAACGCTGCTTCTCGGTATCGCCATGATCGCGAATACCAGTTTCGCTGCCCCCCAGGTAGTCGATAAAGTCGCAGCCGTCGTCAATAACGGCGTCGTGCTGGAAAGCGACGTTGATGGATTAATGCAGTCGGTAAAACTGAACGCTGCCCAGGCAAGGCAGCAACTTCCTGATGACGCGACGCTGCGCCACCAAATCATGGAGCGTTTGATCATGGATCAAATCATCCTGCAGATGGGGCAGAAAATGGGAGTGAAAATCTCCGATGAGCAGCTCGATCAGGCGATTGCTAACATCGCGAAGCAAAACAACATGACGCTGGATCAGATGCGCAGCCGTCTGGCTTACGATGGGCTGAACTACAACACCTATCGTAACCAGATCCGCAAAGAGATGATTATCTCTGAAGTGCGTAACAACGAAGTGCGTCGTCGCATCACTATCCTGCCGCAGGAAGTCGAATCTCTGGCGCAGCAGGTGGGTAACCAAAACGATGCCAGCACTGAGCTGAACCTGAGCCACATCCTGATTCCGCTGCCAGAAAACCCGACCTCTGATCAGGTGAACGAAGCGGAAAGCCAGGCGCGCGCTATTGTCGATCAGGCGCGTAATGGCGCTGATTTCGGTAAACTGGCGATTGCTCACTCTGCCGACCAGCAGGCGCTGAACGGCGGCCAGATGGGCTGGGGTCGCATTCAGGAGCTGCCGGGGATCTTCGCCCAGGCATTAAGCACCGCGAAGAAAGGCGACATTGTTGGCCCGATTCGTTCCGGCGTTGGCTTCCATATTCTGAAAGTTAACGACCTGCGCGGTGAAAGCAAAAACATCTCGGTGACCGAAGTTCATGCTCGCCATATTCTGCTGAAACCGTCGCCGATCATGACTGACGAACAGGCCCGCGTGAAACTGGAACAGATTGCTGCCGATATCAAGAGTGGTAAAACGACTTTTGCTGCCGCAGCGAAAGAGTTCTCTCAGGATCCAGGCTCTGCTAACCAGGGCGGCGATCTCGGCTGGGCTACGCCAGATATTTTCGATCCGGCCTTCCGTGACGCCCTGACCCGCCTGAACAAAGGTCAAATGAGTGCACCGGTTCACTCTTCATTCGGCTGGCATTTAATCGAGCTGCTGGATACTCGTAATGTCGATAAAACCGACGCTGCGCAGAAAGATCGTGCGTACCGCATGCTGATGAACCGTAAGTTCTCGGAAGAAGCAGCAAGCTGGATGCAGGAACAACGTGCCAGCGCCTACGTTAAAATCCTGAGCAACTAATGGTTAAAACCCAACGTGTTGTGATCACTCCCGGCGAGCCCGCCGGGATTGGCCCGGACTTAGTTGTCCAGCTTGCACAGCGTGAGTGGCCGGTCGAACTGGTTGTTTGTGCCGATGCCACTCTCCTTACCGACCGGGCAGCGATGCTCGGTTTGCCGCTCACCCTCCGCCCTTATACCCCCAACTCCCCTGCACAACCGCAAACTGCGGGCACATTAACGCTACTTCCTGTCGCGCTACGTGAATCTGTCACTGCGGGGCAGTTAGCGGTTGAAAATGGGCATTATGTGGTGGAGACGCTGGCGCGAGCGTGTGATGGCTGTCTGAACGGTGAATTTGCTGCGCTGATCACAGGCCCCGTGCATAAAGGCGTCATTAACGACGCTGGCATTCCATTTACCGGTCATACCGAGTTTTTCGAAGAGCGCTCACAGGCAAAAAAAGTGGTGATGATGCTGGCAACCGAAGAACTTCGCGTGGCGCTGGCAACGACGCATTTACCGCTGCGCGATATTGCGGACGCCATCACCCCTGCGCTTTTGCACGAAGTCATTGCTATTTTGCATCACGATTTGCGGACCAAATTTGGTATTGCCGAACCGCGCATTCTGGTCTGCGGGCTGAATCCGCACGCGGGCGAAGGCGGTCATATGGGTACGGAAGAGATAGACACTATCATTCCGGTGCTCGACGAGTTACGGGTGCAGGGGATGAAACTTAAAGGGCCGCTGCCTGCCGATACCCTGTTTCAGCCGAAATATCTCGATAACGCCGACGCCGTGCTGGCGATGTACCACGATCAGGGTCTTCCCGTGCTAAAATACCAGGGCTTCGGGCGCGGTGTGAACATTACGCTGGGCCTGCCCTTTATTCGCACATCAGTGGACCACGGCACCGCACTTGAACTGGCGGGACGTGGCAAAGCCGATGTCGGCAGTTTTATTACGGCGCTTAATCTCGCCATCAAAATGATTGTTAACACCCAATGAATAATCGAGTCCACCAGGGCCACTTAGCCCGTAAACGCTTCGGGCAAAACTTTCTCAACGATCAGTTCGTGATCGACAGCATTGTTTCTGCCATTAACCCGCAGAAAGGCCACGCAATGGTCGAAATCGGCCCCGGTCTGGCGGCATTGACCGAACCGGTCGGCGAACGTCTGGACCAGCTGACGGTCATCGAACTTGACCGCGATCTGGCGGCACGTCTGCAAACGCATCCATTCTTAGGCCCGAAACTGACTATTTATCAGCAGGATGCGATGACCTTTAACTTTGGCGAACTGGCCGAGAAAATGGGCCAGCCGCTGCGTGTTTTCGGCAACCTGCCTTATAACATCTCCACGCCGTTGATGTTCCATCTGTTTAGCTATACTGATGCCATTGCCGACATGCACTTTATGTTGCAAAAAGAGGTGGTGAATCGTCTGGTTGCAGGACCGAACAGCAAGGCGTATGGTCGATTAAGCGTCATGGCGCAATACTATTGCAACGTGATCCCGGTGCTGGAAGTTCCGCCGTCAGCCTTTACACCACCACCCAAAGTGGATTCCGCCGTCGTGCGCCTGGTTCCTCATGCAACGATGCCTCACCCGGTCAAAGATGTTCGCGTGTTGAGCCGCATCACCACCGAAGCCTTTAACCAGCGTCGTAAAACCATTCGTAACAGCCTCGGCAACCTGTTTAGCGTCGAGGTGTTAACGGGAATGGGGATCGACCCGGCGATGCGAGCGGAAAATATCTCTGTCGCGCAATATTGCCAGATGGCGAACTATCTGGCGGAGAACGCGCCTTTGCAGGAGAGTTAACGATGATCAATTCGCCCCGAGTGTGTATTCAGGTTCAAAGCGTCTACATTGAGGCACAATCTTCACCTGATAATGAACGTTACGTTTTTGCTTATACCGTAACCATACGCAATCTGGGGCGAGCGCCAGTGCAGTTGTTGGGGCGTTACTGGCTGATCACCAATGGCAATGGCCGTGAAACCGAAGTCCAGGGCGAAGGAGTGGTTGGCGTCCAGCCACTTATCGCGCCTGGCGAAGAGTACCAGTACACCAGCGGTGCAATCATTGAAACCCCGCTGGGCACCATGCAGGGTCACTACGAAATGATCGATGAAAATGGCGTCCCCTTCAGCATCGACATTCCCGTATTCCGACTCGCCGTTCCCACACTCATTCATTAAAAGAATATGGCGACATACCTTATTGGCGACGTTCATGGTTGTTACGATGAACTGATCGCATTGCTGCATAAAGTAGAATTTACCCCTGGGAAAGACACCCTCTGGCTGACAGGCGATCTGGTCGCGCGTGGCCCTGGTTCGCTGGATGTTCTGCGCTATGTGAAATCCTTAGGCGACAGCGTACGTCTGGTGCTGGGCAATCACGATCTGCATCTGTTGGCGGTATTCGCCGGGATCAGCCGCAATAAACCGAAAGATCGCCTGACACCGCTGCTGGAAGCGCCGGATGCCGACGAGCTGCTTAACTGGCTGCGTCGCCAGCCTCTGCTGCAAATCGACGAAGAGAAAAAGCTGGTGATGGCCCACGCCGGGATCACGCCGCAGTGGGATCTGCAGACTGCCAAAGAATGCGCGCGCGATGTAGAAGCGGTGCTGTCGAGCGACTCCTATCCCTTCTTCCTGGATGCCATGTACGGCGATATGCCAAATAACTGGTCACCGGAATTGCGGGGACTGGGAAGACTGCGGTTTATCACCAACGCCTTTACCCGTATGCGCTTTTGCTTCCCGAACGGTCAACTGGATATGTACAGCAAAGAATCGCCGGAAGAAGCCCCTGCCCCACTGAAACCGTGGTTTGCGATTCCTGGCCCCGTCGCTGAAGAGTACAGCATCGCCTTTGGTCACTGGGCATCGCTGGAGGGCAAAGGTACGCCGGAAGGTATTTACGCGCTGGATACCGGCTGCTGCTGGGGGGGTACATTAACCTGCCTGCGCTGGGAAGATAAACAGTATTTTGTCCAGCCGTCGAACCGGCATAAAGATTTGGGTGAGGGAGAGGCGGTCGCGTCTTAAATCCCGTCGAGCATAAAATCTAATGCTCCTTTAATCAAAGTTCGGTGCGCGCTGGCATCGCAAAATTTCGTTCCCAGCGTGTTAACTGGAACAGTTGCAGTCTCATGCGTCATGAGCACATATTCTTTGCCGTCTACCAGTAAAAGGATTGGGTTAAGCCGTTCTGGTGGGCGAATATGGCTAAATCGTTCAATAGGTGTTAATGGATTAACGATACGGCGATTAATCTCACCAATAATGTCGCTGGTAACATCGATAACAAAGGGCAACGCGGCGTTCCTGCCGCGACTGCGGTATACCGTAAATTGCATCGCTAGAAGTTCCGGTACTCATCAGAGAAACATCCGGTTTCATCAGCCAATTGATTTAACGCAGCGATAGCTTCTGCATTCTCTTCACGCCAACGTGTTGCTGCATGTTTTTTAAGTTCAGCATTGAGCGCAACCGTAAGGGTGGCGCTCATATTTAAGCCTGCATCACGAGCGCGATTGACTAACTCACGGTCGACGGTGACGGTCACACTTTGTGTGGTACGTTTTGCAGTCATGATATCGTGCTCCTGTACAATTTATACGTCTTGTATACACGGATATCTGCACGTATCAGTGATGCCGGAATTCTGATATACAAACTTACCGCCGCTCCAGAATCTCAAAGCAATAGCTATGAGAGTTCTGCGCATCAGCGTCGTGGAATTCGCTGAATACCGATTCCCAGTCATCCGGCTCGTAATCCGGGAAATGGGTGTCGCCTTCCACTTCTGCGTCGATATGCGTCAGATACAGTTTTTGCGCTTTTGGCAGAAACTGCTCATAAACGCGACCACCGCCAATCACCATAATTTCTGGTACGTCACCACACGCCGCGATGGCTTCATCCACCGATTTAACCCACGTTACGCGATCATCCGTACCCGGCTGGCTGCTGAGGATAATATTCTTGCGCCCTGGTAACGGACGACCGATGGATTCCCAGGTATGGCGGCCCATAATCACGGGTTTATTTAAGGTGTTGCGTTTAAACCAGGCGAGATCGGCAGGCAGGTTCCACGGCATGGCGTTTTCCATGCCGATAACGCGATCTACCGCTAACGCCGCAATCAGACTGATCATTGAGATTTCCCGATAAAAAAAATTGTCGCCACTATACGTAAAGCGTAAACCGTCGTCGACTGGTGCGAGGATGATGTTGAGGAAAATTTTATATTCTGCTGGCGAGTCCACGCTCTCCCTCTGGACTCGCCGCATTACAATGCAACAAAAACAAACAGTTAGCTGTAAAGTGTGATTTACGTCACTCTTTATTAGGATGAGGGTTTCGTTTCCGGTTCATCCGCCATGTTGCCGGTATGTTTCCCTTCTTCGGTTCCCTGCCAGCCATGTCGTTGAATTAATGACAGATGTTCGCGGTCCTCAGTAATGATCTCACTTAACATCGCGCTGGTACGTTTATAGACCGCCGCACGGGCTTTGGTGTCGTTCTCAACCATTGCCATCTCTTCCACCATCTGAATATTAAAACGGCGAAAAACATCGGCGCGCTCCCGTGCTTCATACGGTCCCAGACCTAAACTTTCCAGCGCCAGACGCCCGGTTTTCAGCGCACCTTCAAAGGTTTCACGCTCCGGCTTTTCAACGCCTGCCTGACGCAAACGAATGTAGTGATCGACATCACGGGCGCGGGCAATAATCTGCAGATGCGGGAAATGTTCTTTCACCATCTCCGTCAGTTGCAGGTTGGTTTGTGGATCGTCAATGGCGTTAATCAGCACTTCTGCTTTCGCCGCTCCGGCAGATTCCAGTAAATCCATCCGCGTGGCATCGCCGTAAAACACTTTCATGCCAAATTTGCGCAAGGTTTCGATATGGTCAGGATCATGATCGAGCACCACCATTTTCACCCCGCTGGAGAGCAGTAAACGTCCGGTAATCTGTCCATAACGACCGAATCCAGCAATGATCACCCGCGGCTGTTCTTCATCAATCTCATCGGCTTCACGCGCTTGTTCGGTAGAAGATTGCTCAAGGCGATTGAGGATCACCAGCAGAATCGGCGTTGCCGCCATCGACAGCGCCACCGCCAGGATCAGCGACTTCGCCCACTCCGGCTCCAGCACATTCGCCATCTGCGCCGCACCAAATACTACAAAGGCAAACTCACTGCCCTGTCCTAATAACACCGCAAACCAGCGACGCTGTTTATTTGGCACCTGCAACGGTCGGGTAATCAGCCACAGCATGGCGATTTTGATGATGAGGAAACCAAGCAGCAAAATGACAATGCGCAATGGGTTTTCAATCAGCGTGCCAAAGTCTATCGACATGCCAACACCGATGAAAAACAGCCCCAACAGCAAACCTTTAAATGGCTCGATATCGCTTTCCAACGCATGGCGGTATTCCGAGCTTGCCAGCAGTACGCCCGCCAGAAACGCGCCCATCGCCATCGACAAGCCGACCTCTTCCAGCAGCAAACCAAAGCCAAACACGAGGAATAACGCTACGGCACTAAACACTTCCCGCAAGCCAGAGCGGGCAACAAAACGCAGCGCCGGACGCGTGACATAGCGCCCCAGCAGTACCACCAGCACCAGTGCACCCGCCACTTTTAACGCCGAGAGAGCAAATGCGCCCATCGTCGTCGAGGCACTGCTCGCCGCCAGTAGCGGGATCATCGCCACCAGCGGGATCGCGGCGATATCCTGGAACAGCAGCACCGCAAAGGCACTACGGCCCATTTGTGTCACCATCAGGTTGCGTTCATTCATCGCCTGCATGGCAATCGCCGTTGATGAGAGCGCCAGCGTCATGCCGATCAGTTCCGCTACCTGCCAGCGCAGCCCAAGTAACATACAAAACAGCCCCAGCAGGCCGCCGCATATCACCATCTGCAATGCGCCGCCGCCGAACACCGCCGCACGCAGCTTCCACAGCCTTTGTGGATCGAGTTCGAGGCCGATAATAAACAGCATCAGCACCACGCCGATCTCGGCAAAGTGCAGAATAGATTCGGCATCGGTCACCAGTCGCAGCCCCCACGGGCCAATAATGCAGCCCGCGATCAGGTAGCCAAGAACCGAGCCAAGCCCTAGGCGCACCGCAATGGGTACAATCAGCGCCGCCGAACCGAGGTAGATCAGCGCCTGAATCAGCGTATGGCTATCCATGATGTGCCTCCTGCCATTCCAGCAGACGTTGCTTATAGTGACGCGCCTGCCCTTCGAGGGTTTCGTCGTCACAAATAAAGGTGCAGTGCATGGCAAACGGTGGCAGCCAGTTCAGCCCGCAGTAGATTGCCGTCGCCTGTAGCGGCTGCGACAGCACATCAAAGCCCGGATGCGCGCCAATCTCAAAATGACTTTCCCCGCCGCCGGTCGTCACCGCCCACAGCAAATGTTTACCATGCAGTGCCGTGCCGCCGTGACCGTAAGCCCAGCCGTGCGAGAAAACTTTATCGATCCAAAGTTTGAGGAGCGGTGGAATGCTGTACCACTGCATCGGGTGCTGCCAGACGATCAGGTCGGCGCGAGACAACGCCTCCTGCTCGGCAGCAATATCGATATTGAAGTCAGGATAGAGTTGATAAAGAGAGCGAACTTCGACGCCTTCCAGCGTCCTTGCGTGTTCAAGCATCCGTTTATTCGCATGAGAATGATGCGGATACGGATGCGCATAAATTATGAGGATCATAGTTAACTCGCGTGTTTACGCCTTTGTTTTCCCACAAAGTGTAGTCACATATTCACGCAGCTAATAGTCAATAATATTGATTCAAAAAAGGCAGAAATCTGAATAAATTACCCCATTCGTTGCCTGCGAATCGTCATATTGCTGGTCTGGGCCAGCGACATCCCCCGTGTCTCTGGCGCAAACGCAATGGAAATCAACAAACCAAACAGCGAGATACCTGCTCCCATCAGCATCGTGTTACTGATGCCGTAATTATTGATAAAGATCGGCAGCGCCCAGGTTGAAACAATGGTGCCAATACGACTTAAGGACATAATAACGCCCACAGCAGAGGCGCGGATATCCGTCGGGAAGAGTTCATTAGGATAGAGCCACTGCAAATTACCCGGCCCACCAGAGAAAAAGGCATACACCGCAAATGCCATCACTACCAGCCAGATCCCCATATCCGGGATCAGCCCCAAAACCGCCAACGCCAGCGTCATCATGGCAAAGCTGCCAATCAACAACGGACGCCGTCCGGCAGTGTTTAGCCACAGCATCGGCGGAATACAGCCGAGCATAAAGAACAGGCTAATCACCACGTTCCCCAGTGCCGCGTTTTTGCCAACGCCCAATCCCAGCATACCAACTATTTGCGGGCCAAAGGTGTAAATAGCGAACATCGGGATCACCTGGCAGGTCCAGATGGCGGCAACAAACAGAACAAAAGGAAAATGGCGGCGATTAAACAGATCGCGAAAACGGGCTTGCTGCGGCGGCTCTTCGTCGAAAGCCACCGGCTCACCAAACAGTTTGATCATCATCTCTTCGCACTCTTTCACTCGCCCTTTGCGTAATAACCAGCGGGGAGATTCTGGCAGTTCGAATCGACCAATCAAAATCAACAAACAGGGGATCGCCGCGCTACCCAGCATCCAGCGCCAGCCGCCTTCCACATCATAAAGCCAGTAGCCGACCAGATCGGCACAGGTCGCGCCGACATACCACATAGCGGCGATAAAGCTGATTGAAAACGCCCGCTGACGGGTGCTGGAGAACTCGGTGATCATGGAAGTCGCGATGGGATAATCCGCACCGATGACAATGCCGATGAGTACCCGCATCACTAGTAGTTCGATGGGGGATGAGACAAACATCGTTGCTACCGATATCACACCAATGGCGATGATATCAATGAGGAACATTTTGCGCCGTCCGACTTTATCGGAGATATAGCCAAACAGCGATGTACCGACAAACAGCCCGGCGAGCGTTCCCGCCCCCAGCAAGCCAATCCAGTCTGCGTCCAGCTTCAGCGCAGGTGTCAGTTGCTCCAGCGCCACGCCAATCATTACCAGTACATAACCATCCAGAAACGGGCCACCGCTTCCCCACAGCAAAATGCGGCGGTGAATTGAGGAGAATTTGAGATCGTCAAAGTTTCTGGACGGTTGCATGGGTTATTCCTGTTTTTTTACAATGAGAGTCAGTACGGCGTTACGTATCAAACCAACATCAACCGTAACGAAACTCCACACCAAAGGTGCCGCGCGGGTATTCCCACTGTTCCAACGCCGACCCCAGCCCCAGAATGCGACAGGTGCCGCACTCCAGACATCCGGCGTAATCGAAGCGCACACTGCCATCATCCTGCTTCTTATACAGACCTGCGGGGCACGCTTTTACCAGCAGCTCCAGCGCCTGTTTATCCGCATCGGCCTTTACAACAATGTGCGGATGCTCTTCATCGACATTGAATTTATTGACGCCCAGTTTGACGTCCACATTGACGGGAGAAGTCATAAAACGGTCACTCCTTTCATGCCATCCTTGATCAGATTGATGAAGCCCACTTTCTTGCCGTGGCGGAGGATTTTCTTGCGCATCAGTTCCGGCGCGCTGCCGTCAATGGTGAACAGGTCACGCGCCACGCCCACCGCCAGTTCCGGGTAACCGCTAAACATGCGTGGGTTATCAAGGAACGCCGGTAGTTTCTGGTACATGCGCATATCGCGCAGTGGGCCACTCTCAAGATGCTGACGATATTCCGCCAGTTTTTGCTTACTGAAATCGTCGCTTTTCATCGCTGAAAGCACGGTTTTTGCAGCAGCTTCCCCGGCGGCAATCGCCAGATCCATACCGCGAATAGTAAAACCGAGGTTCATACACATTCCGGCAGCATCACCGGCAATCAACACGCCGTCACCGACCAGCTCCGGCAGCATGTTGATGCCTGCTTCCGGCACTACGTGAGCGGAATATTCCACCAGCTTGCCGCCCGCAATCAGCGGTGCAACTGCCGGATGTTGTTTGAAATCTTCCAGCATTTGCGGCACCGATTTTTTTGCGTCATGCAGATGATGCAGACCGCAAACCAGCCCCAGCGACAGGGTATTTTCATTGGTATAAAGGAAGCCGCCGCCCATCAGGCCATCAGTAGGTGATCCCGCAAACAGGCAAGCCGCCCCCTGATTACCCTGCAACTGAAAACGGTCTTCGATAACCGACTTCGGTAACTCGATCAGTTCCTTCACGCCAACCGCCACATCCGTCGGTTTGACGCGTTTTGCCATCCCCAGCTTTTCGGCAAGGATGGAATTCACCCCGTCAGCAAGGATCACCGTTTTCGCTTCAATCACATCGCCATCGGCTTCTACACCGACGACTTTGCCATCGCGCTGTACGAGGTTATCGACACGAATCCCGGTAATTAACTGCGCACCCGCTTCTTCGGCCTGCTCCATCAGCCAGGCATCAAATTTACTGCGCAAAACGGAGTAAGAACGCTGTGATGGTGAGGCTTCGTCACCGTTGCAGTAGTCCATAGTCATCGCTGACTTTTCCGTCATAAACGCGAGTTTTTCATGGGTGATCAGGCGTTCTACGGGGGCGGATTCGGCGAAACCAGGAATAATGTGTTCCAGACTGTGGGCATAGAGACGCCCGCCGGTGACGTTCTTGGCACCTACGGAATTGCCACGCTCGATAACTAACACTTGCGCACCTTCGCGGGCGAGCACCAGTGCGGCAACCGAACCGGCAAGCCCTGCACCGACGATGATGGCGTCAAAGATATCTTCGGACATAAGAGCTCCCTGTCAGCGGCAGGGCCGAAATGCAGCCCTGCCAGAGTGGATCAACGCGCTAAAGCGGCGGTCAGCGCCGGAAGGATCTTCACGGCGTCACCAACAATGCCGTAATCCGCGAACTGGAAGATCGGCGCATTTTTATCTTTGTTGATGGCGAAAATAGTTTGCGACGCGTTAGCGCCAACCATGTGCTGGATCTGCCCGGAGATCCCCACCGCCAGGTACAATTCAGGTTTCAGCATCAGGTTGGAGATACCGACATAGCGTTCGTGCTCCATCCATTTTTCGTTTTCTGCCACCGGACGAGAACAGGCCAGCTCCGCACCTATCGCCTTGCAAAGCTGTTCCGCCAGCGCAATGTTTTCTTTGCTGCCAATGCCGCGACCGACGCTGACCACCAGACGGGCTTTGTCGAGATCGACGCTGTTGCTCTGGCGCGCCTGGGTTGCCGTGCGGGTAATCGCCACCGCCGGAGCCTGCCACGCCACGGTGTGTGTTTCGCCAGTACGTGACGCGTCTGGCTGAGCCGCATCAAACGTGCCGCTGCTGATGGTCAGTACCGCATACGGCGTGGCAATGCGTTCTTCGCCAATCGCCAGACCGCCGTAAACCATGTGTTTCACTGTCGCTTTACCGTCCTGCACGCTAACGGCGCTGGCATCGTTCGAAACCGCCGCTTTAAGGCGGTAACCCAGTTTTGCCGCCAGTAATTTGCCGCGACGGGTATTCGGCAACAGCACCAGACCGTCTGCGCCGTGCTGGCGAATAGTGTCAGCCATGACACCGGCGTAATCTTCGATCATCCGATCGTCCGGTTTGCCGCTTAATGTCCAGACATGATTAGCACCAAGCTGGATTGCCAGTGCGCCGTCGGCATCATTGAGGACAAAGGTGTTGATTTGATTAGCTAAAGCCTGCGCACCGTTCATCAGTTCCGGCAGACGAGAAGGGGTATCGCTGAATACCCAGACTTGAGAAAACGTGTTCATAGCATCCCCTGTAATTAAATGACTTTGCGAAGATTTTCAGCAAATGCGGCGATCTGTTCTTCGCCGTCACCTTCAATCACGATGCGCTGACGCTCGCGCTGTTTCGGTGCGGCAACCTGTTGTTCAGACCAGGCTTCCACGGCGTTAAAGCCAATATCCGCCGCCGACCATACCTGGACTGGCTTTTTCGCCGCGCCGAGAATGGCTTTCATCGAAGGAATTTGTGGGGAGTTGATATCAGTGGAAACAGCAACAACCGCAGGCAGCGGAATGCTTAACGTTTCTGTTTCATCTTCCAGTTCGCGCTCAACGGTCAGGGTATCTGCCGTCAGGGAGATAATTTTGCTGACGCCGTTAACTGCCGGAATATTGAGGATTTCGCCCACCAGCAGACCAACCTGCTGGGCATAAAGGTCGGAAGAACCATCGCCGCAGAGGATCAGATCAAACCCTGCTTTCTGGGCGGCTGCAGCCAGTGCAGTCGCCGTTTGTTGCGGCAGTGCCTGCTCGAACTGGTCATCAATCACCACAATCAGTTCATCCGGACCGCGTGATAGCACATCTTTACGCCCTTTGGCGTTGGTCAGGGCTTTACCGCCCACACTTAAGGCCGTCACCTGCGCTTCTGCCGCCTGCTGTTTTAACTGACAAGCCGCTTCAATAGCGTTGAGATCGTATTGGCTTATTTTGGCATCGGCTTTACTGAAGTCTAACGAACCATCAGCATTATTGACCGCAATATCCTGTTCATCAGGCACGCACTTATAGCAAGTAATAATCTTCATTGCATCTCCAGAAATCATGAAGGAAACGTCGTTCATATCGGTGGTGTTAATTACAGATATCACGCCCTTTAATTTGGAAATAAAACTTTAATCACCAATATTGAAAATGTCACACGCAGATAAATCCAACTTTCAATATTGTTAAGTTCCTCACCAATATTGAAAACACGGCGTAGCAAAAAGAAATTTTCAATATTGTTTTATGGATCACCAATATTGAAAGTCAGATGCTATTTTTTTACTCATATCAGAACATAACAAACTGATTAATAATCAAAATTAACACAAAAATGCCCTCTATTTACCCGAAACAAAAATGTGATAACAATCACAGAATGCAGCTTGTTGAATACCCATTATGAGTTAGCCATTAACGCGTCCACGAGGTTAATAATAATCATATTAAATGTTAACAAAAATAAAACAAACGGGAACGCAAAATAAATATTCGTTTTCACAGTGGAATTAACTCATGAAGAATGAAAAGAGAAAAACGGGAATAGAACCGAAGGTTTTCTTTCCGCCGTTAATAGTCGTCGGCATACTTTGTTGGCTTACAGTCAGAGATCTGGATGCGGCGAATGTCGTTATTAATGCTGTATTCAGTTACGTCACCAATGTATGGGGATGGGCATTTGAATGGTATATGGTGGTGATGCTTTTCGGTTGGTTCTGGCTGGTGTTTGGCCCGTATGCCAAAAAGCGTTTAGGTAACGAACCACCAGAATTTAGTACCGCCAGTTGGATCTTTATGATGTTCGCCTCCTGCACGTCTGCTGCCGTACTGTTCTGGGGATCGATTGAGATCTACTACTACATCTCTACCCCGCCGTTTGGCTTAGAACCGAACTCGACGGGTGCGAAAGAGCTGGGGCTGGCTTACAGCTTGTTCCACTGGGGACCGTTGCCGTGGGCCACTTACAGCTTCCTCTCCGTCGCCTTCGCTTACTTCTTCTTTGTCCGCAAAATGGAAGTGATTCGCCCCAGCTCCACCCTGGTGCCGCTGGTAGGTGAAAAACACGCCAAAGGGCTGTTCGGCACTATCGTCGACAACTTCTATCTCGTCGCCTTGATCTTCGCCATGGGCACCAGCCTGGGCCTTGCTACGCCGCTGGTGACCGAGTGTATGCAGTGGTTGTTTGGTATTCCGCATACCCTGCAACTGGACGCTATCATCATTACCTGCTGGATTATCCTCAACGCCATTTGCGTCGCCTGTGGTCTGCAAAAAGGGGTACGTATCGCCAGTGACGTGCGTAGTTACCTGAGCTTCCTGATGCTGGGTTGGGTGTTCATCGTCAGCGGTGCCAGCTTCATCATGAACTACTTCACCGATTCGGTGGGAATGTTGCTGATGTATCTGCCGCGTATGTTGTTCTATACCGATCCCATCGCCAAAGGCGGCTTCCCGCAGGGCTGGACCGTGTTCTACTGGGCATGGTGGGTAATTTACGCTATCCAGATGAGTATCTTCCTCGCCCGCATCTCCCGTGGTCGTACCGTGCGTGAACTGTGCTTCGGCATGGTACTGGGTCTGACCGCATCCACCTGGATCCTGTGGACTGTACTCGGTAGTAACACTCTGCTGTTGATGGATAAAAACATCATCAACATTCCGCATCTGATCGAACAGTACGGTGTCGCGCGCGCCATCATCGAAACCTGGGCTGCTCTACCGCTCAGCACCGCCACCATGTGGGGCTTCTTCATCCTCTGCTTTATCGCCACCGTTACCCTGGTTAACGCCTGCTCTTATACCCTGGCGATGTCCACTTGCCGCGAAGTACGCGATGGCGAAGAGCCACCGCTGCTGGTGCGTATCGGCTGGTCAATTCAGGTTGGCATTATCGGTATTGTTCTGCTGGCGCTCGGCGGCCTGAAACCGATTCAAACCGCCATTATTGCCGGAGGATGCCCGCTGTTCTTCGTCAACATTATGGTGACGCTCTCCTTTATTAAAGACGCGAAACAGAACTGGAAAGATTAATTAACCCACAAAATATCAAGAGGTTGAAAGATGGATTTTAATTTAAATGATGAGCAGGAACTGTTTGTCGCCGGTATCCGCGAACTGATGGCCAGCGAAAACTGGGAGGCCTATTTTGCCGAGTGCGACCGTGACAGCGTCTACCCGGAACGTTTTGTCAAAGCACTGGCAGATATGGGTATCGACAGCCTGCTTATCCCGGAAGAGCACGGCGGGCTGGACGCAGGTTTTGTCACCCTCGCCGCCGTGTGGATGGAATTGGGTCGTTTGGGGGCACCAACCTACGTGCTGTACCAGTTGCCGGGTGGATTCAACACCTTCCTGCGCGAAGGCACACAAGAGCAGATCGACAAGATTATGGCGTTTCGTGGTACTGGTAAGCAGATGTGGAACTCAGCGATTACCGAACCCGGGGCTGGCTCTGACGTGGGTAGCCTGAAAACGACTTATACCCGTAGAAATGGTAAGATTTATCTTAATGGTAGTAAGTGTTTTATTACCAGCAGCGCCTACACCCCGTACATCGTGGTGATGGCGCGTGACGGGGCTTCTCCGGACAAACCTGTCTACACCGAATGGTTTGTTGATATGAGCAAACCGGGCATCAAAGTGACCAAACTAGAGAAGCTCGGTCTGCGTATGGATAGCTGCTGTGAAATCACCTTTGACGATGTGGAACTGGACGAGAAAGACATGTTCGGTCGGGAAGGTAACGGCTTTAACCGCGTCAAAGAAGAGTTCGACCATGAACGTTTCCTGGTAGCCCTCACCAACTACGGTACGGCGATGTGCGCCTTTGAAGATGCGGCGCGATACGCCAACCAACGCGTACAGTTTGGCGAGGCTATTGGTCGTTTCCAGTTGATTCAGGAAAAATTCGCCCACATGGCGATCAAATTAAACTCCATGAAAAACATGCTGTATGAAGCAGCGTGGAAAGCAGACAACGGCACCATCACCTCTGGCGATGCAGCAATGTGCAAATACTTCTGCGCCAATGCGGCATTTGAAGTGGTGGATAGCGCAATGCAGGTGCTGGGCGGTGTTGGGATTGCGGGCAACCACCGCATCAGCCGCTTCTGGCGTGATCTGCGTGTAGACCGCGTTTCCGGAGGATCTGACGAAATGCAGATCCTGACGCTGGGTCGCGCGGTGCTGAAGCAATATCGCTAAGTCCGTGCGCTGCCTGATGCGACGCTGACGCGTCTTATCAGGCCTACGGGAGCACGAATGTCGGCCGGATAAAGCGTTTACGCCGCATCCGGCAGTCATGCGCTACATAAATTTTTCAGGAGCTAATAATGGATCATCTACCCATGCCGAAATTCGGGCCGCTGGCCGGATTGCGCGTTGTCTTCTCCGGTATCGAAATCGCCGGGCCGTTCGCCGGGCAAATGTTCGCAGAATGGGGGGCGGAAGTTATCTGGATCGAGAACGTCGCCTGGGCCGACACCATTCGCGTTCAACCGAACTACCCGCAGCTCTCCCGCCGTAATTTGCACGCGCTGTCGTTAAATATTTTCAAAGATGAAGGCCGCGAAGCGTTTCTGAAATTAATGGAAACCACCGATATCTTCATCGAAGCCAGTAAAGGTCCGGCCTTTGCCCGTCGTGGCATTACCGATGAAGTCCTGTGGCAGCACAACCCGAAACTGGTTATCGCTCACCTGTCCGGTTTTGGTCAGTACGGCACCGAGGAGTACACCAATCTTCCGGCCTATAACACCATCGCCCAGGCCTTCAGTGGTTACCTGATTCAGAACGGTGATGTTGACCAGCCAATGCCTGCCTTCCCGTATACCGCCGATTACTTTTCTGGCCTGACCGCAACCACGGCGGCGCTGGCAGCACTGCATAAAGTGCGTGAAACCGGTAAAGGTGAAAGTATCGATATCGCTATGTACGAAGTGATGCTGCGTATGGGCCAGTACTTCATGATGGATTACTTCAACGGCGGCGAAATGTGCCCGCGCATGACCAAAGGTAAAGATCCCTACTATGCAGGTTGCGGTCTGTACAAATGCGCCGACGGCTACATCGTAATGGAACTGGTGGGTATTACTCAGATTGCAGAATGTTTTAAAGATATTGGCCTCGCACATCTGCTTGGCACGCCAGAAATTCCGGAAGGCACTCAGCTTATCCACCGTATCGAATGCCCTTACGGCCCACTGGTAGAAGAGAAACTCGATGCCTGGCTGGCGACACATACCATCGCAGAAGTAAAAGAACGCTTTGCCGAACTGAATATCGCCTGCGCCAAAGTGCTGACCGTACCGGAACTGGAAAGCAATCCACAGTATGTGGCCCGTGAATCAATCACCCAGTGGCAAACAATGGATGGTCGCACCTGCAAAGGGCCAAACGTGATGCCGAAATTCAAAAATAACCCCGGTCAAATCTGGCGCGGAATGCCATCACATGGCATGGACACAGCCGCCATTTTGAAAAATATCGGCTACAGCGAAAACGACATTCAGGAGTTGGTCAGCAAAGGTCTGGCCAAAGTTGAGGACTAAACGCGTGGCGTCAGTCGGCTTGTCTGACTAGCGCCCGCCCAATAACAAATGACTAAAATGGATAGAGGTGCAATGGATATCATTGGCGGACAACATCTACGTCAAATGTGGGACGATCTGGCTGACGTTTACGGTCATAAAACGGCGTTGATTTGTGAATCCAGCGGCGGAGTCGTTAACCGGTACAGTTATCTTGAGTTAAATCAGGAGATTAACCGCACGGCAAACCTGTTTTATACGCTGGGGATTCGCAAAGGCGACAAGGTTGCTCTACATCTCGACAACTGCCCGGAATTTATCTTTTGCTGGTTCGGGCTGGTAAAAATTGGCGCAATTATGGTGCCGATTAACGCCCGCCTGTTGCGCGAAGAAAGCGCGTGGATCCTGCAAAATAGCCAGGCGTGTCTGCTGGTGACCAGTGCGCAGTTCTATCCCATATATCAACAGATTCAGCAGGAAGATGCCACGCAACTGCGGCACATTTGCCTGACAGATGTGGAGCTTCCCGCTGATGATGGCGTGAGTTCGTTTACTCAACTGAAAAATCAACAACCTGCCTCCTTGTGCTATGCACCGCCGCTATCGACCGACGATACGGCGGAAATTCTCTTTACCTCCGGTACCACTTCCCGGCCGAAAGGGGTGGTGATTACCCATTACAACCTGCGCTTCGCCGGATATTACTCCGCCTGGCAGTGCGCACTACGTGACGATGACGTCTACCTGACGGTAATGCCTGCATTTCATATCGATTGTCAGTGTACTGCGGCGATGGCGGCGTTTTCTGCCGGTGCCACCTTTGTGCTGGTCGAGAAATACAGCGCCCGCGCCTTCTGGGGACAGGTACAAAAGTACCGCGCCACCGTTACCGAATGCATTCCGATGATGATCCGTACCTTGATGGTGCAGCCGCCTTCTGTGAACGATCGGCAACACCATCTGCGGGAAGTGATGTTTTATCTCAACCTGTCGGAGCAGGAAAAAGACGCATTTTGTGAACGCTTTGGCGTCCGCTTGCTGACGTCTTATGGGATGACGGAAACCATTGTTGGCATTATCGGCGATCGCCCGGGCGATAAACGACGCTGGCCGTCAATTGGCCGTGCAGGATTTTGCTACGAAGCGGAGATCCGCGACGATCACAATCGTCCGCTCCCGGCTGGTGAAATCGGTGAAATCTGCATTAAAGGCGTACCAGGGAAAACCATCTTCAAAGAATATTTTCTTAACCCGCAAGCCACTGCCAGAGTCCTGGAAGCCGATGGCTGGCTGCACACTGGCGATACCGGATACCGCGACGAAGAGGGCTTTTTTTATTTCGTCGATCGCCGCTGCAATATGATTAAACGCGGTGGCGAGAATGTCTCCTGCGTGGAGCTGGAAAATATCATCGCCGCGCACCCGAAAATTCAGGATATCGTGGTTGTGGGTATTAAAGATTCGATTCGCGATGAAGCCATCAAAGCATTTGTGGTGCTGAATGAAGGTGAAACATTGAGCGAAGAGGAATTTTTCCGCTTCTGCGAACAAAATATGGCGAAATTTAAAGTGCCCTCTTATCTGGAGATCAGAAAAGATCTGCCACGTAATTGCTCGGGAAAAATAATCAGAAAGAATCTGAAATAAATGAAACGGCAGGGAACTACTCTGCCAACTAATAATCACCCTCTAAAACAATATGCATTTTTTGCAGGGGTGTTGTCGTCCCTGAAGAAGCAAAAATGGAGAAAAGGAATGAGTGAATCATTACATCTGACCCGCAATGGATCAATTCTGGAAATTACCCTTGATCGCCCAAAAGCGAATGCTATTGATGCAAAAACCAGCTTTGAAATGGGCGAAGTCTTTCTAAATTTCCGTGACGATCCGCAATTACGCGTCGCCATTATTACCGGTGCCGGAGAGAAATTCTTTTCCGCAGGCTGGGATTTAAAAGCGGCAGCAGAAGGCGAAGCACCGGATGCTGACTTTGGTCCAGGTGGTTTTGCGGGATTAACCGAAATTTTCAATCTCGACAAACCAGTAATCGCAGCTGTGAACGGCTACACCTTTGGCGGCGGCTTTGAATTGGCACTGGCGGCAGATTTTATTGTCTGTGCCGATAACGCCAGCTTCGCCCTGCCGGAAGCCAAACTGGGCATCGTTCCTGACAGCGGCGGCGTGCTGCGTCTGCCGAAGATCCTGCCACCTGCCATCGTCAATGAAATGGTAATGACCGGCAGAAGAATGGGCGCAGAAGAGGCGCTGCGTTGGGGAGTAGTCAACCGCGTGGTTAGCCAGGCGGAGCTGATGGATAACGCCCGCGAACTGGCACAGCAACTCGTTGACAGCGCACCACTGGCGATCGCAGCGCTGAAAGAGATCTACCGCACCACCAGCGAAATGCCAGTAGAAGAAGCGTATCGCTATATTCGCAGCGGCGTGTTGAAACACTATCCATCGGTTCTGCATTCGGAAGATGCCATTGAAGGGCCACTGGCGTTTGCCGAGAAGCGCGATCCGGTGTGGAAAGGACGTTAACAACCGTGAGCTATTACGCCTTTGAAGGGTTAATTCCGGTGGTTCACCCGACGGCGTTTGTCCATCCCAGTGCAGTATTGATTGGCGATGTGATTGTGGGAGCCGGTGTCTACATCGGCCCACTCGCCTCACTGCGTGGTGATTACGGGCGGTTGATCGTGCAAGCGGGAGCCAATATTCAGGATGGCTGCATTATGCATGGCTACTGCGACACTGACACCATCGTTGGGGAAAACGGCCATATCGGGCACGGAGCAATCCTACATGGTTGTGTGATTGGTCGCGATGCATTGGTCGGGATGAACAGCGTGATTATGGATGGCGCGGTCATTGGCGAAGAGAGCATTGTTGCCGCCATGAGCTTTGTCAAAGCAGGCTTTAGCGGCGAGAAACGCCAGTTGTTGATGGGCACGCCTGCCCGCGCTGTACGCAGTGTTAGTGACGACGAGTTACATTGGAAGCAGTTGAATACCAAAGAGTATCAGGATCTTGTCGGCCGCTGCCATGTAGCGTTACATGAAACGCAGCCGTTGAGACAAATGGAGGAAAATCGTCCCCGTTTGCAGGGGACGACGGATGTGGCGCCAAAGCAGTGACATCGTCGGATGCGGCGTAAACACCTTATCCGACCTGACTGGAGAGCAACCGTAGGCCGGATAAGATGCCAGCATCGCATCCGGCAACCAGACCGCACGGTATCAACGAAATTAAATTAACGACGCATACTCTTCGACAACATCATTTGCCACTTCTGCTCGCGGTTAAGTTCCGTGAGTGGAACGGCAGGAATACGCGGTGTCTTTCTTACGCCGACTAATTTTTCCCGACTGTTATTGCGCAGGCGCGCGTAAATTTGCTCATCGATATCGACCACTTTAACCAGTCGCTGACACTGGCATCCCCGCCCTTCCAGCTTATTAGGGATCATCTTAACTTCGCAGCTTATTTCTGTGACTTCCGACAGAATATAAGTCAGGGTATTAACCGCCTTGCTGTGTTCAATATCGAAATGAATAGAGATCTCTCTTGCTATCACCCACCGATTTTCAGCCATCATCCATTCGGCGATTAACAAGTAGAGTGGTTTTTCAACATATCCTTCACACATACGAACTCCAGTTTCACAAATTAAAAGTCTGGCTATGACTCGTTTTGAAGCAATTAAACAAGGCCATATTAAAATTGTGGATATATCGATAGTATGCAACTTCACCGTCGATAAGTGTGAGCTAAATCCTGCTTATGTCATCAAAAATATCGATTCCCCAAAAGATTTACTTAATGGGCAAAAAAAACGGTCCTCATCAGAGAACCGTATTAGTTATTCGATCAAATTAGCGGATGAAAAATATCTGCCATGACACGCTATTATTTGATCTGCGCGTGCATTTCCTGCACCGAAATTACTTTTTCAGTCGCATCGGCATTCAGCGCCATCGCGGTAGCGAAACCACCGTTCAGGGTGGTGTCATAATGCACTTTATATTGCAGCGCACTGCGACGAATCACGCGGGAGTCCTCAATCGCACGACGGCCTGAAGTGGTGTTGATGATGTAGGTATATTCGCCATTCTTGATGCGGTCCTGAATGTGCGGACGACCTTCATGCACCTTGTTTACCAGACGCGGATTGATACCCGCTTCGCCCAGCACAATCGCCGTGCCGTGGGTCGCATCCAGCTCGAAGCCCTGTTTCAGCAGTTTTGCCGCCAGGTCTACCACGCGTTCTTTATCGCCTTCGCGCACGGAAAGCAGCGCACGCCCGTGTTTCTTCATGGTGGAGTTGCTGCCCAGCTGCGCTTTGGCAAACGCTTCAGCGAAGGTGCGGCCCACGCCCATAACTTCCCCGGTGGAGCGCATTTCTGGCCCTAACAGCGGGTCAACGCCGGGGAATTTGTTGAACGGCAGCACCACTTCTTTCACCGAGTAATACGGCGGGATAACTTCTTTAGTTACGCCCTGCTCAGCCAGCGATTTGCCAGCCATCACACGCGCCGCCACTTTTGCCAGCGGTACGCCGGTGGCTTTGGAGACGAACGGAACGGTACGCGCCGCACGCGGGTTAACTTCAATCAGGTAGACTTCGTTGTTTTTCACCGCAAACTGCACGTTCATCAGACCGCGCACCTGCAATTCGAAGGCCAGTTTCTGCACCTGTTGGCGCATCACATCCTGAATTTCCTGACTTAAAGTGTAGGCTGGCAGAGAACATGCGGAGTCACCGGAGTGCACGCCCGCCTGCTCAATATGCTCCATGATGCCGCCAATCAGCACCATTTCACCGTCGCAGATGGCGTCCACATCCACTTCTACCGCGTCATCGAGGAAGTGGTCCAGCAATACTGGTGCATCGTTAGACACGCTCACCGCCGTCTGGAAGTAGCGACGCAGGTCAGCTTCGTCATAGACGATTTCCATCGCCCGACCGCCGAGAACGTAAGACGGACGCACCACCAGCGGGTAGCCAATCTCTTTCGCTTTCTCAACCGCCATTTCGATCGCGGTGACGGTGGCGTTTGCCGGCTGTTTCAGTTTCAGGCGGTCAACCGCATGCTGGAAGCGTTCACGGTCTTCCGCACGGTCGATAGCATCCGGGCTGGTACCGATAACCGGTACGCCAGCGGCTTCCAGTGCGCGCGCCAGTTTCAACGGGGTCTGGCCGCCGTACTGGACGATAACGCCTTTCGGCTTCTCGATACGCACGATTTCCAGCACATCTTCCAGGGTTACCGGCTCGAAGTAGAGACGGTCGGAGGTGTCGTAGTCGGTGGAGACGGTTTCCGGGTTACAGTTCACCATGATGGTCTCGTAACCGTCTTCGCGCAGCGCCAGTGAGGCGTGTACGCAGCAGTAGTCGAATTCGATACCCTGACCGATACGGTTCGGGCCGCCGCCGAGGACCATGATTTTGTCACGGTCAGATGGGTTGGATTCGCACTCTTCTTCATAAGTGGAGTACATATAAGCGGTGTCGGTAGCGAACTCTGCCGCACAGGTATCCACGCGCTTGTAAACCGGGTGCAGGTCATACTGGTCACGCAGCTTACGGATTTCTGCTTCACGCACGCCCGCGAGTTTTGCCAGACGCGCATCGGCAAAGCCTTTGCGTTTCAGCTGGCGCAGGAAGTCAGCGTTCAGGCCAGTGATGCCCACTTCTGCGACTTTCTCTTCCAGGCGCACCAGCTCTTCAATTTGTACCAGGAACCAGCGGTCGATATTGGTCAGATTGAAGACGCCGTCTACGGACAGGCCCGCACGGAACGCATCGGCGATATACCAGATACGCTCTGCGCCTGCGTCTTTCAGCTCGCGGCGAATTTTGGTCAGCGCTTCCGGATCATCGAGGCTGACTTTCGGGTCGAAGCCAGTTGCACCCACTTCCAGGCCGCGCAGCGCTTTTTGCAGGGATTCCTGCTGCGTGCGACCAATCGCCATCACTTCGCCAACCGATTTCATCTGAGTGGTCAGACGGTCGTTCGCCCCGGCGAATTTCTCGAAGTTGAAGCGAGGAATTTTGGTGACCACGTAGTCGATGGACGGCTCGAAGGAGGCCGGAGTACGCCCGCCGGTGATGTCGTTCATCAGTTCGTCGAGGGTGTAACCCACCGCCAGTTTCGCCGCCACTTTAGCAATCGGGAAGCCGGTCGCTTTCGACGCCAGCGCCGAAGAACGCGACACGCGCGGGTTCATTTCGATAACAATCAGGCGACCATTTTTCGGGTTCACCGCAAACTGGACGTTGGAACCACCGGTTTCAACGCCGATTTCACGCAGTACCGCCATCGAGGCGTTACGCATGATTTGATATTCTTTGTCGGTCAGCGTTTGGGCTGGCGCGACAGTGATGGAGTCACCGGTGTGGATGCCCATCGCATCGAAGTTTTCGATAGAGCAGACGATGATGCAGTTGTCGTTTTTATCACGCACCACTTCCATCTCGTACTCTTTCCAGCCGATCAGCGACTCATCAATCAGCAGCTCTTTGGTCGGAGAGAGATCCAGACCGCGGGCGCAAATTTCTTCAAACTCTTCGCGGTTATAAGCGATACCGCCACCGCTACCACCCATAGTAAAGGATGGACGAATAATGCACGGGAAGCCCACTTCAGCGGCAACTGCCAGCGCTTCTTCCATGGTGTGTGCGATACCGGAACGCGCAGTTTCCAGACCGATTTTCTTCATCGCTACGTCGAAACGACGGCGGTCTTCTGCTTTATCAATTGCATCGGCAGTGGCACCGATCATGGTGACGCCGAACTCTTCCAGCACGCCCTGACGCTCCAGCTCCAGCGCACAGTTCAGCGCCGTCTGACCGCCCATCGTTGGCAGCACCGCGTCCGGGCGCTCTTTTTCAATAATCTTGCGTACCACTTCCCAGTGAATCGGCTCGATGTAGGTCGCATCGGCCATTTCCGGGTCGGTCATGATGGTCGCCGGGTTGGAGTTCACCAGAATGACGCGGTAACCCTCTTCGCGCAGGGCTTTACATGCTTGCGCGCCAGAGTAGTCAAACTCACACGCCTGACCGATAACAATCGGGCCCGCACCCAGAATCAGGATACTTTTTATATCTGTACGTTTTGGCATGGCTCTTTTACTCCTGATTACTTAGCGGTTTTACGGTACTGCTCAATTAACGCGATAAAGTGGTCGAACAACGGCGCTGCGTCGTGTGGACCAGGGCTGGCTTCCGGGTGACCCTGGAAGCTGAACGCCGGTTTATCGGTGCGATGAATGCCCTGTAACGTACCGTCGAACAGGGATTTATGTGTGACACGCAGGTTTGCAGGTAATGTTGCTTCATCCACCGCAAAACCGTGGTTCTGGGCGGTGATCATCACCACGTTTTTCTCCACATCTTTAACCGGATGGTTGCCGCCGTGGTGACCAAATTTCATTTTGATGGTCTTCGCACCGCTCGCCAGCGCCAGCAGCTGATGACCGAGGCAGATGCCGAATACCGGAATGTCGGTTTCGAGGAATTTCTGGATGGCAGTAATAGCGTAATCACACGGTGCCGGGTCGCCAGGACCGTTGGAGAGGAAGATGCCGTCTGGATTCATTTTCAGCACGTCTTCCGCAGAGGTTTGCGCCGGAACGATGGTCAGGCGGCAGCCTCTATCCACCAACATGCGCAGGATGTTGCGCTTGGCACCAAAATCATAAGCCACAACATGGAACGGCAGCTCGTCTTCTTTCTTCGCTTCTGGCAGGCCGCCGGTCAACGTCCAGCTCCCTTGTGTCCAGCTATAGGCTTCTGCGGTGGTCACTTCTTTTGCCAGATCCATGCCGTTCAGACCTGGGAACGCGCGGGCTTTTTCTAACGCCAGCGCCGCATCCGGGTTATCGCCTGCGATAATGCAGCCATTCTGTGCGCCTTTCTCACGCAGTAAACGCGTCAGCTTACGGGTATCGATATCAGCAATCGCCACGATGTTATGGCGTTTAAGGTAAGAAGAGAGGTCTTCGGTATTACGGAAGTTGCTGGCAATCAGCGGCAGGTCGCGAATCACCAGACCTTGTGCATGTACCTGAGAAGATTCTTCATCGGCGTCATTAGTGCCGACATTGCCAATATGGGGATAAGTAAGAGTAACGATTTGACGAGAATAGGAAGGATCAGTGAGGATTTCTTGATAACCGGTCATTGAAGTATTGAAAACGACTTCCCCAACCGCCGAACCTGTTGCCCCTATGGCCCGACCGTGAAACTGGGTTCCGTCTTCCAGAACCAATAGCGCTGACTTAATCAAAACACCCTCCAGAGAATATTCACTCACTTTATTTGCATATTAATTCACAATGATGACGTAAATCAATGCAAATCTGCTTACCGACGAATTTCTGGCAAACGGCGGCATTCTGGAGATATGGGCGTTAAAAGTCAACTTAATGGTGGTATTTTTTATATTATTTTGTGGCTCATGCATGTTTTGCAGGCATTAAGCGACAAAAAGATCATATAACCCGTTCTGGAAAACGCTTGCGCAGCGAGAAGATTGCATGAAATAAAAATGAGCAGAAAAAAGTGGACCAAATGGTCAAAATTTACATTGAAACAACAAAAATAAAAGCGAAAACATGTTATTTTTAGCACTTTATATGCTTTTATAAATAAAAAACTAAAAATAAAAGGGCCAAAAATTAAAGCCCTTTATAATCAATAAATTAAATGTGTTATTTTTGCATCATCATAAACATTTTGTGGTTACAAATTATTGAGATCAAGCACATCTCGCATATCAAAAAGACCACTTTCCTTACCACTCAACCACAAAGCCGATCTTACCGCACCGTTAGCAAATGTCATGCGGCTGGACGCCTTATGGGTGATCTCCAGACGCTCACCAATATCGGCAAACATCGCGGTATGTTCGCCAACGATGTCACCTGCACGCACGGTGGCAAAACCAATGGTGCCAGGCACACGTTCACCGGTATGGCCTTCACGACTGTAGACCGCGCAATCTTTCAGATCTTTATCCAGGGCGTGGGCGATCGCCTCTCCCATTGCCAGTGCGGTGCCTGAAGGCGCATCAACTTTATGTCTATGATGTGCTTCAATAATTTCGATATCGGTGTAGTCACCCATCACTTTGGCTGCTTTCTCCAGCAGCTTAAGCATGACGTTAACGCCAACGCTAAAATTGGCGGCAAAGACAATCGCAATATCGGCGGCGGCGTCACGAATCGCCTGTTTACCGGCTTCGTCAAACCCCGTAGTGCCGATCACCATCCCTTTGCCATGCTGGCGACAAAAAGCGAGATGGTTCAGCGTACCTTCCGGACGGGTAAAATCGATAAACACATCAAAATCATCTTTTATCGCATCAAGGCTGCTTTGCACAGTAACGCCTGTTTTTCCTGCACCCGCCAGCTCACCGGCGTCGCTGCCCAGTAAAGAAGATCCTTCGCGCTCCAGCGCCGCGCCCAGCTGCACGCCTTCTAATGCCAGCGCCGCCTGAATCAACTGGCGGCCCATACGCCCCCCGGCTCCCGCGATGGCAACGCGGATGTTTGCATCATGCATAGCTATTCTCTTTTGTTAATTTGCATAGACCGTTTTCAGAGTAACCAGCGCATCGCTACGCCGCCAGCCAAAAACGCTGATAATTAGAAATTAATGATAAACAGGGAGGGATATCAGTGAAAGGCATGAGTCGATGAATGACTGCATGCCGATAACATGTGACAGGTTACGACGCCAGAGCCAGCACCTCAGCCACCCACTGCTGGAAACCTTTCACATCCAGATCCAGCGCCACCTGCACGTTTGCAGGTTTACTCAGGCAACCATCAATATCAACAACCGTAGTACCTGAGGTAAATTCACCCTGAGTTTCCACCGCCACAAAACACGGTTTGAGAGTGAACAAGTCTGGGCGCACCAGCCAGGCGATGGCGCAGAGATCGTGCATACGCAGACCGCTTTGCATACTGCCGCTACGGTAGTGGCTAAACAGGGCGTGCAACATTTTCCCGGTACGATTCAACTCCGGCAAAGTAGCGAGATAGTCAGGAGTTAATATTGCCTGATTGGTGACATCCAGACCGCACATAACGATTTCGATGCCGCTACGGAAGACACAGGCTGCCGCTTCTGGATCGGCAGCGATATTAAACTCGGCGTTTGGCGTACAGTTGCCGCGTCCGGCAGAACCGCCCATGATCACCAGACGGCGAATATGCGGTTTGCATTCCGGGCATTGTGAAAGTAACAGCGCAATATTGGTTAACGGGCCGATGGCTACCAGCGTAACAGGCTCAGGCGCACGCAGCAGGGCATCACGAATCGCCAGAAATGCGGGTTTGTCCAGTGGGCTTCTGTTGTGCTCGACAAAGTCGTAGCCAGCCATTCCCGATTCACCGTGCACAGATGCTGCATTACGCGGTGCGCGTACCAGCGGCACAGCGGCTCCCTGGGCGAGCGGAATATCCGCATTCCAGAAATGCAGCAGTTGCAGGGCGTTGCGGGTAGTTTTCTCAACCGAAACATTACCCGCGACGGTGGTCATCAGTTGCAGGTCGAGTTCGGGGGCAAAAATCGCGGCGGCAATGGCGACCGCATCGTCAATGCCTGGGTCTGTATCAAGGAAGATGGGTATAAGTTTTGTCATTACTGTCTCTCCTGGCTTGTTACTTGCTCATGGCTTTGAACTCATCGCGGCTGATACAGATATCCGAAATATCTTTATTCGTCACCAGACGCGGGCTAAGTTTATCGCCTTCAACAAACGGTACTAGCGGGCAAAATTCCCCTGGAGACGCTTTATCTTCCTGCCACTGAATTTCAATGGATTCCGGCTTCATACCTGGTTTCTGTGACTGAATGACTGTGCGGATATCCGTGGTTAACTGAAATGGCTCACACCCCTTCACATCAGTAAAAGTCGGCGTCAGATGACCATTCTTACGTTCCTGCAGATAAAAAATGCGGCCATCGTGATAGGAAGGAATTACGTAGCAGGTATACATTTTACCTTTGCTTAGCACGGGCTGAAGATAACTTGAACCTCTCTCGATCAATTCAACCTCTTTCCCCTTCCAGCGATAAACGTCAACCCCGTGACTACAGCAGCTTCCTCGCCAATGGCTGACGATCTGCTTATATTCTGCATCTGGCTCCGGCGAGGTGATTTCCTGATAAGACGCAGGCGCATCAACAAAACGTTGTGTTGAGGGATCGTAAAGCCAGGTTTGTTCGGGGATATTGGGTCCAGCGGGTAACTCTTGCGGAATGGAAAGATCCGGATAACCATCAAAATTAACATCCTTCCATTGAGGCGTAAAAATGCTACAAGTGCCGATAGAAGCAGTATATAAGGTCTGTATCGGTTTCCCATCACGATATAATTTTATTGCTGAAATGACCGGAACATTATTACAGTCGATCGCTTTGGAAGGGTCGTAATCGTCATTCACTTCCGCCACCAGCACCAGATCAATGCCCGGATCGTTTTTGGGTTTGTTATAGTTAAGCGCAATGGGGAAATGGTGTTTTTTATCGGCTGAAGTCCATACACCTTTTATCTCAATCGGTGAAACTTCAGCATCCCATTGACCAGAAAGTGTCTGTGCGCGCTCCTCAAGAAGCAACCGCTTAACCTGGAGAGATCCACGCAGAATTAATCGCATTTTTCTCTGATTGCAGGGTTCATAGCAATAGCTACCATGAAGGTCGTTGTTAATCCGCGTGATATCGACACTTACCTGCTTACCCGCAATCGTCCCGGAATAATTTCGATCCCAGAACGGAAATTCAAGCTGCGAAGCGCCATTGGCCGCTCCCAAACAAAATACAAAAGCCAAAAATCCCGCCAATCCATAAGCTATCTTGCTCATCATCCTTGCCTCCGCAGAAGAGTACAGCTAAAAAAAACCAGCAACGAATGTGCTGGTTTTGAATGATTAATCTTTACTCGACTTCACGAATATCGACACGCAGCTCTTTCGGCACTTCGAAAACAATGTTTTCTTCACGGCCTTCCAGCGGGATGGCTTCACCACCGCCCAGCTGCTGCAAACGTGCCACCACATTCTGCACCAGAATATCCGGAGCCGATGCGCCCGCAGTTACGCCAACGCAGTTCACGCCTTTTACCCACTCTTCCTGGATATCTTTCGCATCGTCAATTAAAAACGCGCGTTTGCCCATACGCTGGGCCAGTTCCGCCAGACGGTTGGAGTTGGAAGAGTTTTTTGAACCAACCACCAGTACTACTTCCGCCTGTTCTGCCAGAGCGCGTACCGCTTCCTGACGGTTAGTGGTGGCGTAGCAAATGTCATCTTTGCGCGGACCGACAATTTTCGGGAAGCGTTTACGCAGCGCGTCGATCACATCAGACGTGTCATCCACCGACAGCGTGGTTTGGGTCATAAAGGAGAGTTTCTCTTCGTTTTTGACCGTCAGTTTCCACACATCGTCCGGCGATTCGACCAGATACATTCCCCCTTCCGGGTTGCTGTACTGACCCATCGTCCCTTCCACTTCCGGGTGACCGGCGTGACCGATAAGAATAGACTCTTCACCACGGCGGCTGGCACGGGCGACTTCCATATGCACTTTGGTCACCAGCGGACAGGTGGCATCAAACACCGTCAAATCACGGCTTTTCGCTTCGTTACGTACCGCCTGAGAAACACCGTGTGCGGAGAAAATCAGGATCGCGCCGTCCGGCACTTCGCTAATCTGCTCAATAAAGATAGCCCCACGCTCCCGCAGGCTATCGACCACGTAGCGGTTATGCACCACTTCGTGACGGACATATATCGGTGCGCCGTAAATGGCCAGCGCGTTTTCAACAATGCTGATAGCGCGGTCTACCCCGGCACAAAAACCACGCGGGTTGGCCAACAGGATCTGCATGTTACGCCTCCAGTGCCGGATCGATTTCCAGCACTTCAATATCAAAATGAACGGTCTGCCCGGCCAGCGGATGATTGAAATCAACGGTAATGGAGTCGCCGTTAATTTCGCGGATCACGCCAGGCATCTCACTGCCATCCATTGCGGTAAAAAGCATGATTGCACCAATTTCTGGCTCGCCTGCATCCATAAACTCACGGCGGGAGAAGTACTGAATCAGGTCCGGTGACGGCACGCCAAACGCCGCATCTGGCTCCAGCGAGAAGGTGGTTTTATCGCCCACTTTCAGCCCCAGCAGGTGTTGCTCCAGACCTTCGGAGAGAGAAGCATCGCCCAGGCGGAACAGCGCCGGTTTACCGTTGTTGCGGGTAGACTCGGCGGTGGTGCCATCGTCGAGTTTTAGCGTGAAGTGCACCAGGACGGCGCTATTGCTCTGTACAGATTCAGACATGCAGGTTTGCTCTTATATTTTGAGGATTTTTGCCGGATGCAGCCTACGATTTCGCAGCAATCTGTAGGCCGGATAAGATGCGTCAGCATCGCATCCGGCAGGGTTTATTATTGTTTTTTCGCTTTAGAAGGCAAAAAACCTTCCAGCACAATCAGTGCCGCACCGACACAGATGGCAGTATCGGCAAGGTTGAAGGTAGCGAAGTGCCAGTCGCCGACGTAGAAGTCGATCATATCGACAACGAAGCCGTGCCACAGGCGGTCGAACAGGTTGCCCAGCGCACCGCCAATAATCAGCGCGTAAGCGATATTGTTTAGCTTCTGCGTGGCCTTCGAGCGATACATCATCACCATCAGGATCACGCTAATACCAATCGCAATACCGGCAAAGAACCAACGCTGCCAGCCGCCGCTATCGGCAAGGAAACTAAACGCCGCGCCATAGTTACGCGCATAATGCAGATTAAGCGACGGGAACAGCGGGACCGTATCCCCCAGAGCAAAATTCTGGAGGATCAGGTACTTGCTGCCCAGATCGATAATCAGCACGACTACCACCAGCCACAGCCAGCGTAGCCCTGTTGAACAGATCGATTGACTCATCAGGCAAACTTACGTTTTTCACCGTCACCGGCGACGTTGCTGACACAGCGGCCGCAGATTTCTGCGTGTTCCGCTACCTTGCCGACATCCTGGGTGTAGTGCCAGCAGCGTGGGCACTTCTCACCTTCGGCTTTACTCAACGCGACTTTCAGCCCTTTGAGTACTTCGCTCTGCTGGGCATCAGCAGGTGCGTCGTTATAGTCTGCAACGGTAGCGCCGGAGGTCAACAGGACAAATCGTAATTCATCGCCCAGCGCGGTCAGTTTCGCCGCCAGTTCCGGTTCTGCGAACAAGGTCACTGCCGCTTCCAGCGAGCCACCCACTTTCTTGTCGGCACGCGCTTGCTCAATGACTTTGTTCACTTCGCCACGCACTTTCAACAGCTCGTCCCAGAACGCATCGTTCATCGCTTCGCTGTCTGCCAGACCAAACAGGCCTTCGTACCACTCGCCGGTGAAGACGTATTTTTCACGTTCGCCCGGCAGATAGCCCCACACTTCATCAGCGGTGAAGGAGAGGATTGGTGCCATCCAGCGAACCAGCGCTTCTGCGATGTGATACAGCGCAGTCTGGCAGCTACGACGCGCCACGCTGTCCGCTTTCGCGGTGTACTGGCGGTCCTTAATGATGTCGAGGTAGAAAGAGCCCATCTCAACGGAGCAGAAGCGCATCAGACGCTGTACCACTTCGTGGAAATCGTATGCTTCGTACGCCTTGAGGATGTCTTCCTGCGCCGCTTTCGCACAACCTACGGCCCAGCGATCCAGTACCACCATCTCTTCCGGTTTCACCATATCTTTTGCCGGATCGAAACCGTTCAGGTTTGCCAGCAGGAAACGTGCAGTGTTACGGATACGACGATAGCTGTCGGCAGCACGTTTCAGGATCTCGTCAGAAACGGCCATTTCACCGGTGTAGTCAGTTGATGCCACCCACAGACGCAGAATATCCGCGCCCAGTTTGTTCATCACATCCTGCGGCGAAACGGTGTTGCCGATAGATTTAGACATCTTGCGACCCTGACCATCCACGGTAAAGCCGTGGGTCAGTACCTGACGATACGGTGCTTTGCCCTTCATCGCGGTAGAGATCATCAGAGAGGACATGAACCAGCCACGGTGCTGGTCAGAACCTTCCAGATACATGTCCGCTGCGTGACCGGCAAATTCCGGACGCACGTCAACAACAGAAGAGTGGGTAGATCCGGAGTCAAACCATACGTCCAGCGTATCCGGCACTTTCACGTACTGGTCAGCTTCGTCGCCGAGGATCTCTTTCGCATCGAGATCCCACCACGCCTGGATGCCATCAACTTCAACGCGTTTTGCCACTTCTTCCATCAGTTCGAGGGTACGCGGATGCAGCTCTTCAGTGTCTTTGTGCACGAACAGTGACATCGGTACGCCCCAGGTGCGCTGACGGGAGATACACCAGTCAGGACGGTTAGCGACCATCGACTCGATACGCGCCTGGCCCCAGTCAGGGATCCACTGCACGCCTTTGATCTCTTTCAGTGACTGCGCACGCAGGCCTTTCTGATCCATGCTGACGAACCACTGCGGCGTAGCGCGGAAGATGATCGGCGTTTTGTGACGCCAGCAGCACGGATAGCTGTGCTGCATTTTCTCAACGTGCAGCAGCGCGCCTTTTTCCTGTAGCAGCGCAACGACGATGTCGTTCGCTTTGAAGACGTTAACACCATCCAGCGTCGGGTAAGTACCCGGCAGATAAGTACCGTCCGGGCCAACCGGGTTAGCGGTTTCCAGACCATATTTCTGACCAATCACATAGTCGTCCGGACCGTGGCCTGGCGCGGTGTGAACGGCACCGGTACCGGCATCCAGGGTAACGTGATCGCCAAGAATTGCCGGAACGTCGAAGCCCATAAACGGATGGGTAAAGCGCAGCAGCTCCAGCTCCGCACCTTTTACCGTGCCGAGAATGGTGTAATCGGTAACGCCGATACGCTGCATTACGCTTTCAACCAGATCTTTCGCCAGAATCACGGCCTGACCGTCGATCTGCACCAGCGCATAGTCGAAATCCGGTGCAATGGAGATTGCGCGGTTGGCAGGCAAAGTCCACGGCGTAGTGGTCCAGATCACCAGCGAGATTGGGCCGTTAACGTTGCTTACGCCAAATTTTGCTTGCAGTGCATCCTGATCGACCGCCGGGAAAGCGACGTCGATGGACGGAGAAGTTTTGTCGTAATACTCAACTTCCGCTTCCGCCAGCGCAGAACGGCAGTCAACGCACCAGTGCACCGGCTTCGCGCCTTTGTGCAGGTGACCGTTGCCAATGATTTTGCCCAGCGCGCGGATGATGTTGGCTTCAGTTTTGAAGTCCATAGTCAGGTACGGGTGCGACCAGTCGCCCAGCACGCCCAGACGGATAAAGTCTTTGCGCTGACCGTCAACCTGAGTCGCTGCGTATTCGCGGCACTTGGCGCGGAACTCGGCGGCGGTGAATTTCTCACCCGGCTTACCGTATTCTTGCTCTACTTTCAGCTCGATCGGCAGACCGTGGCAGTCCCAGCCAGGCACATACGGCGAGTCATAGCCGGAAAGCCCTTTGGACTTCACGATAATGTCTTTCAGAATCTTGTTAACCGAGTGACCAATATGAATGCTGCCATTCGCATAAGGAGGGCCATCATGCAGAATGAAGGTTTTTTTGCCTTTTTTAGCCGCACGGATGATGCCGTACAGATCATCATCAGTCCAACGCGCCAGCATTCCCGGTTCGCGCTTGGCGAGATCGCCACGCATCGGGAACCCTGTTTCCGGCAAATTCAGGGTTGATTTATAGTCACTCATCAGATTCTCGGTTCCGTATTTCGGTTTGATTACATAACAGGCTTAAGCCGGTTTTGTTAGCCCAAAAAATTCGCGGGCGGTTAATTCATCACGCGCAATCTGCGCTTTCAGTTCGTCCAGCGACGCAAATCGCTGCTCATTGCGTATTTTTTTACGCAGTACTACTTGTATATGGCGACCATAAAGGTCCATTGCAACATCTAACAAATGCACTTCCAGCTGCTGGCGAATACCGGCAACCGTTGGGCGTGTTCCGATGTTTGCAACGCCGGGTAACGGCTTTTCACCGAGGCCCAGCACTTCTACCGCATAAACCCCTTTCACCGGGGAAACCTGACGGCGCAGCGGTACATTCGCCGTCGGGAAACCTATAGTGCGCCCTAATTCATCACCGTGGACCACACGCCCGGAGATGGCAAACGGGTGCCCCAGTAAACTTTCTGCCAGAGCCAGATTGTCATCCGCCAGCGCCTGACGTACAGCGGTACTGCTGATGCGCACGCCACCTTCGCAAAAAGTTTGCGTACTGGTGATATCGAAGCCGTATTCCGCGCCAGCTTTCTGTAATAACAAGAAATCGCCTTCACGACCAGCGCCAAAGCGGAAATCATCACCTACGGCAAGAAATTTTACCCGCAAATGCTTCACCAGAAGGTCACTGATGAAATTTTGCGCGGTTAACGCCGCGAAACGCCTGTCGAAACGCACGCACAGCACGTAATCAACGCCACACTCTGCAAGGTAACGCAGTTTTTCCCGCAGTCGGGTCAGCCGTGCCGGGGCTTTATCGGTAGCAAACAGTTCCAGTGGTTGAGGTTCAAAAAGCATCACCATCACCGGTAAGTTGCGCTTGCGCCCTTCTTCCTGCAAGCCCTGTAACAGCGCGCGATGACCGCGATGCACGCCGTCGAAATTACCAATAGTCAGCACACACCCTTCTTGCGGGGCCTGGCTGAGATTATGTATGCCGCGTATCAGCTTCATGTCTGGCTCAAAACAGTGAAAATCGTCCGAGTATACCTTGTACAGCGGTCAAGGTTAACCGGCGATTGAGTACCGAAATCAGAAAGAAGTGGCTTTTCATTGCCATGCCGCAAATTACGGGAAGAAACAGACCGCCTGCTGCAATTTTTATCGCGGAAAAGCTGTATTCGCACCCCGCAAGCTGGTAGAATCCTGCGCCATCACTACGTAACGAGTGCCGGCACATTAACGGCGCTTATTTGCACAAATCCATTGACAAAAGAAGGCTAAAAGGGCATATTCCTCGGCCTTTGAATTGTCCATATAGAACACATTTGGGAGTTGGACCTTGGCTAATATCAAATCAGCTAAGAAGCGCGCCATTCAGTCTGAAAAGGCTCGTAAGCACAACGCAAGCCGTCGCTCTATGATGCGTACTTTCATCAAGAAAGTATACGCAGCTATCGAAGCTGGCGACAAAGCTGCTGCACAGAAAGCATTTAACGAAATGCAACCGATCGTGGACCGTCAGGCTGCTAAAGGTCTGATCCACAAAAACAAAGCTGCACGTCATAAGGCTAACCTGACTGCACAGATCAACAAACTGGCTTAATCGCCAATTTGCTGAAGCTTTGTGAAAAAGCCCGCGCAAGCGGGTTTTTTTATATCTGCGGCTTTTGTGATGCCTGAGAGAACACAATGGCGATTGCCAGAGAGTCAAAAGTTGCAGGTGCTTGCAGACATGCCGTTACACTCTCTGGACTCTTCGTGGCTTAAAAATCGCAGAACCATCGGCTGATACATTCTGAATAAGAATATCTACTCAATCTCCAGACTCCCCTACATAGAATGTGGAGATCGTGATACACATTGAGGTCTTAAACTTAAGATCACTCTATTTTTGAATTAAATTCCTATACTCTTTAACCATCCATAAATATCACTTTATTAAATCTAATAAATTATTAACCACAATCAATACAGGTTAAATACTTATTTATAATGTACTTATTAAAAACTAATGAGCGATTTTTGATAGTAATCACATATACTTTAAAATAAATTAATAAAAAAACTCATCAAATTCAAGGACTGATAATGAAAGATGGTATATATACTTTGCCACATTATCTTTATAAATCAAATATAGCAGATAATGAAACAATAAAGGAAACAAGAAAAGACAATTCATTAAAAATATTATGCGAGTATAAAACAGAGTTAATTATTTTATTTGATGATTTTTTTAGAAGCCAACAGTTACCTAAAATATCTCCAGCACTTCATTTTTTATTTCAACAGACTAATTTGATAGATGCGCATTTTTATAGATGTAAAGTCCAAGAACACACAATCCAACTTTCTTTTTTAAAAGACAAAAACATCACATTACTTAGATTGGATGTTTTTGATGACGTCACAAGTGAATATATTACTGAAGATATTAAGATATCAGAAGATTGCCATGTCAAATTCCTTAAATTTTTAAAGACAAACTTCGATCAGGAAATATACGATCAGTTATATACTCCTGAAATATTTTATGAAGCCTGCAAAAAAGTTCAGTCATTTTATGATCATCAGGATACCTTGCTAAACAGAAAATACAGAGAAATAGACAAGAAAAAAGGTTATCTTAGCAAGGAACTCAAAAAGCTAATTAAAATGAACACATACCCTGAGTTATACAATGGGCAATATCAAAAAATCCCTTACTTATCCATCGATGTTAACCAAGATATAACATGGCAGAATTTTAAAACTAGCAACACAGCATATTCACAGCTTTGTGAAAAATTATCATCTTTTAAAATTACGACTAATCAATTAATACAAAAAACAGCTTGCTGCACAACTGAAAAAACGACCACCAATAAATTTAATGTTGTCTTTTCTTACGACGGATATTATATAAAGGAATTTATACTTTTATTACCCTATAATAAATCCATGGAGATTTATGAACTTAACAAGCAAAAAATCCAGTACTTGACTGCTCCAAATATTAACATACATAAAATATTGCTATCAAACTTAACGATAGAAAAGAGCAACCTGACATATGGTTATTATTCCACTTGTATATTATCAAATATATCATGCTTTGAAAGTGACTTATCAAACACAACCTTTTTCAATGGAGAAATAAATAATCTTTTCTTAAAAAAATGTAATATATTTGGAGTATTCTTCATTAAAACAAAAATAAAAAACCTTCTCTGTGAAGATATTATGCCTGTTCGATGGACCACTCAACTTGTCAATAAGTACTTAGGTAACATATATACAGGAGTATTCAAAACACTGGGAAGTATTGATGACAAAGCGTCTCGTTTCGAAATTTTGATTCCATTGGTTCAAACATTAGTTCGCGACAATGTAACGCTAAATAATGATGTGTATCAAGAATTGAGTAAGTATATGCACGATTACGACAAAACATCTCCGGAAATGAGTAAATACCTTCAGAGCATCAATGAAAGTATGTTCCTTATGAAAAACATAGTTCACCAAGATTAAAATACTCAAAGAAAGAAGTAATTTCAGAATGAAATTGTCTGTGATGATTATTAATACACTGCAGAGAAATAAAAAACAATCTGAAGCATGCTCTGAAACATCCTACTCTGTCACTCTAATGATGGCACCTTGCTCTTCTTATAAAGAAGGGAACAATTAAGAATATTAAATTTTCAAAGCTTCATCAACTTCACATCAAGAAATTAAAAAATTTAAACATTAATCTAAATAATAACAACCTGATCACATAATCGGGTTTGAAAAAGAGTGACCTTCCATACCAGTTAATTAAGGATGATTTATGAAAAAGTATATTATTCCCTTCGTTGCGACAACGTTGATGTTTAGCGCAACAACCTTCGCCAAGGATGTCGATCAAGGAACGCTAACCATTAGAGGAGAAGTTGTTGATACAACGTGTTACTTTGTTAATGGTGATTCGACAACAGATATCGTTGTCGAAGATGTTGTAACCAGTGCAATGAATCAACTTATCAATAATGAAATCTATACTTTAAAAACCGGTTCAACCTCTCATGACTTAGAAATTCAGTGTGACGGCAATACAGCCCCAAGTATCGAAGTGCTAGCATCAGAGTTTGATGCTAATAACTTTACGCTGAATAAAGGAACTGCTGAGAACATTGGCTTTGCCATTTTCCTCGATGATGGAACTTTGACCAGAATGAGACCGGGGTTAAAAACACCGCTGAAAGATAATGGCTCTGGTCAATATTTTCTTAATTTAAATGCACAATATGCCCGCACAAGTGGCAATCCTGTTACAAAAGGCTCCGTAGAGTCAACCGTAACGATTAAAATCAGTGCTGATTAACGTTTTTTGCCGGTAGCTCTGCTACCGGTATTATTTACGGAGTGATTACGTGAGAATAATAACAGCATTACTGATGTCATTTTTTGTTTTACCTGTTCATGCTGGTGTGGTCATCTATGGTACGCGCATTATTTATCCTGAAAAAAACAGAGAAGTTCTCGTACAGTTAATGAATCAAAGTAAAAATGCCTCTTTAATTCAGGCATGGATCGATGATGGGAACACCACTATCGCGCCAGAAAAAATTCAGGTCCCATTTATTCTCACACCGCCAGTAAGTCGTGTAGTAGGTGGTTCCGGCCAACAACTTAAAATAAGAAAAATGCCAAACAATTTGCCTCACAATAAAGAAAGTTTATTTTATCTAAATATTCTGGATATCCCTCCAAACAACCCACAAAATGCAGGAAAAAACAAAATTAAGCTTGCATTGCAAAACCGTATAAAGTTACTTTGGCGTCCAAGCGGAATCGCTCCAGTAGATAAAAAAAGCTTTTCTCAATTAAATATCAAAAAGAAAAATAACGCCATCTCAATAAACAACGAAACAGCCAACTGGATAACGATTACAACTATCAAAGCACAAAACGTGAAAGTTAATAATGAAAGTATCTTACTACCTCCATTTTCGAACAACGACATTACATTAAAAAATAACCACGCATCAGAATATGAACTAACGGTAGTTGATGATTACGGGAATAACATCCATAGTAAAATCGCCGCGAGATAACAGGAAAAATTCATGTTAAGGACGACACGATGGGTCGCTGCTATTATTTTTTTGTATTCTTTTCCGGGTTATGCTGAAGAAACTTTTGATACGCACTTCATGATTGGCGGCATGAGAGGAGAAAAAGTTTCCGAATATCGTTTCGATAATAAACAACCGCTTCCAGGAAACTACGAACTTGATTTTTATGTAAATCACCAGTGGCGTGGGAAAAAAGATATCACGATCCCAGAGTCACCAGCCAAACCATGTCTGCCTAAGGTGCTGCTAACCACACTGGGGGTAAAGAACGATAACCTCAATACAGAAGATAATTGTATTTTACTGGATGAAGCGGTTCATGGTGGACAATATCAGTGGGATATCAGTGAACACCGACTAAATTTAACAGTACCACAGGCGTATATCAGTGAACTTGAAAGAGGCTACGTTCCCCCAGAAAGTTGGGATCGCGGCATTGATGCTTTTTATACCTCCTATAATTTAAGTCAGTATCGCTCTTATGACAGCAATAATAACAGTAATACAGCCAGTTATGGCCGGTTTAACAGCGGATTAAATTTATTTAGTTGGCAGTTACACTCTGATGCCAGTTATAGCAAACCTGATGATATGAAAGGCAAATGGCAAAGTAATACTCTTTACCTGGAACGTGGCTGGTCGCAAATATTAAGCACAGTTCAGATAGGAGAAAATTACACATCCTCACTCATATTCGACTCTCTGCGATTTAGCGGAATACGCTTATTTCGCGATATGCAAATGCTACCTGATTCTATGCAAAGCTTTACACCTTTAGTACAAGGTGTTGCGCAAAGTAACGCCTTGATAACGGTTTCGCAAAATGGCTATACCATTTACCAAAAAGAGGTTCCCCCAGGACCATTTACTATCGCAGATTTGCAACTTTCGGGCAGCGGCTCTGATCTCGATGTCAGCATTAAGGAAGCAGATGGTAGTGTTCGTTCCTTTTTGGTGCCCTACTCTTCCGTGCCCAATATGCTGCAACCTGGTGTTTCAAATTTCGATTTTATCGCCGGACGCAGTCAGATATATGGTGTCAAGAATCAGGAGGACTTTCTCGAGGCAAATTATATATATGGCCTCAACAATCTTTTGACACTTTATGGCGGTACGATTTTATCCGATAACTATAATGCTATAACTCTGGGAAATGGTTGGAATACACCGCTGGGAGCAATATCTTTTGATGCTACCCGATCGAGTAGTAAGTTAAATAATGATACCAGACACGAAGGTACGAGCTATCAGGTCGCCTATAATAAATATCTATTGCAAACGGCTACTCACTTTAGCGTGGCCGCCTGGCGTTATGCTTCGCAGGATTACAGGACATTCAGCGACCATCTTTACGAAAATGATAAAATAAATCATCAGAGTGACTATGACGATTTTTATGATATTGGCAGAAAAAATAGCCTTTCTGCCAATATCATGCAACCTTTATCCAATAATCAGGGAAATGTATCATTAAGTGCGCTTTGGCGGAATTACTGGGGGCGAAGTGGAAATGCTAAAGATTACCAATTCAGTTATTCCAATAGCTGGCAACACATCAGTTATACTTTCTCTGCCAGCCAATCCTATGATGAAAACGACAAAGAAGAGGAGCGTTTTAATCTGTTTATCTCCATTCCTTTCTACTGGGGGGATGATATTGCCAAAACACGTCACCAAATTAACTTATCGAATTCGACCTCATTTTCCAAAGATGGCTATTCCTCCAACAATACTGGAATTACTGGCATAGCCGGTGAACATGATCAGTTAAATTATGGTATATATGTTAATCAGCAACAACAAAATAATGATACCTCGCTTGGTACGAATTTAAGCTGGAGAACTCCCATCGCCACAATAGATGGCAGCTATAGCCATTCTAAAAACGCCTGGCAAAGTGGTGGAAGTATTAGTAGTGGATTAGTTGTCTGGCCCGGTGGTATTAATATAACTAACCAGTTATCCGATACATTTGCAATTCTGGATGCGCCTGGGTTAGAAGGCGCGCATATTAATGGACAAAAATACAACCGAACAAACAGCAAAGGCCAGGTTGTTTACGACCTGATGATACCTCATCGTGAAAACCATCTGGTACTTGATATAGCAAACAGTGAAAGTGAAACAGAATTGCAGGGCAATCGTCAAATTATTGCGCCTTACCGTGGAGCAGTTTCTTATGTGCAGTTTACAACTGACCAACGTAAGCCCAGGTATATACAGGCACTGCGTCCCGATGGATCGCCATTAACCTTTGGCTATGACGTACTGGATCTCCAGGAAAACAATATTGGAGTCGTTGGCCAGGGTAGTCGCCTTTTTATTCGCGTAGATGAAATCCCCACTGGCATAAAAGTTGCTCTCAATGATGAACAGAACTTATTCTGTACTATTACTTTTCAACACGTCATCGATGAAAACAAAACATATATATGCCAGTAAAAGGAGTTTACTATGAAGTGGCTTTTATTAATCACCTTGAGTCTATATTCTTTTATTGTGCAGAGTGCTCCCTGTGCAGTGACCAATGTCGGTGAACAACGTGGAACATATATACTCAAGCCACTGAGTATGAAAGGAAATCTAACTGCCGAGAAAATTGAAAACACCGAGAATATCATTGAGTGTGCAGACTTGCAAGAGACGACCAACGCCATTAAAGTTCATTTTTTAACACAGAACGCTTTAAGGTTTAAAGTCGGAAGTCGTCATTACATTATTAATTTCCCCTTTGAATCTGACGGTAAAAAAATAGAGCTTCCAGGGAAGTTATCTTATAATTTAGAAGAAATGCTATCTGCGATAAATTTCACCATTCCATATTCTATCGCATCTGTATCAGATAGTTCTAACACCGCAGACATTTTTCCAGGAACTCCTTTTCCTTTGTTGTTCGAAATTGAAGTGAGTTCATGTACAGGGAATAATACTAATTGTAATAGCGTCCGCTTTAATTTTAATTTAAATACTATTTTACAGGTAAATTTAATGACCTGTGGTTTTGAAGATCAATCTATCGACACTGGACGATTTGTACTGTCTCGTATCAATAATGAAAATTATCAGTTTCATCATATAAGATTTGACTGTATCCAGGGTGAGCAAGGTGAATTAGTTTTTGAACCCAGTGATGTTGAATATTACTTTGAGCCAGTGACGATACAGGATTCAGGAACCAGCATATTAAAAAATGAGTTAGAAAACAGTGAGGACGGTGCGGGTCAAATAGGCTTTCAACTTTCCAATGATGGTACGAATGAAATGCAGTATGGTAAAAGCAATTACTACTCTTTTCAGCATCCCCATGAAGGAAGTAATCAGATTCCTCTATTTATTCGCCCGCGTACATATGGAAACAATGTCTCAAGCGGGCAAATAATGAGCCGAGTCAAAATCGTGGTAATGTACAACTAATCTATCTCCCCCACCTTAACTTTGGGGGAGCTGCCGATTAACGTGCCGCTGGGCTAAAAAGCGCAGAATAATCCGTATTGCAGATTCGCTGTACCGCCGGGTGCTGAATCATCCGCTCAGCAAAAATAGCATGGTACTCTTCCATTACATTTTCTACGCGACCAATTTCCACGACAGTTTTATCGGCATAAAAGTCATATGCATAAAGCGTTGGAGCAACGAAGATTGCATTGTGCATCGCACCAAAAGCTTTCATTAATGCGGCATCATCAAACTCGCCGAGGATTTCTACATTTAATCCCTGGGAGTTAAACCAGTTAAGCAATTTGCGTCCTAACATTGAACGCCGTCCAGGAATCAAAAGCCGCCGTTCTTCCAGACAAGCCGGGAATGGTTTTTCCGGTGGTGGATTTGTACACCAGAAGCTCACGCCACATTCGCCAATTCTCACGGAGAACAGGCCTTCCTGCTGCGTAGAATCTATCGGACAGTCGGAAATGATCATATCCAGTTTATGCTGGCTTAATTGCTCCAGCAGCATTTCGTGGGTGGATTCGAAGCAGCGAAGATGAATCGGCTCGCCTTCTACCACTGCGGCGTTAAGTACGCTACTGACCAGGCGTTTAGAAAGTGCATCAGCCACGCCAACGTCAAACAATAAATTGGATTCTTTGCGATAGTTCACGATATCCAGCATTTCCTGGCTTAAGGTGAACATTTTATCGGCATAGCGATAGACCAGCTCTCCCAGCTCGCTGGGTTCGAGACCACGTCCCTTGCGCTTAAATAATTTGCCTTGCAGGCGCTCTTCCAGCGCCCGAATCTGTCCGGTAATGGTTTGTGGTGTTAAATAAAGCGCCTCCGCTGCGCCAACCACGGAACCTTCTTTATAGACATGCCAGAAGTAATACAAGTGGTTGTAATTGATATGAGACATGCTCATTTCTCTCCCTGATAACAATGAAAAGGGAGCCGTTTATGGCTCCCCGGTAAACCGTCCTGTCAAACTGATGGACGCAAACGAACGCGTAACCAGCTGTATCCAATTACCGCCGAAGAGATAGAACCGACCAGGATACCGAGTTTCGCCCAGTTAATCAGTTCTGGATCTACGCTACCAAAGGCAAGGCTGGCAATAAAGATAGACATAGTAAAACCGATACCGCACAGGATCCCCACCGCCATAATTTGCTGATAAGTCGTTCCCTCAGGCAGATGCGCCAGTTTCAAACGCAGCGCCAACCAGCAGAACAGACTAATCCCCAGCGGTTTGCCAATCAGCAAGCCAGCGATGATCCCCAATGGCAGAATGGAGGTCAAGCCATCCAGCGTGACGCCTTGCAGTGAAACGCCAGCATTAGCAAATGCAAACAGCGGTAAAATCAGATACGCCACCCACGGGTGCAACACATGCTCCAGTCGCTTCGCTGGAGAACGCCCATGCTTCTCTTTCAAAGGAATAAAGAAGCCGACAATTACCCCCGCCAGGGTTGCGTGAACCCCCGATTTCAACACCGCAGTCCACAACACCACGCCAACCAGAATATAGACGCCCGTGCGGCGTACACCACACAAATTCAATACCGCGAGTACCGCAATTGCTACAGCCGCGACACCAAGAGAGGCCATCGATAAGTCATTAGTGTAGAACAATGCGATGATAATGATGGCCCCAAGATCGTCGATAATAGCCAGAGCCATCAAAAAGATCTTCAGCGCTAACGGAACACGACTTCCCAACAGCGCCAGCACACCAAGTGCAAAGGCAATGTCAGTAGCCGCCGGGATCGCCCACCCTTCGCGGGTAATCGAATCGGCATAGTTAAAGGCAAGATAGAGTAATGCCGGCACAATCATCCCACCAATAGCGGCGATAACTGGAAATGCGGCCTGGCGTAAGCTGGCTAGCGATCCTTGCATCAGTTCACGTTTAACTTCCAGACCGACTAACAGGAAAAATACCGCCATCAGCGCGTCATTTATCCATAACAGCATGTTTTTGTTGATTTCGAGTGAACCAACCCGGAGCTGAACCGGCGTCTCCAGAAAGTCGTGATACCATCCACTGGTTGCGCCGCTATTGGCCATAATCATCGCCAGGATAGCGGCAATGATAAGAATAATGCCTCCCGAGGCATCACTGCTAAAGAATCGATGCAGATGTTTCACTTTTTATTTCTCTTTCAGGTGAATAGATCGTTTTTACTATTTTACCCCGCACGAATCATCGTTAAAATCAGATTATAGTGTAGGAGTAATTCGTTTTTTACGAACCATTGAAGGATTTGTGCCATCAGCGATGAGATGAGTTTTTGACGGCTGTAAGCGCTCACGAGTGACCCTAAGCCCTGATAATCATAGCTTAAGGTTAGGATTTCTGAGGGATTAATTAGGAAAAGTAATAATAAAATCGCACTGTGCTATAGCTGTTTATTCCAGAGATGCTTGAAAATATCTAATGTTGAGACAACATTGGCAGGCGACATTCGGTTTAATGAGAGTAGAAAGGGATGAGCCTCCAGGAAGTTGATAAAACGAGTCGCGCTTGCTAACGTCGAATACCGCATTTCATTTGCTTTCTTGTTTCCTGTAAGGTTACAAACAGCCATTGAATAATCACGGGCGGAAAATGCACGCCAAACATTATTTCTCACGCCACCACTCAAAAACAACCGCGGCGGCGTATCATAATGAGTCGTTTTCTCGCCGCGTTCTTTCACAAATGAAATATGGCACCGGCCTTGATGAATATGCTGTAAATTAGCCATTAGACAACCGCCTAATATAAAGCACTCGTGATCAAGGTAGTGTTGAATATTTATAGAATATGCTTCAGTCAGTGCTCTAACCAGTTCAAAATGGCGATACGCCGGAAGAACCGGTTTCACCAGCATCCCCGGATCGTTTTGATGTAATATCGCCCGACCATAATCAATATCAAATAAGGTATCACGCCGCATAGTAAGTAACTCCTTGCGTTGTACGTGATGCGCCAGTGTACCTGGAGACAAACGCTCTTCATAACTTGATGCATATTGATAATGCGACTCTACCGCTGATGAAGAATAATTTGTTGAAATAGCGACGACTCTACCGCTTTGTTCTTCTGCGGTAACAAGACTATAAAGATAGTTGTTACTACCGTTAAACTTTACGCGAAAAGCGCGGGTAGCGAGAGAAATATCAGAAGCAGAAGAGTACTGGCAACTTTCTTTATAGTTTACTTCCCGGGCTAGTTTCATCAACTCACGGTTAAGCCCTGTGCTATTAAGAAGTAATAATTTACGGATATCTGCAAGTGAGGCCCCTTGCTCAATCATCAATGCTAAATGTGTTCTTCGCGGCGTTGTATTTACATGATCCAGAGTGATAAAAGTTCTGGAACAATGATGATAATACATTCTCCTCTGGCCTTGTGCAGAATATCCATATTTTTTGAGGGACGTGCCTCCGCAAGTTGAACATTGGCAAATCAAACCTCTCCAGGAGTGATTCACAATATTACGATAAATATTAAGCGACTGTTCAGATATCACTGGAAACAAGTAACCACATTCACGGCATAAAATATTTTTACCCTGTGCGACATAATCCTGGCTATTCAGCACCCCCAGGTTTTTACATCCTGGTGTTTTGCAACAATCAACATTTACGTTGGTAAACATATCCACTCCCTGCGAATAGCCGTATCTTGATATTGTTCAACGCGAAATGAACCTGATTCAATGCGTAGCACTGAATCAGGCGGGCATAGCCCTAAATGGCATACATTACATTTATTATGATTATCAGGTTAGCCCCAGGTCACTGCTTCTGGTTTATCACCCCTGGCTTTCATTAATGAATCATTATCAATATCGGCTTTATACTTTAAGAAATTACCATACATTTGTTTTTCAATGTCTGGATTTTTACCTATCTGATTAATGGTCTCAAAACGATCGGTTTTGAGGTTGTATAGGTACTTTGGCTTATTGTTACGATCGATGATCATTTTCCAGTCACCATCACGTATCGCCCATTCGTCGGTTGGATCATCCTGGAATGGCATGTCAATTCCGAAGATTAATGGCTTTTCACGTTTTAGCGCCTTGTTCTCAAGGACAGGAACCAACGATTCGCCATCAAAAGTGCGGTCCGTCGGTAATTTGAAGTTCATCATTTTCGCCAGCGTAGGCATCCAGTCCAGACCATAAACGGGAGTATCTGAAAACATTCCCTTTGGAAGATGCTTTCCGTATTTAATAATCGCCGGAACACGGATGCCGCCTTCCCAAAGATTATCCTTGCGACCACGTAATCCATCAGTTTCCCCTGCCAAATTCAGTTCATAAACTTTACGTGCTTCACGGGTTACTGGGCCGTTATCACTGGTAAAAATAACGATGGTGTTATCTTCTTCACCCATCGCTTTGATTTTATCCAGTACTTTTCCAACCTGAGCATCCAGATAACTGATGTTGGCATAATATTCCCCCACACCACGCCAGGGTTTATCCGCCCAGTCGCCATAAAATAAATCAGGATGCTGCTTCTGATACGCGCTCATATATTGTGAGTACATGTCGAGGTATTTTTTGGGCGAAGCCAGGGGGCTATGCACTTCGGTAAAAGCGACATAAAGGAAGAAAGGCTTACTATCCTTTTTGTTATCCAACCAGTTAACGACTTCCGAACTGACATACTCACCACTCATTTTATCGGCACGAGGTGTGGGTTGCCCGTTACGCAACCAACCCGTCGGATACACCATGCCAAAACGGGGACGCTCCTTCGCATTATCCAGAATAGCGTCGGTAACAAAACCCGCCGTATTAACCAGTGAGTAATCAAAGCCCATATCTTTTGCCTGAGTCTGATCGGTACGATCGCCGCCTGCATTCAGATGCAGCTTACCCATCATTGCCGTGTCGTACCCTTGCGCTTTGAGTAGATTAGCAATCGTGAGTTCATTACGCCCTAATGCCACATCTTTTCCCGTTGGTATCCATGAACGTATGCCGGTACGAAATGGCATCCGCCCCGTTAATAACCCCGCTCGCGAAGGAGAACTTAAGGGAGCTGGGGCATAGTAGTCAGTAAATTTGACGCCCTCCTGGGCAAGCCTGTCAATATTGGGGGTTTTAACGATCTGATGACCATATGTTGCTAAATCGCCATAACCTAAATCATCCGCCATAATAATGACTAAATTAGGTTGTTTAGCCTCTGCGGCTAAGGCAGGACTAAAAGCATTCCCTGTGCAAACTGCAAGGCCGATCAAACTGGCCATTAACGTTTTCTGCATAATTATTCCCTGATAAAAAATTAGAAATCATAACCAAGCATATAAATCATTTGATCGCCAAAGCCATCGTAGCCCAGCTTATTATCGAAATAACGCCACGTCACACTGGCTTTCCAGCGAGGATAGAACTTCCAGGCAATAGTTAAACCGCCATTTAACCCGTTCCGGCCAAATTGCTGCTCCGTGTAAGCATCGTTCCTGTCCAGTTCTATTTCATTCCAGTTAGATAAAACAAATTTTTCGTCAAATAACATAAATGGCAATACTGCTGTCCAGCCAACAACATAACCATTCCAACCATTCGTTTGACCATATTTAGCTGATACGTAGTCACCAGATTGATTATGTAATCCAATATACGGTTTAAAAAAGCCCCACTCGCCGTTCCAGCCGAGGTAACCGAATCCATAAAACATGTCCAGATCGTCACCCCATGAGTTATCCCATTGGCCATAAATTTTGCCAAAGAATGTCATATCAGAGTCAAAGAGTCTGACATGCGTCATTGCTGAAACCGTATGATTTCTCCCTGCTACAGCATGATTGAGTACATTACTTTCATAAAATGAGTAAAATTCTGCTTCTTTAAAATTTACCCCAAAATCCGCAGTCACTTTCCATACTTCACCACGGTGAGTATTTACAAATCCACTATTCCAGTCTGCATAACCTGCATTTATTGAGCCAAAGGAACCTTTATATTCTAATGAAGAATATGCAGGAAGATGATAGAAAATCGTTGTCAGGGCACACGCAATAAGAAGCCGTCTTTTGGCAGACATATAATATGCTCTCCATTCATTGTTTTTATGGTTCCATAGAAATCAATACATCAGATAATTTATTTTGATTAAGAACGACTCAGAAAGTATATTTAAAGGTGAATGGCAAAGCGTGATGGAGATCGCAGATTACTTTTACCCCCGGGTGTGGAGGTATCGTGTTTCAAAAAGTGTGTCGATTTTAAATATCACTCATTGATTTATAAACATTTTTCCTCACAAAAAGAAAATTCAATTCTGTACAAGAATATTTTGTATCTTCTATTACTTTCTCCAGTAATCACTCACCATTCAGGCATAACTTAAACCTCTTGTTCATAATCTCAACTTTTGTAAATGAAAACGCACATAAGAGTTAAAATAAACAATGTACTAAAGATTAATTACGCAAAAATGCGAGGCGTCTTCAGGATTAGAATCGATAAAACAGAATGGGTTAAAGAGAGCGATATAATAGCGGCGGGTGCTTGAGGCTGTCTGTCTCAGGCATTAGCTGAACGGCAGATAGAGAAAAGCCCCGAGTGATATTTTACCATCAACCCGAGGCCCCCTATATGCAGAACACATGTAGAGTGCCTCTTACTGACCGTAAGGTCAAGGAGAAGAGAGCAATGAAGCAGCATAAGGCGATGATTGTCGCCCTGATCGTCATCTGTATCACCGCCGTAGTGGCGGCGCTGGTAACGAGAAAAGACCTCTGTGAGGTTCACATCCGAACTGGCCAGACGGAGGTTGCTGTTTTCACGGCTTACGAATCCGAGTAAGAGCAACGGCGGGGGGGGGTTCCCCCCCCCTTTCAGGGGCTCGCCTATCTTCAAACCACCCCATTTTTTCCCCAACCCGCCCCCACGCCGGCTTTTGGGGGGGGTTGCGAGTCAGGGCCTGCAAAAAAATCTTCACA
>NZ_CAWNSE010000008.1:0-123080 GCF_963876935.1 Escherichia sp. MOD1-EC4550
GCTTACGAATCCGAGTAAGAGCAACGGGGGGGAGTGACCCCCGCCACTTTACAGGTGCTCGCATATCTTCAACGCACCCTATTTTTACCCAAGCCTGCCCACAGGCAGGCTTTTGGGGAGGTTAGCGAGTCAGGTCGTCAAAAAACTTCTTCACACCATCAAAGAAGCTCTTTGAACGCGGGCTGTTGTGCTCACCGGTTGGGCCACCGAAGCTTTCCTGCAGCTCTTGCAGCAGCTGTTTCTGCTTCTCGTTCAGACCTACCGGTGTTTCGACGACAACGCGGCACAGCAAGTCACCTTGCGCACCGCCGCGAACAGACTTGACGCCTTTACCGCGCATACGGAACAGCTTACCGGTCTGGGTTTCGCCAGGCACTTTCAGTTTGACGCGACCATCAAGGGTCGGTACTTCGATTTCGCCACCCAGCGCTGCCATAGCGAAGTTGATCGGGACTTCGCAATACAGGTTGTTGCCTTCACGCTCGAAAATCGGGTGCTGTTTAACCTGAACCTGAACGTATAGATCGCCTGCCGGTGCGCCATGCTCGCCCGCTTCACCTTCGCCCGCAAGACGGATGCGGTCTCCAGTGTCCACTCCTGCCGGGATTTTAACGGACAGCGTTTTGCTGCGCTCAACACGACCATGACCATGACATTTGTTGCACGGATCTTTGATCAGCGTACCGCGGCCCTGACAGTGTGGACAGGTCTGCTGTACAGCGAAGAAGCCCTGGCGCATCTGCACCTGACCAGAGCCATGACAGGTCGGACAGGTCTGCGGCTGTGTACCTGGTTTTGCACCGCTACCGTGGCAAACGTCACACTCTTCCAGAGTCGGAATGCGGATCTCTTTGGTCACGCCACGTACAGCTTCTTCGAGGGTGAGCTCCATGTTATAGCGTAAATCAGCACCGCGCGCCGCACGTTGACGACCACGTCCGCCGCCAAAAATATCGCCGAAAACGTCACCAAAAATATCGCTGAAGTCTGCGCCGCCGCCAAAACCGCCGCCGCCCATGCCGCCTTGCTCAAACGCAGCATGACCATACTGATCGTATGCCGCACGTTTTTGCGAGTCGGTCAGAACTTCATAAGCTTCCTTGATCTCTTTAAATTTCGCCTCGGCCTCTTTGTCACCCTGGTTACGGTCCGGGTGGTATTTCATGGCCAGGCGTTTGTAGGCCTTTTTGATTTCACGCTCTTCCGCTGTTTTGGAAACGCCTAAAATCTCGTAATAATCTTGCTTAGCCATCTTTTTTGATTTGCCCCTAGATGAATGCACGGGCGGAGAGGAAATTCCCCTTCGCCCGTGTCAGTATAATTACCCGTTTATAGGGCGATTATTTTTTGTCTTTGACTTCTTCAAATTCAGCGTCGACAACATCGTCATCTTTCGCGTTGTTTGCAGAAGCATCAGCACCGGCAGTCTGCTGCTGGGCATGTTGCTGCTGGGCGATTTCCATCAGTTTCTGGGAAACCTGTGCCAGTTCCTGCATTTTCGCTTCGATAGCGGCTTTGTCTTCACCTTTCAGAGCAGTTTCCAGTGCAGTCAGCGCAGACTCGATAGCAGTTTTGTCGTCAGCCGGCAGTTTGTCGCCTGCTTCTTCAACCTGCTTACGGGTGCTGTGCAGCAGATGGTCACCCTGGTTGCGAGTCTGTACCAGCTCTTCAAACTTACGGTCAGCTTCGGCGTTAGCTTCTGCGTCGCGTACCATTTTCTGGATTTCATCTTCGTTCAGACCAGAAGAAGCCTTGATGGTGATCTTCTGCTCTTTACCGCTGTTTTTATCTTTCGCGGAAACGTGCAGGATACCGTCAGCATCGATATCGAAGGTAACTTCGATCTGCGGCATACCGCGCGGTGCCGGGTTGATACCATCCAGGTTGAACTGACCCAGAGATTTGTTATCAGCTGCACGTTTACGTTCACCCTGCAGCACGTGGATGGTTACCGCAGACTGGTTATCTTCAGCGGTAGAGAACACCTGGCTGTGCTTGGTCGGGATAGTGGTGTTTTTCGCGATCAGCGTCGTCATCACACCGCCCATGGTTTCGATACCCAGAGACAGCGGGGTAACGTCCAGCAGCAGTACGTCTTTTACGTCACCAGTCAGAACACCACCCTGAACAGCAGCACCGATTGCTACAGCTTCGTCCGGGTTAACGTCTTTACGCGGCTCTTTACCAAAGAATTCAGCAACTTTCTTCTGAACCATTGGCATACGAGTCTGACCACCCACGAGGATAACGTCGTCGATATCAGATACGGACAGGCCAGCGTCCTGCAGTGCAACTTTCAGCGGCTCAATGGAACGGTTTACCAGGTCTTCAACCAGGCTTTCCAGTTTCGCACGAGTCACTTTGATGTTCATGTGTTTCGGACCGGTCGCGTCTGCAGTGATATACGGCAGGTTAACGTCGGTCTGCTGAGCGGAAGAAAGTTCGATTTTCGCTTTTTCTGCCGCTTCTTTCAGGCGCTGCATTGCCAGCGGATCGTTGCGCAGGTCAATGCCCTGATCTTTCTTGAATTCTTCAACCAGATAGTTAATCAGACGGCTGTCGAAGTCTTCACCACCCAGGTGGGTATCACCGTTGGTTGCCAGAACTTCGAAGGTTTTTTCGCCGTCAACTTCGTCGATTTCGATAATAGAAATATCGAAAGTACCACCACCCAGGTCATAAACCGCGATAGTACGGTTGCCAGTACCTTTGTCCAGACCATAAGCCAGCGCAGCTGCGGTCGGTTCGTTGATGATACGTTTTACTTCCAGACCAGCGATACGGCCTGCGTCTTTGGTTGCCTGACGCTGAGCATCGTTAAAGTATGCCGGTACGGTAATAACAGCTTCAGTTACCGGTTCGCCCAAGTAATCTTCCGCGGTTTTCTTCATTTTTTTCAGCACTTCAGCAGAAATCTGCGGCGGTGCCATTTTTTGGCCTTTAACTTCGACCCAAGCGTCGCCGTTATCAGCAGCAATAATTTTGAACGGCATGATGGAAACATCACGCTGTACTTCTTCGTCCTGGAAGCGGCGGCCAATCAGGCGTTTAATCGCAAACAGGGTGTTTTGCGGGTTTGTCACTGCCTGACGTTTAGCCGGCTGACCAACCAGAGTTTCACCATCCTGGGTATAGGCAATGATAGAAGGCGTGGTGCGATCGCCTTCGGCGTTCTCCAGTACACGAGGAGTGGTGCCATCCATAATCGCTACACAAGAGTTGGTAGTACCCAGGTCGATACCAATTATTTTACCCATCTAAACGTCTCCACTATATATTCGGTCATCATGTGGTTGTGAGTCTGTAATAGGGGCGAAACGTTTGGTTTCAACAGCCCAATTTCATTTTTTTTGCAGACTCACTCACTGCGGTTGACTACTAAATGGGGTCGTAACCCACGTCATCAAGGGGGAGATGCAAAAATTTTTTGTGCTTTTGCGCAGAAATTTCGCGATATGCCAGAAGAAGCCATGAAACAGACAGTAATTTCATTCATACAATGAATGAATTGCAACCAAGGCATTCACAAAAAAATTGTAATAAAAAGAAAAGATTACATGACTGAAACTTCTTTTCATCAGCAGTAAACTAGTGAGTATTCTTCCCCCTTCCCTCCCCACGAAGAGAATCCTTATGAAATCCGTTTTTACGATTTCCGCCAGCCTGGCAATTAGCCTGTTGCTTTGCTGCACAGCGCAGGCAAACGACCATAAAATCCTCGGCGTCATTGCCATGCCGCGTAACGAAACCAACGATCTGGCGCTGAAACTTCCTGTTTGTCGCATTGTTAAGCGTATACAACTCTCTGCCGACCATGGCGATTTACAGTTAAGCGGTGCATCGGTTTATTTTAAAGCCGCCCGTAGCGCCAGTCAGAGCCTGAATATTCCTTCAGAAATAAAAGAAGGGCAAACCACTGACTGGATCAACATTAACAGCGATAACGACAATAAACGCTGCGTCTCAAAAATCACCTTTTCCGGCCATACGGTGAACTCATCGGATATGGCCACGCTGAAAATTATCGGCGACGACTAACGCCAGAATATAGAAGCCACAAAAAATGAATGTTAATTACCTGAATGATTCAGATCTGGATTTTCTCCAGCATTGTAGTGAGGAACAATTGGCAAATTTCGCCCGGCTGCTCACCCATAATGAAAAAGGCAAAACTCGCCTCTCCAGCGTACTGATGCGCAACGAACTGTTTAAATCGATGGAAGGACATCCCGAGCAACATCGCCGCAACTGGCAGCTGATTGCCGGAGAATTACAGCATTTTGGCGGTGATAGCATCGCGAATAAATTACGCGGACACGGCAAACTGTACCGGGCCATTTTGCTCGATGTTTCAAAACGATTGAAGCTGAAAGCCGACAAAGAGATGTCTACGTTTGAAATTGAGCAACAGTTACTGGAACAATTTCTGCGTAATACCTGGAAGAAAATGGACGAGGAACATAAGCAGGAGTTTCTGCACGCGGTCGATGCCAGGGTGAATGAGCTGGAAGAGCTGCTGCCGCTGCTGATGAAAGACAAATTATTGGCAAAAGGCGTGTCGCATTTGCTTTCCAGCCAATTGACCCGCATTTTACGCACCCACGCAGCAATGAGCGTACTTGGGCATGGTTTGCTGCGCGGCGCGGGGCTGGGAGGCCCTGTAGGCGCGGCACTAAATGGGGTTAAAGCGGTCAGCGGCAGCGCCTATCGCGTGACGATTCCAGCCGTACTGCAAATCGCCTGCCTGCGCCGGATGGTTAGTGCCACTCAGGTCTGATACCGGAAACCGGGGAAAATTTTCATTTTCCCTTCAAAAGATCGTAGACACTGCCCCACTGGCTGATTATTATGCCGCGCCCTGAAAACACTACAGTTATTCAGGGAAATTATTTCACCATTCATTCGATGATGATTTTTGAGGAATTATGGGCAACACTAAGTTGGCTAATCCGGCACCGCTGGGCCTGATGGGCTTCGGCATGACCACCATTCTGCTTAACCTGCACAACGTGGGTTATTTCGCTCTTGACGGTATTATTCTTGCAATGGGCATTTTCTACGGCGGCATCGCGCAAATTTTTGCTGGTCTGCTGGAGTACAAAAAAGGCAACACTTTCGGTTTAACCGCATTCACCTCTTACGGTTCTTTTTGGCTGACGCTGGTTGCGATTCTGCTGATGCCGAAACTGGGTCTGACCGATGCGCCAAATGCACAGTTCCTTGGTGTATACCTGGGTCTGTGGGGCGTATTTACGCTGTTTATGTTCTTCGGCACGCTGAAAGGCGCACGCGTTCTGCAATTCGTTTTCTTTAGCCTGACCGTGCTGTTTGCCCTGCTGGCGATCGGTAACATTGTCGGTAATGCCGCGATCATCCACTTTGCCGGCTGGATTGGTCTGATCTGCGGTGCCAGCGCAATCTATCTGGCGATGGGTGAAGTGCTGAATGAGCAGTTTGGTCGCACCGTTCTGCCGATTGGTGAATCCCACTAATTGTTTTGAGATCCCCCCGCTCGGGGGGATTTTTTTATTCGCTAACTTCGCGTCTTGCACTCTTCGGTCTGAATGCTGCAACCACTTCCGGTGCCGTTTCAACGTATGGCCCTTCCAGCAACTGAATGCAGTACGGTACGCTGGCAAAAATACCGTGTACCACAACGTTACCCTCAGCATCCTTCACCCCTTCCAGCGTCTCTTTAATAGACTTCGGCTGACCGGGTAAGTTAAGGATTAGTGCTTGTTTGCGAATCACGCCCACCTGGCGCGAAAGGATCGCGGTTGGAACAAAATGCAGGCTAATTTGGCGCATCTGTTCACCAAAGCCTGGCATCTCGCGGTCCGCTACTGCCAGCGTCGCATCGGGCGTGACGTCACGACGCGCCGGACCAGTTCCGCCCGTGGTGAGCACCAGATGGCAACTCATTTCATCCACCAGCTCACACAACGTTTGCTCGATGATCGCCTGCTCATCGGGGATTAAGCGGGTTTCCAGTTCAAACGGCGTGGTTAGCGCCGATGTCAGCCATTCTTCCAGCGCTGGGATGCCTTTATCCTGATAAACGCCGCTGGATGCGCGATCAGAGATGGAAACTAAGCCAATACGTAAAGTATTCATTAAGATTTTTCCGTTTAAACAGTCTCGTTAAACAGAATGATACACTGCGAAGGGAGTGACAGACAGGCTTCAGAAGAGGTAGCGTGACCGACTTCCCGGTCACGCTAAGAATGATTACAGCAGATCGCCGATCATTTTTTCCAGTTTTTCCTGATCAACAGCAAACTTACGGATACCTTCCGCCAGTTTATCTACTGCCATTGGATCCTGGTTGTGCTGCCACAGGAACTCGGACTCAGTGATACGCGCCGGACGCGCTTTCACTTCGCCGGTGTAAGACAGTTTACGTTCGATAGCCCCTTCGCTCTCAGCCAGCTCTTTCAGCAGTGCCGGTGCGATGGTCAGACGGTCGCAGCCTGCCAGTTCCAGAATTTCGCCGATGTTACGGAAGCTTGCGCCCATCACCACGGTTTCATAACCGTGCTCTTTGTAGTACTGGTAGATTTCAGATACAGAAACCACACCCGGATCTTCTGCCGGAGCGTACTCTTTCTTATCGGTATTCGCTTTGTACCAGTCAAGAATACGGCCAACAAACGGCGAGATCAGGAACACGCCCGCTTCCGCACAAGCACGAGCCTGAGCGAAGGAGAACAACAGGGTCAGGTTACAGTTGATACCTTCTTTTTCCAGCTGTTCTGCAGCACGGATACCCTGCCAGGTAGAAGCCAGTTTGATCAGAATACGATCGTTGCTAATACCTGCATCGTTGTAGAGTTTGATCAGGCGTTTTGCTTTCGCAATTGACGCTTCGGTGTCATAGGAAAGACGCGCATCAACTTCAGTTGAGATACGGCCCGGAACCAGTTTCAGGATTTCCAGACCAATATTTACTGCCAGTTTGTCGGTCGCGTCCACGATTTGCTGCGCGCGATCGTTGCTCTGCTGTTTCGCCCAGGCGACAGCATCATCAATCAACTTACGATATTCCGGAATCTGCGCTGCGTTAAGAATGAGAGAAGGGTTAGTTGTGGCATCCTGCGGTTGATACAGCTTCATTGCCGCGATGTCCCCAGTGTCGGCCACTACGGTGGTGTACTGACGAAGGGAGGTCAATTTGTCCGTCATGATAGTATTTCTCTTTAAACAGCTTGTTAGGGGGATGTAACCGGTCTGCCCTGATGATATCACGACGCAACGTCAGCGCAACCGCCGACAAGACGGTTATCGCCTGGCGAGACTGTTTCGGATTTCTGACACTGCGTTGATATCGCCCGCCATTTTTATACAAAACCTCATGTATGCTACGCAGAAGTTATCAACTACCTCGTAGCGTATATACTTCTTAAACAATTGGTAACGTTTACACAGGAAAGTCATCGCGACCGGCAATAAGAGGGATATGCATGCCAGATTTTTTTTCCTTTATTAACAGCGTCCTCTGGGGCTCGGTAATGATTTACCTGCTCTTCGGCGCAGGTTGTTGGTTCACTTTTCGCACCGGTTTTGTGCAGTTTCGCTACATCCGCCAGTTTGGCAAAAGTCTTAAAAATAGCATTCATCCACAGCCAGGCGGTTTAACCTCATTTCAGTCATTGTGTACCAGTCTTGCGGCGCGCGTGGGTAGCGGCAACCTGGCTGGCGTTGCGCTGGCTATTACCGCCGGTGGACCAGGTGCCGTCTTCTGGATGTGGGTTGCCGCGTTTATCGGCATGGCGACCTCGTTTGCCGAATGTTCCCTTGCACAACTTTATAAAGAACGTGACGTTAATGGGCAGTTTCGTGGCGGACCGGCATGGTATATGGCGCGCGGGCTGGGGATGCGCTGGATGGGCGTTCTGTTCGCCCTCTTTTTGCTCATCGCCTACGGCATAATTTTCAGCGGAGTTCAGGCGAACGCCGTTGCCCGAGCCCTGAGTTTTTCTTTTGATTTTCCCCCGCTGGTGACAGGCATTATTCTTGCTGTCTTTGCTCTGCTGGCAATCACTCGCGGTCTTCATGGCGTCGCCCGGCTCATGCAGGGGTTTGTCCCGTTGATGGCGGTAATCTGGGTACTGACCAGCCTGGTAATTTGCGTAATGAATATCGGGCAACTTCCCCACGTCATTTGGTCTATTTTTGAGAGTGCTTTTGGCTGGCAGGAAGCGGCAGGCGGCGCGGCGGGATATACCTTAAGCCAGGCGATTACTAACGGTTTTCAGCGCAGTATGTTTTCCAATGAGGCGGGAATGGGGTCGACGCCAAACGCGGCAGCGGCAGCTGCGTCCTGGCCTCCGCATCCCGCAGCGCAAGGGATTGTCCAGATGATTGGCATTTTTATCGACACCCTGGTCATCTGTACGGCAAGCGCCATGCTGATATTACTGGCTGGCAACGGCACAACCTACATGCCACTGGAAGGTATTCAGCTTATCCAGAAGGCGATGCGGGTGTTAATGGGTTCCTGGGGTGCGGAGTTTGTTACCCTCGTGGTTATTCTGTTTGCCTTCAGCTCCATCGTTGCCAACTACATTTATGCCGAAAACAATCTCTTCTTCTTACGCCTGAACAACCCTAAAGCGATCTGGTGTCTGCGAATCTGCACCTTCGCAACGGTCATCGGCGGCACCTTGCTAAGTCTTCCGCTGATGTGGCAACTGGCAGATATCATAATGGCCTGCATGGCTATTACCAATTTGACCGCCATATTACTGCTCTCGCCTGTGGTTCATACCATTGCCAGTGATTATCTACGCCAGCGTAAACTCGGCGTGCGCCCGGTGTTTGATCCGTTGCGTTATCCGGATATTGGTCGCCAGCTTTCTCCGGACGCGTGGGATGATGTTTCGCAGGAGTAATCACAACTATCGATCAACTCATTCTCTTTTTTTGCTAAAGTCGGCATAAATTTCCTGCAAGGACTGGATATGCTGATTCTTATTTCACCTGCGAAAACGCTCGATTACCAAAGCCCGTTGCCCACCACGCGCTATACGCTGCCGGAGCTGTTAGACAACTCCCAGCAGCTGATCCATGAAGCGCGGAAACTGACGCCTCCGCAGATTAGCACCCTGATGCGCATCAGCGACAAACTGGCGGGCATCAACGCCGCTCGCTTTCATGACTGGCAGCCAGATTTCACGCCAGAGAATGCCCGACAGGCGATTCTGGCATTTAAAGGTGATGTCTATACTGGCTTGCAGGCCGAAACCTTCAGCGAAGACGATTTCGATTTTGCCCAACAACATTTGCGAATGCTTTCCGGCTTGTATGGCGTACTGCGCCCGCTCGATTTAATGCAGCCTTATCGTCTGGAAATGGGGATCCGTCTTGAGAATGCCCGAGGGAAAGATCTGTATCAATTCTGGGGAGATATCATCACCAACAAGCTGAACGAGGCGCTCGCAGCACAAGGCGATAATGTGGTGATTAATCTGGCATCAGATGAGTATTTTAAATCGGTGAAGCCGAAGAAATTGAATGCCGAGATTATCAAGCCAGTGTTCCTCGATGAGAAGAACGGCAAATTTAAGATAATCAGCTTCTACGCTAAGAAAGCGCGCGGTCTGATGAGTCGTTTCATTATTGAAAATCGGCTGACCAAACCAGAGCAACTAACTGGCTTTAATAGCGAAGGTTACTTCTTTGATGAAGCTTCCTCCAGTGATGGGGAACTGGTGTTTAAACGCTACGAGCAGCGTTAAGTTTGCAGTAAATGCCGGATGGCAATCCGGCATTCATATTTAGCGATGATGTTTGTCCGGCCCCGGACGATGATCGCCACGGTGGTCATTACGATGATCATGGTGCTTGTTATGACCTGGCGGCGATCCGTGTGGGTGCCAGCGATTGCCTCGCCATTCATAATGTTGTTTCCACCAGCCGTGGTCGCGCCAGTGACCGCCATCCCAGTAATAGCCACGATTATCACGATCGCCTATCTGTAATTTTACTGACGGGACTAACGTAATTTCCGCAGCCTGTGCTGCCATGGGAGCGACCAGAACCAGGGAAAGTGCGAGTACGATAGATTGCATCTTTTTCACAGGTTACTCCTTTTATCATTGCCCGTTATGGGTCGATATCCGGAGATTACGCGATGAGAACGGCGGTTGTTATTCTCCGCAATCCTAATCTCTAAGTTACCGCATTTATTGAGAATTTCTCCTTTTTTCCTGTCGTTTTTCTCCATATTTTCTTCATAAAAAAGCCGGGCTGTATAAAAGCAAACCCGGCCTGATTGAGATAATGAATAGATGTTACTGATGATTCATCATCAATTTACGCAACGCAGCAAAATCGGCGGGCAGATTATGCGAAAGCAAGGGTAAATCAGCACGTTCTGCCAGCTCTTTTGGCAGATCCAATGTTTCACCGAGAATCGCTTCCACGCTCTCTTTAAATTTCGCCGGATGCGCGGTGCCGAGGAACAAGCCATATTCGCCTGGATGCAACTGGTCACGCAGCGCACGATAAGCTACGGCAGCGTGCGGCTCCGAGGTATAGCCCAGTTCTTTTAACTCACGCATTGTCTGTTGCGTGGTTTCATCATCTACGGCTGCATAACCCAGCTCTTTCAGTTGCCAGATTTTGCGGCGGAACAACTCTTCCACACGCGGCCAGTTGTTCGGTTGACTCACGTCCATCGCGTTGGATAACGTCGCCTGAGTCGCTTTAGGGGACCACTGCCCGTCGTGCAGGAAACGCGGCACGGTATCGTTCACGTTAGTGGCAGCGATAAAACGCTTCACCGGCAGGCCAAGAGATTTCGCCAGCAGGCCCGCAGTCAAATCGCCGAAGTTACCGCTCGGCACCGAGACAACCAGCTGGTTGCGCGCTTCCTGCGGCAGCTGCGCAACAGCTTCAAAGTAGTAGCAAATCTGCGCCAGCAAACGGCTGATGTTAATGGAGTTAGCAGAGTTTAGCCCCAGCGCCACCTTCAGTTCTTCATCATCAAACGCCTGCTTCACCAGCGCCTGACAGGCATCGAAATCGCCGTCGATGGCAACAGTTTCAATATTGCCGCCCAATGTACAGAACAGTTTTTCTTGCAGTGGACTGATTTTGCCTTTTGGATAGAGGATAACCACTTTCACATTCGGTAAACCGTAGAAAGCATGAGCCACTGCCGCTCCAGTATCACCGGAGGTCGCGGTCAGAATGGTCACTGGCTTATCGCCCGCAATATGGGTCAGCATTTGTGCCATAAAGCGACCGCCGAAATCTTTAAATGCCAGTGTTGGCCCATGAAACAATTCCAGACAACCGACATCGCTTTCAACATTGGCGACCGGAGCCGGGAAGGCAAACGCCGCGCGCACGCGCTCTTCCAGTATTTCCTGCGGGATCTCATCACCAATAAACGCCGAGAGGATCTTCGCACTGCGGGTGACAAAATCCAGTTTCAGCATCTCATCAATTTCAGTCAGGCTAAATTCCGGTAGGTCGTGCGGAAAAAACAGCCCCTGATTTTTGCCCAACCCCTGAGTTACGGCTTGCGCAAAGCTGACCTGTTCGTTGTGATCTTTCAGATTGTAGAGTTTCATTTAGTTTTCCAGTACTCGTGCGCCTGCCGTATCCAGCCGGCAAATATGAACAAAACCTTCCTGATTTTGCAGGTAGTTCTTACCCAACCAGTCGGCAACGCGCTGGGCGGTATCCGGCTTGTCACACAGAGCGAACAAGGTCGGCCCGGATCCGGAGATACCGCTCGCTACCGCGCCGATTTCCGCGACCGCCTGCCGCGCCTGCTTGAAGCCAGGCAGTAAACGTTCACGGTAAGGTTCAGCGATAACATCTTTCATCAACTTCGCGGCAAGCTCAGGTTGACGGGAATAGCAGGCGTGAATGAAGCCTGCCAGATGTCGCCCGTGCGCAATGCAATCCTGGCGGCGATACTGCGCCGGTAAAATCGCCCTGGCTTCTGCCGTCGAGACTTTAATCCCCGGATACGCCAGCACCCACAGCCACTCATCAAACCCTGGCACTTGCTGGCTGATGATGTCGTTTTCTTCGATCATCAACTGCATACCACCAAGAAAACACGGTGCCACGTTGTCGTAATGAATGCTGCCGGAGATACGCCCTTCCAGCTCGCCCATCAAAGCCAGCAAACGAGTGTCATTAAGCGGCTTGCCGCAGTGTTCATTCATCGCCATCAGCGCCGCGACCACCGAACAGGCACTGGAGCCTAAGCCCGAGCCGATCGGCATATTCTTTTCCAGCGTCATTGCCACTGGAATTTGCTTGCCCAGCTCCTGGCAAAAACGCTCCCAGCACTGATAAACGATATTTTCCCGTGGTTCTGACGGCAGCTTATCGGCAAAACGTCCGAGATTGTTGAGACTGAATGTCTCTGCCGCCTCAACCGTGACTACATCTCCGAGCAATGCACCATCAACAGGTGTCACCGCCGCCCCGAGCACATCAAACCCGACGCTCATATTGGCACTGGAAGCCGGGGCATAAACTTTAACCATGTCAGACTCCTAACTTCCATGAGAGGGTACGTAGCAGATCGGCAAAGACACCAGCAGCTGTAACGTCATTGCCCGCGCCATATCCGCGCAGAACCAACGGCAGCGGCTGATAATAGTGGCTATAGAAGGCCAGGGCGTTTTCGCCATTTTTCACTTTGAACAGCGGATCATTGCCATCCACTTCGGCAATCTTCACGCGGCAGATGCCATCTTCATCAATATTGCCAACATAGCGCAAAACTTTGCCCTCATCACGAGCCTTCGCCACGCGTGCGGCAAAGAGATCGTCGAGCTGTGACAGATTCGCCATAAAAGCTGCAACATCACCCTCTGCGTTAAACTCTGCGGGCAGCACAGGTTCAATTTCAATATCCGCCAGTTCCAGTTCACGTCCCGTTTCACGGGCGAGAATCAATAGCTTACGCGCCACATCCATACCAGAAAGATCATCTCGCGGGTCCGGTTCGGTATAACCCATTTCCCGCGCCAGCGTGGTCGCCTCGGAGAAACTCATGCCTTCGTCTAACTTGCCGAAGATATAAGAAAGCGAACCGGAAAGAATGCCGGAGAACTTCATTAATTCATCACCTGCGTTGAGCAGATTTTGCAGGTTCTCAATAACCGGTAATCCAGCCCCAACGTTAGTGTCATAGAGGAATTTACGCCGCGATTTTTCCGCCGCATAACGCAACTGATGGTAGTAATCCATCGACGAGGTGTTGGCCTTTTTGTTTGGCGTAACCACGTGGAAACCTTCGCGCAGGAAGTCAGCATACTGATCCGCCACCGCCTGGCTGGAGGTACAGTCGACAATCACCGGATTCAGCAAATGATATTCTTTCACCAGGCGAATTAAGCGCCCGAGGTTAAACGGCTCTTTGGCTTGCGCCAGTTCTTCCTGCCAGTTCTCCAGATTAAGGCCATGCACATTGGTGAGCAGAGCCTTTGAGTTGGCAACGCCGCAGACACGTAAGTCGATATGTTTATTCTTCAGCCAGCTTTGCTGGCGCTTCAGTTGCTCCAGCAGCGCACCGCCAACACCACCGACGCCAATCACAAACACTTCGATAACCTGATCGGTATTGAACAGCATCTGGTGGGTAACGCGCACGCCAGTGGTCGCATCATCGTTATTTACCACGACAGAGATTGAGCGTTCAGAAGATCCCTGAGCAATGGCGACAATGTTGATATTGGCGCGGGCCAGCGCGGCAAAGAATTTCGCCGAGATCCCACGCAAGGTGCGCATACCATCACCTACCACCGAGATAATGGCTAGCCGTTCCGTCACCGCCAGCGGCTCCAGCAAGCCTTCCTTCAGTTCAAGATAGAACTCTTCCTGCATCGCCCGTTCAGCTCGCACACAGTCGCTTTGTGGAACGCAGAAACTGATACTGTATTCAGAAGACGATTGCGTAATCAGCACCACTGAAATGCGAGCGCGTGACATCGCTGCAAAGACGCGCGCCGCCATGCCGACCATCCCTTTCATTCCCGGACCGGAAACGCTAAACATTGCCATGTTATTCAGATTGGAAATGCCCTTGACTGGTAATTCGTCTTCATCACGGCTGGCGCCAATGAGCGTACCTGGTGCTTGAGGATTTCCGGTGTTTTTAATCAGGCAAGGGATTTGGAACTGGGCGATGGGGGTAATGGTGCGGGGGTGAAGAACTTTAGCGCCGAAGTAGGAAAGCTCCATCGCTTCCTGGTAGGACATCGACTTCAACAACCTCGCATCGGGCACCTGACGCGGGTCGCAGGTATAGACCCCGTCAACGTCCGTCCAGATCTCGCAACAATCGGCGCGTAAACAGGCAGCCAGTACCGCGGCGGAGTAGTCGGAACCGTTACGTCCAAGCACCACCAGTTCGCCTTTTTCATTACCGGCGGTGAAACCTGCCATCAGCACCATGTGGTCAGCCGGAATGCGGCTTGCCGCAATACGGCGGGTGGACTCAGCAATATCGACGGTAGATTCGAGGTAATGACCGACTGCCAGCAGTTTTTCGACCGGATCGATTACGGTAACGTTGTGACCACGCGCTTCTAACACGCCGGCCATAATGGCGATCGACATTTTCTCGCCACGGCAAATCAGTGCCGCGTTGATGCTATCCGGGCACTGCCCTAACAAACTAATACCATGCAGGACATGTTTAATTTGGGCAAATTCCTGGTCGACGAAAGTTTTCAGCTGCGCCAGCGGGAATCCCGGCTGAGCGGCGGCGAGTCCCGTCAGAAGTTCGGCAAAAATACGTTCGGCATCGCTGATATTGGGTAAAGCATCCTGGCCGCTAATGGTTTTTTCAATCATCGCCACCAGGTGGTTGGTGATTTTGGCGGGGGCAGAGAGGACGGTGGCCACCTGCCCCTGCCTGGCATTGCTTTCCAGAATATCGGCAACCCGCAGAAAACGTTCTGCATTTGCCACTGATGTACCGCCGAACTTCAACACTCGCATGGTTGTTACCTCGTTACCTTTGGTCGAAAAAAAAGCCCGCACTGTCAGGTGCGGGCTTTTTTCTGTGTTTCCTGTACGCGTCAGCCCGCACCGTTACCTGTGGTAATGGTGATGGTGGTGGTAATGGTGGTGCTAATGCGTTTCATGGATGTTGTGTACTCTGTAATTTTTATCTGTCTGTGCGCTATGCCTATATTGGTTAAAGTATTTAGTGACCTAAGTCAATAAAATTTTAATTTACTCACGGCAGGTAACCAGTTCAGAAGCTGCTGCCAGAGACACTTTTTTTAATCCACACAGAGACATATTGCCCGTTGCAGTCAGAATGAAAAGCTGAAAAATACTTACTAAGGCGTTTTTTATTTGGTGATATTTTTTTCAATATCATGCAGCAAACGATGCAACATTGCCGTGTCTCGTTGCTCTAAAAGCCCCAGCCGTTGTTGTAACCAGTCGACCAGTTTTGTGTCATCTGCCACTGCCAGGGTCGTCAGCAATGACATGGCTCGTTCGCGTAAAGCTTGCAGTTGATGTTGGTCTGCCGTTGTGTCACTTTTGGCCGGTTGTTGTATTAATGTTGCTAATTGATAGCAATAAACCATCACCGCCTGTCCCAGATTCAGCGAAGGATAATCTGCCACCATCGGCACACCAGTAAGAACGTCAGCCAAGGCTAACTCTTCGTTAGTCAGCCCGGAATCTTCGCGACCAAACACCAGCGCTGCATGGCTCATCCACGAGGATTTTTCCTCTAACAGCGGCACCAGTTCCACCGGCGTGGCGTAGTAATGATATTTCGCCCGACTGCGTGCAGTGGTGGCGACAGTGAAGTCGACATCGTGTAACGATTCAGCCAGAGTTGGGAAAACTTTAATATTATCAATAATATCACCAGATCCATGTGCGACCCAGCGGGTAGCTGGCTCCAGGTGTGCCTGACTATCGACAATTCGCAGCTCGCTAAACCCCATCGTTTTCATTGCCCGCGCCGCTGCCCCAATATTTTCTGCTCTGGCGGGTGCGACCAGAATAATCGTTATACGCATATTGCCACTCTTCTTGACCTAATAACCGCGCACAGGGTGATCATTGTCAACTTATTACGCGGATCGAATTTACAAACTCTTAACGTAAGTCGCAGAAAAAGCCCTTCACTTAGCTTAAAAAAGACTAAACTATTTCCTGACTGTACTAATGGTTGAATTGTTAAAAAATGCTACATATCCTTCTGTTTACTTAGGATAATTTTATAAAAAATAAATCTCGACAATTGGATTCACCACGTTTATTAGTTGTATGATGCAACTAGTTGGATTATTAAAATAATGTGACGAAAGCTAGCATTTAGATACGATGATTTCATCAAACTGTTAACGTGCTACAATTGAACTTGATATATGTCAACGAAGCGTAGTTTTATTGGGTGTCCGGCCCCTCTTAGCCTGTTATGTTGCTGTTAAAATGGTTAGGATGACAGCCGTTTTTGACACTGTCGGGTCCTGAGGGAAAGTACCCACGACCAAGCTAATGATGTTGTTGACGTTGATGGAAAGTGCATCAAGAACGCAATTACGTACTTTAGTCATGTTACGCCGATCATGTTAATTTGCAGCATGCATCAGGCAGGTCAGGGACTTTTGTACTTCCTGTTTCGATTTAGTTGGCAATTTAGGTAGCAAACATGCAGACCCCGCACATTCTTATCGTTGAAGACGAGTTGGTAACACGCAACACGTTGAAAAGTATTTTCGAAGCGGAAGGCTATGATGTTTTCGAAGCGACAGATGGCGCGGAAATGCATCAGATCCTCTCTGAATATGACATCAACCTGGTGATCATGGATATCAATCTGCCGGGTAAGAACGGTCTTCTGTTAGCGCGTGAACTGCGCGAGCAGGCGAATGTTGCGTTGATGTTCCTGACTGGCCGTGACAACGAAGTCGATAAAATTCTCGGCCTCGAAATCGGTGCAGATGATTACATCACCAAACCGTTCAACCCGCGTGAACTGACTATTCGTGCACGCAACCTGCTGTCCCGTACCATGAATCTTGGTACTGTCAGCGAAGAACGTCGTAGCGTTGAAAGCTACAAGTTCAATGGTTGGGAACTGGACATCAACAGCCGTTCGCTGATCGGCCCTGATGGCGAGCAGTACAAGCTGCCGCGCAGCGAGTTCCGCGCCATGCTTCACTTCTGTGAAAACCCAGGCAAAATTCAGTCCCGTGCTGAACTGCTGAAGAAAATGACCGGCCGTGAGCTGAAACCGCACGACCGTACTGTAGACGTGACGATCCGCCGTATTCGTAAACATTTCGAATCTACGCCGGATACGCCGGAAATCATCGCCACCATTCACGGTGAAGGTTATCGCTTCTGCGGTGATCTGGAAGATTAATCGGCTTTACCACCGTCAAAAAAAACGGCGCTTTTTAGCGCCGTTTTTATTTTTCAACCTTATTTCCAGATACGTAACTCATCGTCCGTTGTAACTTCTTTACTGGCTTTCATTTTCGGCAGTGAAAACGCATACCAGTCGATATTACGGGTCACAAACATCATGCCGGCCAGCGCCACCATCAGCACACTGGTTCCCAACAACAGCGCGCTATCGGCAGAGTTGAGCAGTCCCCACATCACACCATCCAGCAACAACAGCGCGAGGGTAAACAACATGCTGTTGCGCCAGCCTTTCAATACCGCCTGCAAATAAATACCGTTCATTAACGCCCCAATCAGACTGGCGATTATCCATGCCACGGTAAAACCGGTATGTTCAGAAAGCGCCAGCAAGAGCAAATAAAACATCACCAATGAAAGCCCCACCAGCAAATATTGCATTGGGTGTAAACGTTGCGCGGTGAGCGTTTCAAAAACAAAGAACGCCATAAAAGTCAGTGCAATCAGCAGAATGGCGTACTTAGTCGCACGGTCCGTTAATTGGTATTGATCGGCTGGCGTCGTCACTGCGACGCTAAACGCCGGGAAGTTTTCCCAGCCGGTATCATTGCCTGAAGCAAAACGCTCACCGAGATTATTAGCAAACCAGCTGCTTTGCCATTGCGCCTGAAAACCAGACTCGCTGACTTCCCGTTTGGCTGGCAGAAAATCACCTAAAAAACTGGGATGCGGCCAGTTGCTGGTTAAGGTCATTTCGCTATTACGCCCGGCAGGCACCACAGAAAGATTGCCGGTACCGCTTAAATTCAGTGCCATATTCAGCTTCAGGTTCTGCTTCCGCCAGTCCCCTTCGGGTAAAGGGATATGCACGCCCTGCCCGCCTTGCTCTAACCCGGTGCCGGGTTCAATGGTCAGCGCCGTTCCGTTAACGTCAGGTGCTTTCACCATACCTATACCGCGCGCATCCCCGACGCCAATCACAATAAATGGCTTGCCTAAGGTGATATTTGGCGCATTGAGTTCGCTAAGACGCGAAACATCAAAATCGGCTTTTAGCGTTAAATCACTATGCCAGACCTGACCGGTATAAATCCCAATCTTGCGTTCTTCTACGTTCTGATTGCCATCAACCATCAATGACTCAGGTAACCAAAAATGGATAAAACTTCGTTTCCGCTCCACGGTTTTATCCTCTTCCTGCACCGTATAAAGCTCGGTCACAGGAATAGCGATGAGCGGCCCAACGAGTTTTTGCGGCCCGCTGGTACTTTGCCGAATCGCATCTTCCACATCGCTACGGTAATCGGCACGTTCGACAATCACCTGCCGAATCAGCATTATCGGAATCAACAACAGCAATACTGCAGCAAACAGGGTGGTCATTTTCCAGAACAGGGGGGATTTCAACATAGTCTTCTCCTTTGCAATGGCCGCAGGTTACAAAGGCTATGTGGGAAGAATTTGAAGCTATGTGAAGTGACGGTGAAGTCGAAGCGAAGCCAGCACACCGCCTTGTGGCACGTTGCACAGTGTGACTTCGCCATTAAGCAAACGGGCAACCTCACTGACGAACGCTAACCCCAGACCACTACTTTTTTGCCCATTCGCACGCGGCAAAGAGTAAAAGCGCTCAAAAACACGCGACAGGGCGTAGTCAGGAATACCACTACCGGTATCCAGCACCTTAAGCGTAACGTGTTCATGATCCACTTCAGCGCTTAGCGTTATGCTACCGCCCTCGGGGGTAAAATCGATGGCGTTATCCAATAAATTCCCCAGAGCCTGCTCCAGTAACGCCGATTCAGCAGCAACGTTAACCTCGGTGGGCATAACATGTAGAGTGATGTTTTTTTCCGCCAACTGCACGGTGCGCGCTTCGCTGATGCGGCGAAATAATGCCGCCACATCAACAGCAGTCAGAACGACTTCCTGACGATTCTCCAGTCTTGCCTGGCGTAGTAACGTTTCCACCAGCGCCTGCATTCGCGCATTTTGTGTCAGAATGTTGTCAGTAAAACGAGCCACCACTTCCGGCGGCGGACCTTCGCGTAAAATTTCCGCCGCACCACGAATCGCCGCCAGTGGGCTTTTTAGCTCATGAGTTAACGCATAAACATACTGCTCAATATAGTTTTTCCCTTCCAGCTTCACGCGCATACTTTCCAGCGCCTGAGCGAGTTTACGCAGCTCGCTACTACCGAGATCGGGGAGAGGAACGGGCTTATTGTCAGTGACAGAATCAGCATAGCGAGTGAGCCGGGCAATGGAGCGGTTGATCCACCAAACCATGCCTGCGCCAATCACCAGTGCAATCCCCAACAAAATGGCGCTGGCCCATAAAATTCGCCGCTCGCTGCGCTTAATGACCGGAGCCATCGCCGCGTTCGGTTTGCCTACGCTCAAAACGCCAATAAGCCGCGAGCCGTCCATAATTGGCGCGGCAACATACATCACAGAACTTTCGGGATCGTCAGGATTTTGCAACGTGCTGCGCGCACCATACTGACCACGCAACGTTAGCCAGACGTCATTCCAGCGCGAGTAATCCTGTCCAACGGCTTTATTTGCCGAATCGAACAATACTTTGCCCTGCGCATCAGTCATGTAGACATGATATTCATTACGAACTTTGTGAATGCCACCGATATTGGCGCGAAACGGGCGATGTTGTAGCTGATTAAACGCCTGCGCCAGTTGCCCATGCGTTGGATCACCAGAGAGCAAATCAGAACGCGCCAGCTCCGCCAGCAATGTTGCGGTGTCGATCAACGTTCCCTCCGTTGCTCTTCGCACGCCCGGTTTAACTTCTTTGACAAAAATTGCCAGTACGAACCAGGCCGCCACTGCCACCAGTAAAAAATAGCCCAGCAACAACCTCATGCCGATACGCATTACAGTCCCCTCAGGCTATATCCCATGCCGCGATGAGTATTAATCGGGGAAAGATCGGGGTTAATGGCGCGCAGCTTGGCACGCAACGTTTTGATGTGGGTATCGACGGTGCGATCGTAGGTGTCCTGCGCATCTTCCCACACGCTATCCATCAGTTGCTGGCGGGACCAGACGCGGCCCGGCGACTTGAGTAATGTTTTCAGCAGCAAAAACTCATACCGCGTCAGCGTTAATGGCGTGTCAAACCAGCTGATCTGCGCCGCAGGTTCATTCAATTCAAAATGACCAATACGGATAACGGGAGACGGCGTCGAGAACTTCCTCACCCGACGCAGTAAGGTGCGCACTCTGGCGCACACTTCGCGAGGTGAAAACGGTTTAGCCACGTAGTCGTCAGCGCCAATTTCCAGCCCAAGCAGGCGATCGACCTCTTCACTTCGGGCCGTCAGGAACAGTACAGGTAACGCCGGATGGAGCGCCAGTAACTGGCGGCACAATTCAAAGCCGCTGATATCAGGCAAACCAACATCGAGAATCATGACATCGGGAACCTGCTGGCGAGCTTTATCCAGCACCGGCAAGCCTCGCTCAAAGACCTCGACGTCAAAACCTTCCTGTTGCAACATGTAGACTAGCGTGTCGGCTATCCCTTGCTCGTCTTCTACTAACCAGACCGTTTCCCGTTGCATAAATCGCCTCTGTTATTGCCGCCACGGCATGACAGGAACCGCGCTAATCGCGTTTTTCGGCGAACCTTCTACGACTTTGTCGGAGTAAGCCAGGTAAGCGAGCGCGTTGCGTTTAGCGTCATAAAAGCGTACGACCTGTAACGACTTAAAGACCAACGACGTGCGTTTTTTGAATACTACCTCGCCCTGAGCTTTGCCGTTTTTAATGCGATCTGACAGTTCAATCGGCCCGACTTGCTGACAAGAAATAGCCGCATCGGAAGTATCTTCCGCCAGGCCCAATCCCCCTTTAATACCGCCGGTTTTCGCCCGGCTCACATAGCAGGTGACATTTTTCACATCGGGATCGTCAAAGGCTTCTACGACAATTTTGTGATCAGGGCCGATCATTTTAAATACAGTGTCGACCGAACCAATCTCTTCTGCATGAGCCAACGGCCCCAGCATTATCAGGCTTAAAGACAGAATCAAATGCTTGTATTTCATATTGTTACCATTTTTATCTATTACATGAGCAATTAGTTCACCACGATAAATAACATATTGATTAAGAACAAAATCTCAATACTTTTATTTCCGTCAAGCCCTAAAACATACGCTACTAAGAAAAAAACACTGAATGCTAAAACAGCAAAAAATGCTATTATCCAATTACCTGATGTCAGGTGCTCGTTGTTGAAAGGATGAGGATATTTTATGGATCAGGCCGGCATTATTCGCGACCTTTTAATCTGGCTGGAAGGTCATCTGGATCAGCCCCTGTCGCTCGACAATGTAGCGGCGAAAGCAGGTTATTCCAAGTGGCACTTACAGAGAATGTTTAAAGATGTCACTGGTCATGCTATTGGCGCGTATATTCGTGCTCGTCGTTTGTCGAAATCGGCGGTCGCACTACGCCTGACTGCGCGTCCAATTCTGGATATCGCGCTGCAATACCGCTTCGACTCTCAACAGACATTTACTCGCGCATTCAAGAAGCAGTTTGCCCAAACTCCTGCTCTTTACCGCCGTTCTCCTGAATGGAGCGCCTTTGGTATTCGCCCGCCGCTGCGTCTGGGTGAATTCACCATGCCAGAGCACAAATTTGTCACCCTGGAAGATACGCCGCTGATTGGTGTTACCCAGAGTTACTCCTGTTCGCTGGAACAAATCTCTGATTTCCGCCACGAAATGCGCTATCAGTTCTGGCACGATTTTCTTGGCAACGCGCCGACCATTCCGCCTGTGCTCTACGGCCTGAATGAAACGCGTCCGAGCCAGGATAAAGACGACGAGCAAGAGGTGTTCTATACCACCGCATTAGCCCAGGATCAGGCAGATGGCTATGTATTGACCGGGCATCCTGTGATGCTGCAAGGCGGTGAATATGTGATGTTTACCTATGAAGGTCTGGGAACAGGCGTGCAGGAGTTTATCCTGACGGTATACGGAACGTGCATGCCAATGCTTAACCTGACGCGCCGTAAAGGTCAGGATATTGAGCGATACTACCCGGCAGAAGATGCCAAAGCGGGAGATCGCCCAATTAATCTGCGCTGTGAACTGCTGATTCCGATCCGTCGTTAACGCTGCAGCTCATCTAATGCAGGGGCGTCCAGATGCGAGATGTCCCCTGCGGTTTCAACCACCCAGCCAGACGCCAGCCACAAGCTTTCCTGATAATCCACGCGCGAAATAGAACAGTTACGCAGACGTAAGCGACGCTCTGCCCATGCTGGTAATCCGAGAATCGTACTCACCAGGCATCCCAGTGCAATACCGTGGCTCACCAGCAGCGGTCGGCTTCCCTGCGGTAATTCCCGACAAGATTCCAGTGCCGCATTGACACGATCGCTGAGCTCCTGCATAGACTCGCCTTCAGGAATACGTCCGTCGACAGTGCCATTGACCAGCTGGCGACGCCAGTTTTCTTCTTCTTCGGTGAGTGAATCGATATTTCTTGTTTCCAGTACACCCATATTTAATTCACGCAGACGAGGATCAAGGAGAATATCGCAGCCGCAGGCCTGGGCGATGATTTCCGCCGTGCGGCGGGTACGCCCTAAATCGCTACTGATGATATGCGTAATGCCAAGCTCTTTGGCACGGGTCGCCACCTGCATCGCCTGTTGCTCACCTTTGGCAGTCAGCGGGCTATCAGACTGGCCCTGAATACGTCGCTCGGCGTTCCACTGGGTTTCACCGTGGCGGACTAGGTATACCTGTAACATGCTTTTTTTCCGTATACTGCTGTAACGTTAATTTTCTGAGTAATGCTGATTATGCACCAAGTTGTCTGTGCGACCACCAATCCCGCTAAAATTCAGGCCATTCTGCAGGCATTTCACGAGATCTTCGGCGAAGGATCCTGCCATATTGCATCCGTTGCCGTCGAGAGCGGTGTACCGGAACAGCCCTTTGGCAGTGAGGAAACGCGCGCTGGCGCACGAAATCGGGTGGCAAATGCTCGCTGTTTACATCCAGAGGCTGATTTTTGGGTGGCGATTGAAGCAGGGATTGATGGTGACAGCACCTTCAGTTGGGTGGTGATTGAAAACGCCAGCCAGCGTGGCGAAGCGCGTTCGGCAACTTTGCCGTTGCCTGAGGTGATTCTGGAGAAAGTGCGTAAAGGCGAGGCGCTCGGCCCCGTGATGTCGCGTTATACCGGCATTGATGAAATTGGCCGTAAGGAAGGGGCGATTGGCGTGTTTACCGCCGGTAAGCTCACTCGCGCCAGCGTTTATCATCAGGCGGTGATTCTGGCACTAAGTCCGTTTCATAATGCGGTGTATTAAACGCCTGATGCGACGCTGCCGCGTCTTATCAGGCCTACAAATATATCGAAATTAATCGCTTTTCAGCAATATATCTTCCAGCCACTGGCGCAGCTCGACAGGCGCGGCTTTCAGGCTGTTAGATCCACGCGTAATCGTCGCGATGCCCGCGCCGAGTTCATTTTTCAACTCACGCTGGCTCATTTCGCCGCGCAACAGCTCTTCGACAATACGCACGCGAGTCCCCAACGCTTCGCGCTCATCTGGCGTCAGCATCAGGTTTAACAACGGTAAATGGAGATCGTTTTGGTAGGCATTCTTAAGCAGGTCGACAAAACGTAACCACTCCTGGTGACGCTGTTCTGCCATCGCTGCTGAATAGGGTGATTGTTGGGCCATAATATGTCGCCATTGTTAGCGGGGGAAGCAAAATGCCTCCCCCGATTGTACTCGCTAAAGAGTACGATAGCATATCATAAACGTGCGGATCAGTAACGACGTCCCCATTCCGTGGCGCTCATCAACGTTGGTTTATCCCCCATGAAATAGCGGTAGTAAGCGTCATAAGCCAGCACGTTCTTCACATAACCGCGCGTCTCGGAGAACGGAATACTCTCGACAAATGCCACTGCGTCGATACGACCAGCGCTGTTGCCGAGCCAGGTGCGCACTCGTCCAGGTCCGGCGTTATAAGCTGCTGAGGCGAAAATACGGTTATTGCCAAACTGCTGATAAACATATTGCAGGTAACTGGTGCCGATGTTGATGTTCGTTTCCGGATCCAGCAATTGCCCAGGGCTGCTGTAGCCAGGAATAGAGAACATCTTCACCGTATGGGTCGCCGTACCAGGCATAATCTGCATCAGCCCGCTGGCCCCTACCGGTGATTTCACTTTCGGATTCCAGGCGCTCTCCTGACGGGCAATCGCCATCGCATAGCTTTGCGGGATCTCCTTACCGCTGGTGTAACGTTTGAAAAAATCGTTGTAGGCCAGCGGGAATCGTTCTTCCAGATGATCCCACAACTTCCCGGCGATCGTCGCCTGAACGCTGAGATCCCACCATTGGTTGTTGAAAGCATACCGTGCCAGCTGTGCCTGCTCTGTTTTTGACTTGCTCTTCACCAGATTGGCCCACTCGCTACGCGCGGTGTTATCGAGATTCCAGTACATCAACTCGCGCACGCGCGCCATCTCCGGCCCCTGAGTCAGGGTGCTGTCAACATTCTGCGGCGCTTTATCAATCTTCAGCTCATACTCTTCGCCGATGCGCTGTGCAGCAACCATCGGGTAGAAACCACGCTGTTGCATAAGTTGATGCAGAATCTCTTTCGCTTCAGCTTCACGTCCGCGTTCCAGCAATAAATCGGCCTGCCAGTAACGCCATTCATCTTTCTCTTTCGCTTCCATCGGCAAACGCGCCAGCCAGGTATTCAGGCCACGCCGATCGCCAGTACCAAGCGCCATCCGCACTCGGCGTTCAATCAACGAGGTGGATTGCGAGCGCATAATGGCGTCATCGCGCCATTTCGCCTGCTCGTCGGTGACATCGTTGCCCATCAAACGCCAGGCGACGATATCGCGCAGTTCCTGAATCTGATCTTCATTAAGCTGCTGTGCCTGAGCAAGCGATGGAATCATCAGCCGTGCATTTTCAGCATCCTGCCGCGCCACGCTGGCAAACGCCACCGCCGCCATTTGACGGGTAAAATCGGTCGCACCGGTTGTACGCGCGAAGGTCAGTACCGTATTAGGGTTGTTCGCCAGAGAAATAATCGCCGAGGCGATAGTCTGGTAATCAGCAGGCATCTGACCTGCCAGCACTGTCACCAGCCCCGTGTTACCCGCTTTCATCGCCAGACGGATACGCTCCAGATACGCCAGCGGATCTTGTTTGCCTGACGCACGCCAGACACTAAATAACTTGTCACAAGCGTTAGGCTGGCTCTTGCCGGTTAGCCACAACTCTTTCGCCCCTTGCCAGGCTTCTTCACTCTGCCCGGTATTCCATTTCGCATAGTAGTAATTACATTGCGCTTCGGTAGTTCCGGGCTTTTCCGGGCTAAAGGCTAACAAGCCACGCCAGTCTTCACGCCGCGCCAGTTCATTGACGAAACGAGATTGCAGCGTGCGAGCGGGAGGAAGCGTGGGGTTAGCGCGAACAAAGTTAGTGACCGTCACCGCCGGTTGATTCATCAGGTCATCGGTGATCTGGCGGTATTCCAGATAGGGATAAAGTGGATAATCCTTCAATCCAGGCATCATTTGTTCGACCACATCCATTTGTCGATTATCCCAGGCCTGCTTAATTTGCGCGTAACGGCTACGCTGCTCATCCAGTGAGTCGGCTCGCGCCACGCTGCTGACCGTCAGCAGACAGACACCGACAGCCAACAGCCGCCAGGTAACGTGTTTGGCTTTTTCCACAAGCGCATCCTCTAAGTGTCAATACATCAATGCAGCGTCATGCCGCGTAATAGATTTATGCTAACCAGTCATTGCCGTTTACGCCACGTTACGGACACTTTTTTACTTTTACTGCGAGGGTGATCGACCGGCTGGGATTAGATAAGGAAACAGGCTACACTTCGCCTTTGAAAACTCATCATCACGATAAACATAGAGGCGAAGTCCAACGTGGCTCAATTCGTTTATACCATGCATCGTGTCGGCAAAGTTGTTCCGCCGAAACGTCATATTTTGAAAAACATCTCTCTGAGTTTCTTCCCTGGGGCAAAAATTGGTGTCCTGGGTCTGAACGGCGCGGGTAAGTCTACCCTGCTGCGCATTATGGCGGGCATTGATAAAGACATCGAAGGTGAAGCGCGTCCGCAACCGGATATCAAGATTGGTTACCTGCCGCAGGAACCTCAGCTGAACCCGGAACACACCGTGCGTGAGTCCATTGAAGAAGCGGTTTCTGAAGTGGTTAACGCTCTGAAACGTCTGGATGAAGTGTATGCGCTGTACGCCGATCCGGATGCCGATTTTGACAAGCTGGCCGCTGAACAAGGCCGTCTGGAAGAGATCATTCAGGCTCATGACGGTCATAACCTGAACGTTCAGCTGGAGCGTGCGGCGGATGCGCTGCGTCTGCCGGACTGGGACGCGAAAATCGCTAACCTTTCCGGTGGTGAGCGTCGTCGTGTGGCGTTGTGCCGCCTGCTGTTGGAAAAACCAGACATGCTGCTGCTCGACGAACCGACCAACCACCTGGATGCCGAATCCGTGGCGTGGCTGGAACGCTTCCTGCACGACTTCGAGGGTACCGTGGTGGCGATAACCCACGACCGTTACTTCCTCGATAACGTTGCAGGCTGGATCCTCGAACTTGACCGCGGTGAAGGTATTCCGTGGGAAGGTAACTACTCCTCCTGGCTGGAGCAGAAAGATCAGCGTCTGGCGCAGGAAGCTTCACAAGAAGCAGCGCGTCGTAAGTCGATCGAGAAAGAGCTGGAGTGGGTACGTCAGGGAACTAAAGGCCGTCAGTCGAAAGGTAAAGCACGTCTGGCGCGCTTTGAAGAGCTGAACAGCACCGAATATCAGAAACGTAACGAAACCAACGAACTGTTTATTCCACCTGGACCGCGTCTGGGCGATAAAGTGCTGGAAGTCAGCAACCTGCGTAAATCTTACGGCGATCGTCTGCTGATTGATGATCTGAGCTTCTCGATCCCTAAAGGGGCGATCGTCGGGATCATCGGTCCGAACGGCGCGGGTAAATCAACCCTGTTCCGTATGATCTCTGGTCAGGAACAGCCAGACAGCGGCACCATCACTTTAGGTGAAACGGTGAAACTGGCATCTGTCGATCAGTTCCGTGACTCAATGGATAACAGCAAAACCGTTTGGGAAGAAGTTTCCGGCGGGCTGGATATCATGAAGATCGGTAACACCGAGATGCCAAGCCGCGCCTACGTTGGCCGCTTTAACTTTAAAGGGGTTGATCAGGGTAAACGCGTTGGCGAACTCTCCGGTGGTGAGCGTGGTCGTCTGCATCTGGCGAAGCTGCTGCAGGTTGGCGGCAACATGCTGCTGCTCGATGAACCGACCAACGACCTGGATATCGAAACCCTGCGTGCGCTGGAAAACGCCCTGCTGGAGTTCCCGGGCTGCGCGATGGTTATCTCGCACGACCGTTGGTTCCTCGACCGTATCGCCACACACATTCTGGATTACCAGGATGAAGGTAAAGTTGAGTTCTTTGAAGGTAACTTTACCGAGTACGAAGAGTACAAGAAACGCACGCTGGGCGCAGACGCGCTGGAGCCGAAGCGTATCAAGTACAAGCGTATTGCGAAGTAATGCGTAAAATGCCGGATGCGGCGCGCCAGCATCGCATCCGGTAATAGTTAAATGATTAATGGGAGGCAAGTTCCCGGAAAAAGGCAGGATTTTCTTTAATTGTGGCAAGTACTTTTGCAGCCAATCCCGTAGGATTTCTTCGCTTCGATTCCCAGCTTTTAATGGTATCCACACTGGTTCCCAGAGCTTTTGCCATCTCACTTTGCGAAACGTTGAGTTGCTCACGAATAGCTTTAACATCCGCAATTTCGTAGCGGGTCACCCGTGCAGGTTCTTTTAAACCTTGTTTAATCTCGACAGCCTCTTCCAGAGAGGTTTTCAACTCATCAAAAAAACTCATTTTATACCTCACCTTTGAGCAGTTTCGTCAACTTCTTTAGTTGAGCTTTTTCCGTATCTGTCAGACTGTCTTTGGCATTCTTCGGATAGGCCATAATCAAATAAATAATCTCTTCCGTCGCCAGAAAGTAAATTATTCTGACACTACCACTTTTTCCCTGTGAACCCGCAGCCATTCGGACTTTACGCAATCCACCAGTCTGCTGAATGAGATCACCTTTATCGGGAGTTCCGATGAGTTCTTTTTGCAATTCCTTTAATTCATCATCGGTTGCAATCTGCTTGATCTGACGCGTAAACATTGGCGTCTCTATAAATATTATCGCCTTGCCCATTACCCCTCCCTGGCAGGTACATTGTACACCAAAATGGAGTACTAAGTACACTTTTGAATCAGTAATATCACTCAACATCTTATAAAGATGATTATCCCTGCTCCCCCATCATCTCCCGCACCAACTCCACGCAGCGCAGGAAACGGCTGTCGTAATCGTCCTCTTCAACCCGCACAAATTCGATATTGTTCTCTTCCAGCATCTCCACCAGCAAGTTCTGGAACTCTTTGCGATCCACCGAACTGCCGAGACTGCGTAAACCATCCGCCACCCACGGCGTGTTGTTCTCCAGCAGAATCACCAGATCAAAACGGTATTCATCGATCAGCGCCTGTACGAACGGATGCTCGCGCCCTTCGTACTTTTTGCAGAACGCCTGAGTTGTCACAAAATCGGTGTCGATAAACGCCACTTTATTGGCATATTTTACTGCAAAATCAATATATTGAGCGTGTCCAAGTGCGATTTTATCGTAGTCGGAATACTGCAATGCAATCTCATCGCCGCCAAGATGCGAAAAGACATAATCGCGACCATATTCCCATGCACTGGTAGTGTTGAAGATATTGGCAAGTTTGTTTACCAGGGTGGATTTACCGCTCGATTCGCCGCCGAGGATCGCCACGGTGCGCACAAAGAACGGCTTCACTTCGGTAGGAATATATTCCCAGTAGCGGAACGGATTTTCGCGGATCTGCGCACCACTGATACTCATAAAAGTACGTTTCGGATCGACCAACACCGTTTCGATCCCCAGATGTTCCATATACTGCGGCGCGTCGGCTTCTTCCGAGGTGTAGATCAGATCCGGCTGGATCCCTTTTTCAGCCATAAACTTTTTGATGCCGTTGCTCCACACATCCCAGCCATGCGGATACGGCTCCATGCCCTCTTCGTTGAAGGCATGAATGCGAATATTTTTCTGATATTTAAAAGTTTGCAATAACCAGCGCAGACGATCCGGCACCGTGGGCTGCTGCGACATGGCGCTATCTTCGAACAACGCGCGGTCGCGGGTATCGTCAAAGCCCATAATGATATGCAGTTCGTCAACCTGACTACAGGCACGCTGGATAAGGTAGATATGTCCGGTATGCAGCGGGTAAAACTTACCGAATACAACACCAATAGTTTTCTTCTGCCGGGGAAATTCAAGTCCCAAATAACGGTGCAACGCCTCCAGCTTTTGCGCGCTGGGGCTTTTAATTTTGGCATTCAGTAACTGGCTTAAATACCCTTTGGTCATACCGCTGGCATCAGCCACCTGCTGTAGCGTACAGCCCTGTTGCTTGATGGCAGTTTTCAGATAATCAAATGACGACATATCTCCCTCCCTATCTCTCATTATAAGTCGTCGAACACGCTAAGCGCGTCGGAGAGTTTTTTAACGCCAAAAATCTGCATCCCTTCCGGCGCTTTTTTCGGCACGTTGGCTGCCGGAACAATCGCCCGCCGAAAACCATGTTTCGCCGCTTCAGAGATTCGTTCCTGACCGCTGGGCACCGGGCGGATCTCCCCTGCCAGCCCGACTTCACCAAACACCACCAGATCCTGCGGCAGTGGTCTGTCGCGCAGGCTGGAAACCATCGCCAGCAGTAACGCTAAATCGGCACTGGTTTCCGTCACCTTCACGCCGCCGACCACATTCACAAATACATCCTGATCGGCCATTTGCAACCCACCGTGACGGTGCAGCACCGCCAGCAGGATTGCCAGACGGTTTTGCTCCAGCCCTACTGCGACGCGGCGTGGATTCGCCATCATCGAGTGATCGACCAGCGCCTGAATCTCCACCAGCAACGGACGCGTTCCTTCCCATACCACCATCACTGAACTACCAGAGGTCACTTCATCGCCGCGGCTTAAAAAGATGGCGGAAGGGTTGCTAACTTCACGCAGCCCCTGTTCAGTCATCGCGAAGACGCCCAGCTCATTCACCGCGCCGAAGCGGTTTTTATGGCTGCGCAGGGTGCGAAAACGGGAGTCGGCATCGCCGTCCAGAAGCACCGAACAGTCGATACAGTGTTCCAGCACTTTAGGGCCAGCCAGCGAACCATCTTTGGTTACGTGTCCCACCATGACAATCGCCACACCGCGCGTTTTGGCGAAGCGCGTCAGATAAGCCGCCGTTTCACGCACCTGTGCCACGCTGCCAGGCGATGACTGAACATCCGCCATATGCATCACCTGGATGGAGTCAATGACCATCAGCTTCGGTTGCTCTTCTTCGGCAATCAGGCAGATCTGTTCGATGCTGGTTTCCGACAACATATTGAGATTGTCAGTCGGCAGGCCGAGGCGATGAGCGCGCATTGCCACCTGTTGCAGCGACTCTTCGCCGGTGACATACAGCGTTTTCATCTGCTGGGCCAGTTTGCACAGCGTTTGCAGTAACAGCGTGGATTTCCCTGCGCCTGGATTACCGCCAATCAGAATGGCGCTTCCCGGCACCACCCCACCGCCTAATACGCGGTCGAACTCTTTAAATCCGGTTGAAAAACGCGGCAACTCCTCAAGGCTGATATCGGAAAGTTTCTGGACTTTTGCCACCCCGGCGCTACCGGCATAGCCACTGAGACGCTCGTTACGCGCCACCGTTGGCGACGCAGCAAGACGCACCTCGGTGATGGTGTTCCAGGCATGGCAGGCGCTGCACTGCCCCTGCCAGCGCGGATAATCGGCCCCGCATTCATTACAAACAAAGGCGCGTTTTGGAGCTTTTGCCACGGTGTACCTCGTTAATGCTGTGCCGCCCGCAGGATGACGGGCGGGCAATTACTTCTGATTCAGGCTGCCAGAGAGGATGCAGAATACCCCCATCAGGTCAGCGTGACGGATGGTGACTTCCGTCTTTTCATTCACTTTTGGCTTGGCATGGTAGGCAATCCCCAGACCTGCCGCTTTGATCATCGGCAGGTCGTTGGCACCATCGCCAATCGCCACGGTTTGCGCCAGCGGGATTTCATACTCCTGCGCCAGACGGGTCAGGGTTTTCGCTTTATACTGAGCGTCTACAATGTCGCCAATCACATTACCGGTAAATTTACCGTCCATGATCTCCAGTTCATTGGCTACTACGGCGGTCAGGCGCAGCTTATCGCGCAGGTATTCGGCAAAGAAGGTAAAACCGCCGGAGGCAATCGCCACTTTCCAGCCCAGCGTTTCCAGCTTGAGTACCAGTTGCGTTAAGCCTGGCATCAGCGGCAAATTTTCACGCACCTGTTGCAGAATATTGGCGTCAGCGCCTTTCAGCGTTGCCACTCGACTGCGCAAGCTGGCAGCAAAATCGAGTTCGCCGCGCATCGCCCGCTCGGTTACTTCCGCCACCATCTCGCCGGTTCCGGCCAGTTTGGCAATTTCGTCAATACATTCAATCTGAATGGCGGTGGAATCCATGTCCATCACCAGCAGACCTGGCGTGCGCAGATGCGGAATTTTCCCCAGCGGCGCGACATCCAGTTGTGCTTCATGGGCCAGGCGCGTAGCCCGGGCGGTAAGCGAACCTGCCAGACGAATCACCTGATAATCTTCCACGCACCAGGCGGCAACAATCACCATCGCCGCGCCCAGTTTGCTCTGGTATTGGGTCAGACGTTGTTTATCCAGCCCACGACCATACAGCAGCCAGCCGCTACGACCTGCGTGGTAATCCAGTGGCATCACTTCATCACCACTTAATGAAAGAGGCAGACCAGGCCATAAAGAGACATCTTCAGGCAGGTCGCACCAGGTAATGTTAGGCATTAAGGCTCCTGTAAAATCGTTCGAAGCAGGGAAAATAACGCATGAGGCTACCTTGTATCCATTGCTTCTGGCAACATTAAGTCTCAAATTTTCAAAGGGTGGAAGATGGCTCGCACAAAACTGAAATTCCGGCTGCATCGGGCAGTGATTGTCCTGTTCTGTCTTGCCTTGTTAGTGGCGCTGATGCAGGGGGCATCATGGTTTAGTCAAAACCACCAGCGACAGCGTAATCCACAGCTGGAAGAACTGGCCCGCACCCTGGCGCGTCAGGTGACGCTGAACGTTGCACCGCTGATGCGTACCGACTCGCCGGATGAAAAACGTATTCAGGCGATCCTCGATCAGTTAACGGATGAAAGCCGCATCCTCGACGCGGGCGTGTATGACGAACAAGGCGATCTTATCGCCCGTTCTGGCGAAAGCGTCGAAGTGCGTGACCGGCTGGCGCTCGACGGTAAAAAAGCGGGCGGCTATTTTAACCAGCAGATTGTCGAACCCATTGCAGGGAAAAATGGTCCGCTTGGCTATCTGCGCCTGACGCTCGACACCCATACGCTCGCCACTGAAGCCCAACAGGTGGATAACACCACTAACATTTTACGCCTGATGTTGTTGCTCTCGCTGGCAATCGGCGTAGTGCTGACCCGCACGCTGCTACAGGGTAAACGCACCCGCTGGCAGCAATCCCCCTTCCTGTTAACCGCCAGCAAACCGGTGCCGGAAGAGGAAGAAAGCGAGAAAAAAGAGTGACCCATTACTACAAGAAAGGAAATCGTTATGTCCACATTACGCCTGCTCATCTCTGACTCTTACGACCCGTGGTTTAACCTGGCGGTAGAGGAGTGTATTTTTCGCCAGATGCCCGCCACGCAGCGCGTTTTGTTTCTCTGGCGCAATGCCGACACGGTAGTGATTGGTCGCGCGCAGAACCCGTGGAAAGAGTGTAATACCCGGCGGATGGAAGAAGATAACGTTCGCCTGGCACGGCGCAGTAGCGGTGGCGGCGCGGTGTTCCACGATCTCGGCAATACCTGTTTTACCTTCATGGCTGGCAAGCCGGAATACGATAAAACGATCTCCACCTCGATTGTGCTCAATGCACTGAACGCGCTCGGTGTCAGCGCCGAAGCGTCCGGACGTAACGATTTGGTGGTGAAAACCGCCGAAGGCGACCGTAAAGTCTCAGGCTCGGCCTATCGCGAAACCAAAGATCGTGGCTTCCATCACGGCACCTTGCTACTCAATGCCGACCTTAGCCGCCTGGCAAACTATCTCAACCCGGATAAAAAGAAACTGGCGGCGAAAGGCATTACGTCGGTACGTTCCCGCGTGACCAATCTGACCGAATTGCTGCCGGGAATTACCCATGAGCAGGTTTGTGAAGCCATAACCGAGGCCTTTTTCGCCCATTATGGCGAGCGTGTAGAAGCGGAAATTATCTCCCCGGACAAAACGCCGGACTTGCCGAACTTTGCCGAAACCTTTGCCCGCCAGAGTAGCTGGGAATGGAACTTCGGTCAGGCTCCAGCGTTCTCGCATCTGCTTGATGAACGCTTTACCTGGGGCGGCGTGGAACTGCATTTCGACGTCGAAAAAGGCCATATCACCCGCGCCCAGGTGTTTACCGATAGCCTCAACCCCGCACCTCTGGAAGCTCTCGCCGGACGACTGCAAGGCTGCCTGTACCGCGCGGATATGCTGCAACAAGAGTGTGAAGCGCTGTTGGTCGACTTCCCTGAACAGGAAAAAGAGCTACGGGAATTATCGGCGTGGATGGCAGGGGCGGTGCGGTAACTCGCTGATTAAAATATCCAGGGAAGGAAATATGATCGATCTGAAGAACCAGGAACGGGAGATTATCAATTTAATGTTCAGCCAGGGTATATCCTGGCTAACCGCCGTGCGTATCAGGCATAAACTATCACTTGCTGAAGTTAGTAAAATGTTGGGTATCTCGATTAATTCTCTAAAACAAATCGAAAAGACGGAACGGCTTAGTTCAAACATCAAAAACAAAATGGCAGGAATTTATGGTTGTCCGCCAGAGTTGCTGATATGCCCTTACTGGATGACGGCTGAACATAAATGAATAGATTCGTGAATAGATACTTGAATGTATTTTATTTTCTATCCATATGAAAAATAATAGTAAATCTATAAATCAGTTGCTATTGATGAATAGATACTAAAAAGCCGGAGCAGTCCCCCACTCCGGCTTAACACGACAATCGCCTTTCAGCGAAACACAATTACTCTTTATCGCCCAGCAGAACGGATTCCAGTGCGATTTTGATCATGTCGTTGAAGGTGGTCTGACGCTCAGCGGCAGTGGTTTGCTCGTGAGTGCGGATGTGGTCAGACACGGTGCAGATGGTCAGGGCTTTCGCGCCAAACTCTGCAGCCACGCCGTAGATACCAGCCGCTTCCATTTCCACGCCGAGGATGCCGTATTTTTCCATCACGTCGAACATTTCGCCGTCCGGAGAGTAGAACAGGTCAGCGGAGAACAGGTTACCAACGCGAGCATCAATGCCCAGTGCTTTAGCTGCATCTACCGCGTTACGCACCATGTCGAAGTCAGCGATAGCTGCAAAGTCATGGTCTTTAAAACGGATGCGGTTAACTTTGGAATCGGTGCAGGCACCCATACCAATCACTACGTCACGCAGTTTTACGTGCGGCAGAACTGCGCCACAGGAACCAACGCGAATGATTTTCTTCACGCCGAAATCGGTGATCAGTTCTTTAGTGTAGATGGAGCAGGACGGGATACCCATACCGTGGCCCATTACAGAAATTTTGCGGCCTTTGTAAGTACCGGTGAAGCCCAGCATACCGCGAACGTTGTTCACTTCACGAGCATCTTCAAGGAAAGTTTCAGCAATATACTTCGCACGCAGCGGGTCGCCTGGCATCAAAACTACGTCAGCGAAATCGCCCATTTCTGCATTAATGTGTGGAGTAGCCATCATTTTATCCTTTTTGTGACATATTAAAGGCGGAGTCACTGCTCCGCCCAAATCCATCAGAACATGGCTTTGCCATATTCCATATCAGAAGTACCAAAATATTTTGCCAGAGTCTGGCCGATATCCGCGAAAGTTTCACGGTGCCCCAGCGAACCCGGTTTTACTTTCGGGCCGTAAACCAGTACCGGAATGTGTTCACGGGTATGGTCAGTACCGGTCCAGGTCGGATCACAACCATGGTCAGCAGTGAGGATCAGGATGTCGTCATCACGCAGCAAAGACATCAGCTCTGGCAGACGGCGGTCGAACAGTTCCAGACCCGCAGCATAACCTGCAACGTCGCGACGGTGACCCCAGGAAGAGTCGAAGTCAACGAAGTTGGTGAAGACGATGGTGTTATCACCCGCTTCTTTCATCTCTTTGATGGTGGCGTCAAACAGCGCGTCCAGGCCGGTCGCTTTCACTTTTTTGGTGATGCCGCAGTTAGCGTAGATGTCTGCAATTTTACCGACAGAAACCACCTGGCCGTGTTTTTCATCAACCAGTTTCTGCAGCACGGTCGGTGCTGGCGGTTCAACAGCCAGGTCATGACGGTTACCGGTACGCTGGAAGTTACCGGCTTTGTCGCCGATAAACGGACGAGCGATAACACGACCGATGTTGTAGCCGCCGTTGGTCAGCTCTTCACGGGCGATTTCGCACAGTTCGTAGAGTTTATCCAGACCGAAAGTTTCTTCATGGCAAGCAATCTGGAACACTGAGTCAGCGGAGGTATAGAAAATCGGCTTGCCGGTTTTCATGTGCTCTTCGCCCAGCTGATCCAGAATGACCGTACCGGAAGAGTGGCAGTTACCGAGGTAACCCGGCAGATTAGCGCGCTCGACCAGTTTATCCAGTAGCTCTTGCGGGAAGCTGTTTTCGTGATCGGAGAAGTATCCCCACTCAAACAGAACCGGGACACCGGCGATTTCCCAGTGACCAGACGGGGTGTCTTTACCGGATGACATTTCGTGCGCCCATGCGTACGCGCCGATAACTTCAGCGTTGCCGTCCATTCCCGCCGGAATGAAACCGGTAGAACCTTCGTGTGCTTTCGCCAACCCCAGACGGGTCAGATTTGGCAGATTGAGCGGGCCTTTACGACCATTATCAGCTTCGCCTTTGGCACAAGCTTCTGCGATATGACCCAGGGTGTCAGCCCCGACGTCACCAAAACGTTCTGCATCTTCTGTAGCGCCGATGCCGAATGAGTCCAGCACCATAATAAATGCACGTTTCATATGTTCTCCGTACTCAGTGCTTCAAATTTAAATGATCAGATCAGTATACCGTTATTCGCTGATACGGCGATAGACAGTTGGTGTGCTTTCCGGTGCTTTATCGGCAAGTTTAATTGCCGCTTTCACCGCTTTCGCCGCTTCCTGCCAGCTGTTTTCGTCTTTCGCGTGGATAACCGCCAGCGGACGCTGACCGTCTACCTGGTCGCCCAGACGCGCCATATCAGTAAAGCCGACGCTGTAATCGATGGTGTCAGATGCCTGACGGCGACCGCCGCCCATTGCAACCACTGCCATTCCCAGCGCGCGGGTATCCATTTCACTGACAAAACCTTCGGTATCAGCATAGACTGCTTTCGTCAGCATCGCTGTCGGTAGATACTTCGCGTAGTTCTCAACGAAGTCAGTCGGGCCTTTTTGTGCCGCTACCATACGACCAAAGACTTCTGCCGCTTTACCGTTGTCCAGCACCGCCTGCAATTTCGCGCGCGCTTCGGCGTCATCTTTCGCCAGTTTGCCGGAGGTAAGCATCTCCACACACAACGCCATCGTGACATCAAACAGACGCGGGTTACGGTACTCACCTGTCAGGAACTGCACCGCTTCACGTACTTCAACCGCGTTACCGGCACTGGAGGCCAGCACCTGATTCATGTCGGTGAGTAGCGCGGTGGTGCGCACGCCAGCGCCGTTAGCCACGCCAACAATCGCTTCGGCAAGGGCTTCAGAGAGTTCGTAGGTCGGCATAAATGCACCGCTACCGACTTTCACGTCCATCACCAGTGCATCCAGACCTTCCGCCAGTTTCTTCGCCAGGATCGAGGCAGTGATCAGCGGGATGGAATCCACGGTTGCGGTAATATCGCGGGTCGCGTAGAAACGTTTATCCGCCGGAGCCAGTGAACTGGTCTGGCCAATAATCGCCACGCCGACGTCTTTAATAATTTCGCGGAAACGGTTGTCATCCGGGAAAATGTCGAAGCCAGGGATGGATTCCAGTTTGTCGAGCGTACCGCCAGTATGGCCGAGGCCGCGACCGGAGATCATCGGAATATAGCCACCGCAGGCAGCGACCATTGGCCCCAACATCAGCGAAGTCACATCGCCGACGCCGCCGGTCGAGTGTTTATCAACAATCGGGCCATTCAGATGCAGGCTTTTCCAGTCGAGAACGGTTCCTGAATCTCGCATCGCCATCGTCAGCGAGACACGCTCCGGCATTGTCATATCGTGGAAGAAAATGGTCATCGCGAGGGCGGCAATCTGCCCTTCGGAGATAGTGTTGTCGCGAATGCCGTTGATAAAGAAGCGAATTTCTTCATCGCTCAGCGCATGACCATCACGTTTTTTACGAATAATTTCTTGTGCGAGAAACAAGGTAACCTCCCGTGGAATAAGTTTGAAGGCGTTGTTGCCAGATGGCGGATGTTGTTATTGCCTGATGCTGACCGCTTCTTATCCTGCCTACACGGCAATCGTCCCGTAGGCCGGATAAGGCGTTCGCGCCGCATCCGGCATCACTGCTGACTGCCTGATGCGACGCTGACGCGTCTTATCAGGCCTACTGGGGGCATCCGGCATCCACCCTCTGGCAAAAGGCAGCTTAGTAGCTGCTGGCGCTCTTACCGTCGCCGTGGCCCAGCGCTTTCAGCAGGCTTGCCAGCAGGCTGGAAGCACCAAAGCGGTAGTGACGCGCATCTGCCCAGTCAGCACCGAACAGTTCATCTGCAATCGCGAGATATTTCTGCGCATCTTCCGCAGTACGCACGCCGCCCGCAGGTTTGAAACCAACGGTTTTCTCTACGCCCATATCACGGATCACTTCCATCATGATGCGCGCGCTTTCCGGCGTCGCGTTCACTGCAACTTTACCGGTAGAGGTTTTGATGAAATCAGCACCCGCTTTAATGGAGATTTCAGACGCTTTGCGGATCAGCGCTTCGTCTTTCAGTTCGCCGGTTTCGATGATCACTTTCAGCAGTACATTCGCTGCCGCGCAAGCCTCTTTACAGGCTTTCACCAGGTCAAAACCAACCTGCTCGTTACCCGCCATCAGCGCACGGTACGGGAACACCACATCAACTTCATCGGCACCGTAGGCGATTGCCGCGCGAGTTTCGGCCAGCGCGATTTCGATATCGTCGTTACCGTGTGGGAAGTTGGTTACCGTAGCGATACGGATTTCCGGGGTACCCTGCTCTTTCAGCGTTTTGCGAGCAATCGGGATAAAGCGAGGATAGATACAGATAGCGGCGGTATTACCGACCGGAGTTTTGGCCTGATGACACAGAGCGATCACTTTCTCGTCGGTATCGTCGTCATTCAGGGTGGTCAGGTCCATCAATTTCAGTGCACGCAGGCTGCTTGCTTTCAGATCAGTCATTTCATTCTCCTGGCTTGTCGCCAATAAAATTCACCTTGCGAGTTTGTTAGTATTCTAACATCGACTCCGCAACACACTTCGATATACATCACAATTAAGGAAATCTACTTACAAAATTGCATTACTGTAATGCGATCTGGTTCAAATAATTCACTTTCAAATGAATGCGTCAGTGGTGGCAAACGCATCAGGATCAAAGTGAACATCACGAAACTTCTTACAATGGCGCATCACCTTCGGCATAAAAAGGAACAGAAGATGCCCACTTCTCATGAAAATGCACTGCAACAACGTTGCCAGCAAATTGTCACCAGTCCGGTACTTAGCCCGGAGCAGAAGCGCCATTTTCTGGCGCTGGAAGCAGAAAACAATCTGCCTTACCCACAGCTTCCTGCCGAAGCCCGCCGCGCGCTGGATGAAGGTGTAATCTGCGATATGTTTGAAGGTCATGCGCCGTATAAACCGCGCTATGTCTTACCCGATTACGCCCGTTTTTTGGCCAACGGTTCCGAATGGCTGGAGCTGGAAGGCGCAAAAGATCTTGATGACGCACTCTCTCTGCTGACCATTCTTTACCACCACGTTCCTTCGGTCACATCGATGCCGGTCTACCTGGGGCAACTGGATGCGTTGTTGCAACCGTATGTTAGAATTCTAACACAAGACGAGATCGATATTCGAATAAAACGTTTCTGGCGTTACCTCGACAGAACCCTGCCAGACGCCTTTATGCACGCCAATATTGGCCCATCTGATTCACCCATTACCCGTGCGATTTTACGCGCAGACGCAGAGCTGAAGCAGGTTTCACCGAACCTGACTTTTATCTACGATCCTGAAATCACCCCTGATGACCTGCTGCTGGAAGTGGCGAAAAACATCTGTGAATGTAGCAAACCGCACATCGCCAACGGTCCCGTGCATGATAAAATTTTCACAAAAGGGAGCTACGGGATTGTGAGCTGTTACAACTCACTGCCGTTAGCGGGTGGTGGCAGTACGCTGGTACGCCTCAACCTGAAAGCCATTGCCGAGCGCAGTGAATCGCTGGATGATTTCTTTACGCGCACTCTACCGCACTACTGCCAGCAGCAGATCGCCATCATCGATGCGCGGTGTGAATTCCTCTATCAACAATCACACTTCTTTGAGAATAGCTTCCTGGTGAAAGAAGGGCTGATTAACCCTGAACGTTTTGTGCCAATGTTTGGCATGTATGGGCTGGCGGAAGCGGTTAACTTGCTGTGTGAAAAAGAAGGAGTTGCCGCGCGTTACGGTAAAGAAGCCGCCGCAAATGAAGTGGGTTATCGCATTAGCGCGCAACTGGCGGAGTTTGTCGCCAATACCCCCGTGAAATATGGCTGGCAAAAACGCGCCATGTTACACGCACAGTCGGGGATAAGTTCCGATATCGGCACCACGCCGGGCGCGCGTTTGCCGTATGGCGATGAGCCAGATCCGATCACCCATCTGCAAACTGTCGCCCCGCATCATGCTTATTATTATTCCGGCATCAGCGACATTTTGACGCTCGACGAAACCATCAAACGTAATCCGCAGGCGCTGGTACAGCTTTGCCTCGGTGCCTTTAAAGCCGGAATGCGTGAATTTACCGCCAATGTCAGCGGTAACGATCTGGTTCGCGTTACCGGTTATATGGTGCGTTTGTCGGATCTGGAAAAATATCGTGCCGAAGGCTCACGTACCAACACCACCTGGCTGGGAGAAGAAGCCGCACGCAACACTCGTATTCTGGAACGCCAGCCGCGCGTTATAAGCCATGAACAGCAGATGCGCTTTAGTCAGTAAGATTATCCCCTTCTCCTGCGTTGACGGGCCAGGCAGTCGTCTGGCTCTGTTTTTACAGGGCTGTAATCTGCGCTGCAAAAACTGTCACAATCCGTGGACAATGGGGCGCTGTAATGATTGCGGGGAGTGCGTGCCACAGTGTCCGCATCAGGCGTTGCAGATTGTTAACAGCAAAGTAGTGTGGAACGCAGCCGTCTGCGAGCAGTGTGATACCTGCCTGAAGATGTGTCCACAACACGCTACGCCGATGGCGCAATCCATGAACGTGGACGAGGTGCTTAGTCACGTCCGCAAAGCGGTGCTGTTTATTGAAGGGATAACGGTAAGCGGCGGTGAAGCCACGACCCAGTTGCCGTTTGTGGTGGCGCTGTTTACTGCTATCAAAAATGATCCACAACTGTGTCATCTCACCTGTCTGGTGGACAGTAACGGCATGTTGAGCGAAACCGGCTGGGAAAAATTACTCCCGGTGTGCGACGGCGCGATGCTCGATCTCAAAGCGTGGGGAAGCGAATGTCATCAACAGCTAACCGGACGCGATAATCAGCAGATTAAGCGCAGCATCTGTTTGCTTGCAGAGCGCGGTAAGCTGGCGGAACTGCGTTTGCTGGTAATCCCTGGCCAGGTGGATTATTTGCAACACATCGAAGAACTGGCGGCGTTTATCAAGGGACTTGGCGATGTTCCGGTACGCCTGAACGCGTTTCATGCCCACGGCGTGTATGGCGAGGCGCAAAGCTGGGCGAGCGCCACGCAGGAAGACGTTGAGCAGTTGGCTGATGCGTTACGGGAGCGCGGGGTGAGCCGGTTGATATTTCCGGCGCTGTATTTGTGACATGCCGGATGCGGCCTACGGTTCGGCACAGACTTGTAGGCATGATAAGACGCGTCAAGCGTCGCATCAGGCATTGTGCGCCAACTGCCGGATGCGGCGTGAACGCCTTATCCGGCCTACGGTTCGGCACAGACTTGTAGGCATGATAAGACGCGTCAGCGTCGCATCAGGCATTGTGCGTCGACTGCCGGATGCGGTGTGAACGCCTTATCCGGCTTACGAAGGGCAGACTACCCACGAACGTTAAACACCGCATACGTGTTATTAAGCAACACTTCGGCAATCTCATCCGCGGGTTCCGGGCGTAACTCGCACAGCACGGCAAACACACGGGCGGCCTGCTCCGGGCGGTTAGCCTGCCCCTGAAAACCATTGAGCGGCATATCTGGTGCGTCGGTCTCCAGCAACAACGATGCCAGCGGCAGCTTTGCGATGACATCGCGGGTTTTACTGGCGCGTGGATAGGTGATAGTACCGCCTACGCCAATTTTGTAGCCCAGCTGCACAAACCGTTCGGCCTGTTGCAGGCTGCCAGAAAAACCATGAACCACACCAGTGCGTGGCAAATTTTGGCGTTTAAGATGCATCGCCAGTTTGTCGTGCGTGCGCCGTGAATGAAGGATCACCGGCAGATCGTAGCGTTTCGCCAGTTTCAGTTGTTCATCAAGCAACCACTGCTGCCTCTCAAATTGCGGATCGTCACCAAAGAGATCCAGGCCGATCTCCCCCACCGCCACCACCTTCGTCGGACGTCTTCCCAACGCCTGCTGTAACTGATCCAGCGATGCATCGTTATGTTTTTCCAACATCCCCGGATGCAACCCTAAAGCGGCATACAGCGGTTGATAATTTTCCGCTAACGCCTGCACGCGGGCAAAATTTGCCGCCTCGGTGGCCGGAACAATGATCTTGCCTACGCCCGCTTGTGCCGCGCGTTGCAGGCTGGCCTCTTCATCGCCACTAAACGGCGGGAAATCAAAATGGCAGTGGGTGTCGATAAAACGGCAAATCAAGCCAAATCCTCATTGTTAAATGTCGGGTCGTTCGCCTGTGGAGCGTCTATCACCTCGGTAACCAGCGTATCGTTGGCGACGGGTGCAGGCGGAATAACGATCGACTCCGGCGTCACCACCGGCACCAGATGGCGGCTCAGCGGCGCTTTTTCAGTCAATAACTTACCGACCGTTGCCAGAAAATAACGCCCGCATAAACGCCCAAGTTTATAGTCTTCACGCAGCGCCGGAATCCGACTGCCGAGCGCGATACTATGTAATGGCTTCGGCGGATAAATTTCGAATATCCTCAACTGGCCCGGTGGTTTCTCAATAAATTGCTGAATCTCACGATAGCTGGTTTCATGATGCTGCACCAGATTGACCAGCGGCTGCAGGCTACTGTCACCCAGCCAGCGTTCCATGCGTTTGAACCACTGCGGCGTGTAGTACATTTGTGACGGCACAGTGCGGATGACGACTAACGTTTTTGCGCCCTGCCTTGCTGCCTCTTTAACCGGGATCGCATCACTGATCCCGCCATCCAGGTAATTAATGCCTTCCAGCGACACTCCGGTACGATAAAAGCCCGGTATCGCACTGGAGGCGCGAATCACATCCAGCCAGTTCTGTTTGTTTGGCAAAAAGTAATTCGGCGCATAGTCATCCTGACGACAAGCGCACATATAAAACGATTTGCCGCTGTCAAATAGCCGCGCTGCGGTGTCCATTTGCAACGGCATCTGGCTTGCGGTGGCCTCCACCAGCCAGTCGAGATCGATAAGATTTCCTCCACGGACAAAGCGCAATGGATCGAAAAATTCGCGTTTTGTGGTATAGCGCATGATGACTTTGCGCGCGTAACCGGGCTGATTGCAGATATACGCCGAGAGGTTCTGCGCCCCGGCAGATGTGCCAAGATAAAGATCGAAAGGATTAAACTGCGCGCGCATAAACTCATCCAGCACGCCAGCTGTGAAAATTCCACGCTGCCCGCCGCCTTCGCACACCAGAGCTATTCGTCCAGGCTGGAACGGCCTTAGCGACAACGGCGCAATATTACCAAGCGTTACAGGTATTCGCTGCCCCACCTCTGCCTTCCTGTTTTTGTTGTGAAAGAATGACAAAGTAACGCAATTTATTATTCGCTAAAACCGCAAAAGCCAGTCCGCTGGACTGGCTTTGGATAAAATTTTCTTAATGGTCTGAAATCTAGGGTCGTTTTCGGCCCATGAACAAACTCACCAGGAACAGAATAATCCCGACGACAAAGACAATTTTAGCTGCGCCTGCAGCAGTACCGGCCAGACCACCAAACCCAAGTGCGGCGGCGATTAACGCGATAACCAGAAATATGATGCCCCAACGAAACATATAAGCGTCTCCTTTACCATAGTTAATGTCACCGCTTGATATGAGCGTGAAAATCACTCAATGCGATATTTTTAGTGTGGTGCACATCGCGCCTCCCGACAAAGTTCGGGAGGTCGAATTACGACGAATTACTTAGTTTTCAGATCATTTTTAACGCTTTTCACACCATCTACCGCTTTGGCGATACTTTCAGCACGGTCGCTCTGTGCCTGAGAATCTACGGTACCGGAGAGCTGGACCACGCCATCGGTGGTTTCAACTTTCACATGACGGGAAGGGACGATATCGTCCGCCAGCAGTTTGGCTTTGATTTCACTGGTGGTGGCGGTGTCACCCGCGTAGCCCTTCACAGAGCCTTCTTTAGCGTCGCGAACGTGCAGTTTGTCGCTGACAGAGGTCACGCCCTCAACGCCTTTCGCCACTTTCACTGCCTCTTCGGCCTGGGCCTGGCTTTCAACGAAACCGCTCAGAGTCACGACTTTTTGATCGGTTTTGACAGAGATATCGGTGCTCTTGATGTTGTCATGATCCACCAGGGCCGCCTTCACTTTCGCGGTGATAGCGCTGTCATCCATGAAATTACCGACTTTATTCATAGAGCTATCGACTTTTTGCCCTGCGCTTTCATTGGTTGTCTGCGCGTTGTTTTCTGCGTAGGCAGAGCCGGTCGCGACGGCAGAGGTCAACATTACAGCCAGCAGAGTTTTCGAAATCTTCAGTCTTGTCATAGTCATCGATTTATTCCTGTATGTTTGCTCATAATTTGAGCCTGGCAACACGAGGTTGCATTGCTGAATAGGGAGAGACTTCACCCTCTACAGAAGTCAATGGTCACCATCACAAAAGCGATGGGTGATAAATAACGACCATTACAGCCTCTGAATCAGTTATTAATATCGGTAGAATGACAATCGACGGCTTTAGATACTGATATCTACGCATTGAACGGTATTTAACGCCGTCAGAAATGTCATTACTTTGTTAAATATAGATCACAATTTTGAAACCGCTCGGGATATCCCCTAAAACATAAGTAAAAGTGAATGTTTTAAGAACATTCCGTAAGCGGCTAATAAGGAAGGGAAATTGACAGGGCGCAGCGGCTACCGCGCCCTGGAGGCAAGAATTAATGCTCGCGAGTCTGGTGGAACTGAACGTCCGGATAACGTTCCTGCGCCAGGCGCAGGTTGACCATGCTGGTAGCGATGTAAGCGAGGTTATCGCCGCCATCAAGCGCCAGTTGGCTTTCGTTCTTACGCTTGAACTCTTCGAATTTCTTCGCGTCCGCACATTCTACCCAGCGTGCAGTGGCAACGTTGACTGACTCATACACTGCTTCAACGTTGTATTCGCTCTTCAGGCGCGCTACCACCACATCAAACTGCAGCACACCAACCGCACCAACGATCAGGTCGTTGTTGGAGATCGGACGGAACACCTGCACCGCGCCCTCTTCGGAAAGCTGTACCAGCCCTTTGAGCAGCTGTTTTTGCTTCAGCGGATCTTTCAGGCGGATACGACGGAACAGTTCCGGAGCAAAGTTCGGGATACCGGTGAACTTCATCATCTCACCCTGGGTAAAGGTGTCGCCGATCTGAATAGTGCCATGGTTGTGCAGACCAAGGATGTCGCCCGGATACGCTTCTTCAACATGCGAACGGTCGCCCGCCATAAAGGTCAGCGCGTCGGAGATCACCACATCTTTCGCGGTGCGCACCTGGCGCAGCTTCATGCCTTTTTCATATTTACCGGATACCACGCGCATAAACGCCACGCGGTCGCGGTGTTTCGGGTCCATGTTGGCCTGAATTTTAAATACGAAGCCGGTAAATTTATCTTCGCTCGCCTCTACGGTACGGGTATCAGTCTGACGCGGCATCGGCGCAGGTGCCCACTCTACCAGGCCATCCAGCATATGATCGACGCCGAAGTTACCCAGCGCAGTACCAAAGAACACTGGAGTGATTTCGCCCGCAAGGAACAATTCTTTGTCGAACTCGTTAGACGCGCCTTTCACCAGTTCCAGTTCGTCACGCAGCTGCTGTGCCAGATCTTCACCAACCGCAGCATCGAGATCCGGATTATTCAGCCCTTTAACAATGCGGACTTCCTGAATGGTGTGGCCTTTACCGCTCTGATAGAGATAGGTTTCGTCTTTATAAAGGTGGTAAACACCTTTAAACAGCTTGCCGCAGCCAATCGGCCAGGTGATCGGCGCACAGCCGATTTTCAGCTCGTTCTCAACTTCATCGAGCAGCTCCATCGGATCGCGGATATCACGGTCAAGTTTGTTCATAAAGGTGAGGATCGGCGTATCGCGCAGACGGGTAACTTCCATCAGCTTACGGGTACGATCTTCAACACCTTTTGCGGCGTCGATAACCATCAGGCAGCAGTCCACCGCCGTCAGGGTACGATAGGTATCTTCCGAGAAGTCTTCGTGCCCGGGGGTGTCGAGCAGGTTAACCAGGCAGTCGTGATACGGAAACTGCATCACAGACGTGGTAATGGAGATCCCACGCTGCTTTTCCATCTCCATCCAGTCCGACTTAGCGTGCTGGTTGGAACCACGGCCTTTTACTGTACCGGCGGTCTGAATGGCCTGTCCGAACAGCAGCACCTTCTCGGTGATGGTCGTTTTACCGGCGTCCGGGTGAGAAATAATGGCAAAAGTGCGGCGCTTCGCCACCTCTTGCAAATAAGGAGACAACGTCATAATTCTTTCTTCTTGAGTAAGCGGCATCGCGCCGCGCTTGTTGAAAACGAAAAATTGCGGCTATTTTACCCATCAATGGGGGGGAGGCAATCAGTGTTTACACAGGAGCTGCTCCAGTTCGTGCAACGAAGAAACGGTCCAGGTAGGCGCGATGCCTTCTGGTTGCTCGCGATTGTGCGCATTCAGCCAGCAGGTCGCAAGCCCGGCGTTGATGCCACCGAGAATATCGGACTCGGCAGTGTCGCCAACCATCAGCACGCGTGAACGGTCAGGATTGCCCGCCTGTTCCAGCGCATAATCGAAAATTTTCTTATTCGGTTTGGCTACGCCAACTTCTTCGGAAATCACCAGCAAATCGAAATAATCACGCAGGCCCGTGCGTTCCAGACGCACTTGCTGCAAGGCGCTAAAGCCGTTGGTGATGATGCCGATTTTGGCGTTGCCGCGAATGGCATTAAGCAGGGAAACCGCGCCCGGCAGCGGCGTGCAAATTTCCGCCATCGCATTAATGAAGGCCTCGTTGAGTTTACCTGGCTCGACGTTCAGCCGTTCGGCCCAGCTCTCAAAACGCCCGTGCTGAAGCTGTAATGAAGTGATCGCGCCGTTTTGATAATCTACCCACAGGGGCTTGTTAACGGCCTGATAGTCCTGAAAATCTTCAGCGGTAAAAGTGACGCTGTAATCAAGAAACATCCGCTGCAGGCCGGTGAACGAGTCAAAGGTAAACAGCGTTTCATCGGCATCAAAGAAAATCCAGTCCCACTTCATTATTCCACCTTGTCTTACATACTGATTGGCAACGCCATGATGATGGCGTCTTCGCGACCGTCCTTGGTGGGGTAGTAATTGCGGCGAATCGTCGCCTCGTTAAAGCCTAAACTTTCGTACAGGGCAATGGCGGCAGCGTTTGAGGCACGGACTTCCAGCCATAGCGTCGCCACGCCGCGTTTTTCCAGTTCGTCGATCAGATGTTCCAGCAGCGCCCTTCCCAGTCCCTGACGCTGATAGTCAGGATCGACTGCAATATTGAACAATGTAGCTTCATCCAGCACCACTTGCGTAATCGCAAACGCCGCCATTTTGCCGTTTTGCGTTAACTGAAAGTTGAGATAACGCTCGCCCTGATTACTGGCAAAGGTTTTTTCACTCCACGGAAAGGCGTGGGCGCGTTGTTCAATGTGGAAAGCCGCTGGTAAATCAGTCGTTTCGAGGGAAGAAATCGTGTTCATATGTGCAAATTTGTTGCCATAACGCGGCGCGTGCCGTTGGGTTTGCCCGTAATTCGGTGAGCGCCGGTGATGCCACCTGAGCGCCTTCCAGTGATAGCGGTTCATCAGTACCCAACCGCCAGCTGTTGCAGCGACTGCCTTGCGGCAGCATCGCGATCTTTTCTGGCGTCAGTTGCAGCACCTGGTCGGGGCTGACGGTTAATGCACGCAGAACATCGCTCACCAGAGGATCGGTCAGGGCGGGAAGATCGTTTGCCACCATCACCAGACGGACGTGTGCCGGGATCGCAATGGCAATCTCCCCCTGCAACGCGCCAGGGCGACGCAGCGACCACTGGGTAATGCCCAGCTGCTGTAACTGCCAGTCTCGTCGGGATGTCATAGCGAATCGCTCCTGTTGTCAGGGGCGCAAATATAGCAAATTCGTCGATACCGCGCCAACATATGGCTATAATCGCCGCCAGTATCAATTGAGGAGCATTCCATGTCTGCATTTACCCCGGCAAGTGAAGTCTTGCTGCGTCACAGTGATGATTTCGAACAAAGCCGTATTCTGTTTGCCGGAGACTTACAGGATGACCTGCCCGCGCGTTTAGATACCGCGGCCAGCCGTGCTCATACCCAGCAATTCCACCATTGGCAGGTGTTAAGCAGCCAAATGGGTGATAACGCCCGTTTTAGCCTGGTGGCAACGGCGGATGACGTCGCAGATTGCGATACGCTGATTTACTACTGGCCGAAGAACAAACCGGAAGCCCAGTTTCAGTTAATGAATTTACTTTCTCTGCTGCCGGTGGGGACGGATATTTTTGTTGTTGGCGAGAACCGCAGCGGCGTGCGCAGCGCCGAGCAGATGCTTGCAGATTATGCGCCGTTGAATAAAGTCGACAGCGCCCGTCGCTGTGGCCTCTATTTTGGTCGTCTGGAAAAACAGCCGGTATTTGATGCCGATAAATTCTGGGGCGAATACAGCGTCGATGGCCTGACGGTGAAAACGCTGCCTGGCGTGTTTAGCCGCGACGGTCTGGATGTCGGTAGCCAGTTGCTGCTCTCGACGTTAACTCCGCACACGAAAGGTAAAGTGCTGGATGTCGGCTGCGGTGCAGGCGTTCTTTCAGTTGCCTTTGCACGCCACTCACCGAAGATTCGTCTCACGTTGTGCGATGTTTCTGCGCCAGCAGTTGAAGCCAGCCGTGCAACACTTGCGGCCAACGGTATTGAAGGTGAAGTCTTTGCCAGCAACGTCTTTTCTGAGGTGAAAGGTCGTTTTGATATGATCATCTCCAATCCGCCGTTCCACGATGGGATGCAAACCAGTCTGGATGCAGCACAAACGCTGATTCGCGGCGCGGTGCGTCATCTTAACAGCGGCGGCGAGCTGCGAATTGTAGCGAACGCCTTCCTGCCTTACCCGGACGTGCTGGATGAGACATTTGGCTTCCACGAAGTGATCGCGCAAACCGGGCGCTTCAAGGTGTATCGCGCCATTATGACCCGCCAGGCGAAGAAAGGTTAAGTATCCCGCCGCAAGCCTTGCCGGATGCGGCGTGCTCGCCTTATACAACCTACAAAACCTGCAAGTTAGCCCTTCGTAGGCCAGATAAGACGCGCCCTCGTCGCATCTGGCATCTGCACCCAAATACCGTGTCGGATGCGGCGTGAACGCCTTATCCGACCTACAAAACCTGCACGTTAGTTTCCTGATGGACATTTTTCCAGCAATTACACCTCCGTCGATAATTAACTATTGACGAAAAGCTGAAAACCACTAGAATGCGCCTCCGTGGTAGCAATTCTTTTTAAGAATTGATGGTATGCGAAGGTGGCGGAATTGGTAGACGCGCTAGCTTCAGGTGTTAGTGTCCTTACGGACGTGGGGGTTCAAGTCCCCCCCCTCGCACCAAAAACCACGTTGATATTGCTCGCACTGGGCGAAGGTGGCGGAATTGGTAGACGCGCTAGCTTCAGGTGTTAGTGTTCTTACGGACGTGGGGGTTCAAGTCCCCCCCCTCGCACCAAACGAGGCGATATCAAAAAAGTAAGATGACTGTGCGAAGGTGGCGGAATTGGTAGACGCGCTAGCTTCAGGTGTTAGTGTCCTTACGGACGTGGGGGTTCAAGTCCCCCCCCTCGCACCAATTATCTTTACTTCCTTTCTTGTTTCTTCCTTGTTTTTTCATCCCTGATTCCAGTTCATTATCATCAGCATAACGCCAGCAATAAGCGCCAGGCACGATGGTAGCAAAATGTAATGCCGTAACTGTTTGTGATACAACATCGCTGGCGTCAACACCAATCCCATCAGAATAACAATCCGCCACTGATCCGGCGATAAATCCACATACGTCAGCCCTGCAATCAGCAATCCTGGCAGCAACACTCCCCAACCACTGCCCAGCATACGTTGCAACATGGTTTCATCTCTTTCATTGATAATGATAACTAATATCATATGATAATTTTTATCATTTGCAAGCCAGAAAAATCCCTTGCTATCGGGTAAACCTATCGCTAGGATTAGCAATCATTATCATTTAGATTACTATCCCGATTATGGCCTATCGTTCCGCACCGCTCTATGAAGATGTTATCTGGCGAACGCATCTCCAGCCGCAGGATGCTGGACTTGCAGAAGCAGTACGGTCGACGATCGCAGAAAATCGTGAACATTTGCTGGAGTTTATCCGCCTGGATGAACCCGCCCCATTCAGTGCCCTGACGCTGGCGCAATGGTCATCACCGAATGCGTTAAGTTCTCTGTTAGCTGTTTATTCCGATCATATCTACCGCAATCAACCAACGATGATCCGCGAGAATAAGCCGCTGATCTCCCTGTGGGCGCAATGGTACATCGGCCTGATGGTGCCGCCATTAATGCTGGCCCTGTTAACGCAGGAAAAAGCATTAGATGTGACGCCGGAACATTTCCACGTTGAGTTTCACGAAACCGGACGCGCCGCCTGTTTCTGGGTCGATGTGTATGAAGATAAAAACACAACACCACATTCACCGCAGCAGCGAATGGAAACGTTAATTAGCAAGGCGCTTGTTCCGGTTGTGCAAGCATTAGAAGCGACTGGAGAAATTAACGGTAAACTTATCTGGAGTAATACCGGTTATTTGATCAACTGGTACCTCACTGAGATGAAGCAGCTGCTCGGCGAGGCGACAGTTGAATCGCTGCGCCATGCCCTCTTTTTTGAGAAAACGCTCACTACCGGTGAAGATAATCCACTCTGGCGTACCGTGGTGCTGCGCGACGGCCTGCTGGTGCGCCGCACTTGCTGCCAGCGTTATCGCTTGCCGGATGTGCAGCAATGTGGTGACTGTACGCTGAAATAGAAAAATTTGCCGGGGAAGTAAACCCGGCATTAAGCGTATTAATAGGGGTGCAACACGTTACTTGCTTCGCAATGACGCATACATAACAGAATGTCTGCGGCCTCCAACAACCCTGCATCAGAACTGACGCCCAGTTTCGACATTACATTAAATTTATGCGCGCGGATCGTTTTGATATTGCGTTTAAGCTGCTCGGCAATTTGTGTCATTGAGTAGCCACGCGACATAAAGCGCAATATTTCTCTCTCCGTCGGGCTTAGCGTCCGGCTTTGGTTAATGTACCACTGATTGTTCAATCGGTCGGTCGCCTGACGCACACCATTTAATGACAAAAAGAGTTCTTGATGAAAAATCTCCAGCGTCGACGCTTTACTTAATACACCGTCCAGCGGTGATGGCGACAATGAACCAATCAGCCGAGCTTCAATATCATCATCCGCAATAACTAAACGGCGAGTACGCGGAAACTTAATCGCCAGTTCAGTCAGGCAAGATAATCCCTCTCTGCGTTTACTTCTCATGGCAGAAAAAGAAAAAATGACCGCCGCAAACGAGATCCGCGACATGGCATCCTGAAATGACTCCTGACTGGTATAGATATGGAGCTTATAAGGGTTACCTGCAAACCTTCTGAATAAACTCTCAATACCGATACTGCTCATGACGCATTTTTCTATGAGTGCGACATTTCTCTTCTTAATTCGGCTGTGTTCCATTCTGCGGCATCTCCATAAACAGAAGGCAAGTTAAGTTCTCTTGCACCCTGCGCGCTATTTATCCATGCATACATTTCAGCGTTGCTGTGAATTGCCAGTCGACGCATCGCACTGTTTTTTTGGGCGCTGATAGTTTTATTACTTTTCTTAAGCAATGAAGCTATCTGGTTGATGCCCCATCCTTTACCTAATAGCCGCAGCACTTTGCGCTCTGAAAGAGTGAGAATGACGGAGCGATAGCTAAAATCATGAGTTTCAGTCATTGCCGGAGAGGTCAGCATGGCGCTGATACGCTCTGCGTGCGTATTGCCAGAACGCACGGTCTTGACCAGATTCTCAATGGGTTCAACATCAGACAATAATGTCGCCGTAGGGCACATGAGCAGTTCTACCGCCTGGGAATACCAGGAGCGTGACACCATGAAAACCCAGTGAATTTCCCGATATTGTGAGATTAAAGAATAATAATGCTCACAAACAGAACGTGGATCTTCACTTTCACCGGCTAAATCTGCAATAACTAATCCGGAACGACGTAATTGTAATAAGGTAAGGTCCTCCGCAGAGGCGCTGGATATTATTTTATATTCAGGGAAGTGAGTCCTCATGACCTCTTTTAATCCTGCTTGCATAACAGGTATTTTACTGATAACAATTCCATTTTTGCAGCATCCTGGCAACATATTTCCTCCACATCCACTGTCTAAAAATCATGATGGTCTATTCAGGATATTCATTCCTTAAATGTTTCCAGCAAATTAATAGATTAAGCGAATAAATTATCCTTTGCATTCACTTTCATATCAGCATACTCCTGCTGCACAATAACTCCACTGCATGTGTCAGAAGGTTAGCATCAAATGATAACCTGGTGAAATAGCCTGGAGACATTTAAAATATCTACATTAAGTTGTTAGAAATACTTAATGAAAAACAGAATCCTCATTCATTTAATTTATAATTAACTGATATCCCTTCCCGCAGGAAGCAAAATCACACAATCAATATTTATTCAATAAAATCTGATAGTTTTAACTTGTTAAAATTAAAAAACGCGCCCAGTTATCTTTTATCCTGATTCGTAAGGGCTAAACAATAAATTCATTATAGTGATAATATTCATGCGATAATTTATTTGCGGCGAGAGATTATTCGCTTTTTACCACCAAACCTCTCCCGATAACCAGGATTAATCAGCGCAATTTTGATCTTAACCTGCCGCAAAACAACCGCGCTTCATGATACAAATAGATTCTCATTATCTGAACAATACGCAGCGCGTCTATGACAAAGGGCGAGTTATGCAAACTGAGCAACAGCGAGCCGTGACACGGCTTTGTATCCAGTGCGGATTATTTCTTTTGCAACATGGTGCGGAAAGCGCGTTGGTTGATGAGCTTTCCTCACGACTGGGTCGGGCGCTGGGAATGGACAGCGTCGAAAGTTCTATCTCTTCGAACGCCATCGTGCTGACAACCATTAAAGATGGGCAATGCCTGACATCGACACGTAAAAATCACGATCGCGGCATTAATATGCATGTGGTGACTGAAGTCCAGCACATTGTGATTCTGGCGGAGCATCAACTGCTGGATTACAAAGGCGTAGAGAAAAGATTTAGCCAAATTCAGCCATTACGTTACCCGCGATGGCTGGTAGCCTTGATGGTCGGCCTTTCTTGCGCCTGTTTCTGTAAACTCAATAACGGTGGCTGGGACGGTGCCGTCATCACCTTCTTTGCCAGTACGGTCGCAATGTATATCCGCCAGCTGCTGGCACAACGTCATCTTCATCCACAGATCAACTTTTGCCTCACCGCTTTCGCCGCCACCACCATTTCCGGTTTGCTTTTGCAACTTCCCACTTTCAGTAATACCCCCACCATTGCGATGGCCGCCAGCGTTCTCTTGCTGGTGCCGGGCTTTCCGTTGATTAATGCCGTCGCCGATATGTTTAAAGGCCACATCAATACCGGACTGGCACGCTGGGCGATCGCCAGTCTGCTGACACTGGCTACCTGCGTCGGCGTGGTGATGGCACTGACGATTTGGGGGCTACGCGGATGGGTGTGATCGAATTTCTGTTAGCATTGGCGCAGGATATGATCCTCGCCGCCATTCCAGCGGTCGGCTTTGCGATGGTGTTCAACGTTCCCGTTCGGGCGTTACGCTGGTGTGCGCTGCTTGGTGCGATAGGTCATGGTTCCCGAATGATCTTAATGACCAGCGGGCTGAATATTGAATGGTCAACCTTTATGGCCTCTATGCTGGTCGGCACCATTGGTATTCAATGGTCGCGCTGGTATCTGGCACATCCGAAAGTGTTTACCGTGGCGGCTGTTATCCCCATGTTTCCGGGCATCTCTGCTTATACTGCAATGATTTCGGCGGTAAAAATCAGCCAGCTAGGTTACAGCGAACCGTTGATGATTACCCTGTTAACCAACTTTCTTACAGCTTCATCGATTGTTGGTGCATTATCCATCGGCCTTTCCATTCCTGGATTATGGTTGTACCGCAAACGCCCTCGCGTATAAAATTGCCTCACTTAAAGCACGCGGATGAGAGACAGCCTCCTCTCCTCCGTGTGTTACTATAAAAGTTATCTCCCTTCTCGTTCATCGTTCCATATTTGAGAAACAGTATGTCTTCCAGAGTTTTGACCCCGGACGTCGTTGGTATTGACGCCCTGGTACACGATCACCAAACCGTTCTGGCAAAAGCTGAAGGCGGTGTGGTTGCCGTATTTGCTAACAATGCCCCGGCGTTTTATGCCGTCACGCCTGCGCGCCTGGCTGAACTGCTGGCGCTGGAAGAAAAGCTGGCGCGTCCAGGAAGCGATGTCGCTCTGGACGATCAACTCTATCAGGAACCGCAAGCCGCTCCCGTTGCTGTACCCATGGGGAAATTCGCCATGTATCCGGACTGGCAACCCGATGCCGACTTTATCCGCCTGGCGGCGCTATGGGGCGTGGCGCTAAGAGAGCCGGTGACCACCGAAGAACTGGCCTCATTCATTGCCTACTGGCAGGCGGAAGGTAAAGTCTTTCACCATGTACAGTGGCAACAAAAACTGGCGCGCAGCCTGCAAATCGGCCGTGCCAGCAACGGCGGACTGCCGAAACGAGATGTGAACACGGTCAGCGAACCTGACAGCCAAATTCCACCAGGATTCAGAGGGTAACGATGAAAAACGTTGGCGACCTGATGCAACGCCTGCAAAAAATGATGCCTGCCCATATCAAACCCGCATTCAAAACGGGCGAAGAACTGCTGGCCTGGCAGAAAGAGCAAGGGGCAATCCGCTCCGCCGCTCTCGAACGTGAAAACCGGGCGATGAAAATGCAGCGCACCTTTAACCGCTCCGGTATTCGTCCACTGCATCAGAACTGCTCCTTTGAGAACTATCGCGTTGAGTGTGAAGGGCAGATGAATGCGTTAAGCAAAGCACGCCAGTATGTCGAAGAGTTTGACGGCAACATCGCCAGCTTCATCTTTTCTGGCAAGCCAGGAACCGGCAAAAACCATCTGGCGGCGGCAATCTGCAACGAGCTACTGCTACGCGGTAAATCCGTATTGATCATCACCGTGGCCGATATTATGTCGGCGATGAAAGATACCTTCAGGAATAGCGGTACCAGCGAAGAACAACTGCTTAACGATCTGAGCAACGTTGATCTGCTGGTGATCGATGAGATCGGTGTGCAGACCGAATCAAAATACGAAAAAGTGATCATCAACCAGATCGTCGATCGCCGCTCTTCTTCCAAACGCCCAACCGGGATGCTGACCAACAGTAATATGGAAGAGATGACCAAGTTGCTGGGCGAACGCGTGATGGATCGTATGCGCCTGGGTAACAGTTTGTGGGTGATCTTCAACTGGGATAGCTACCGTAGCCGGGTAACGGGTAAAGAGTATTAATCCCCGTTTCTGGCGGTATACTGCGACACAATTCCACATTGAGTAATAATGATGAAAACTGTTAAACACCTTCTGTGCTGTGCCCTTGCCGCCAGCGCATTAATTTCCACCGGGGTGCATGCTGCATCCTGGAAAGATGCGCTCTCCAGCGCCGCCAGCGAACTTGGCAACCAAAACAGCACGACACAAGAAGGCGGTTGGTCGCTCGCTTCATTAACTAGCTTGCTTAGCAGCGGGAACCAGGCCTTAAGCGCAGATAACATGAACAATGCCGCAGGCATACTGCAATACTGCGCGAAGCAGAAGTTGGCTTCGGTAACCGATGCCGAAAACATCAAGAACCAGGTGCTGGAAAAGCTGGGCCTGAACAGTGAAGAGCAAAAAGAAGACACCAACTATCTGGATGGCATTCAGGGTTTGCTGAAAACCAAAGATGGTCAGCAACTCAATCTGGATAACATCGGAACGACTCCGCTGGCAGAAAAGGTGAAAACCAAAGCCTGCGATCTGGTGTTAAAGCAGGGGCTAAACTTCATTTCCTGATCCGCGAAACGCCGCGTTTTAGCTGTTACCCGGCTGACGCGGCTCTCTCCTGCCCTTTTCCCTGCTCCTGGACGGTTTTCCCCCTGTTACACGGGAAGCGACCGTAATCAAAAAAGTCTGTTTATAAACTAATTCCTAACAACATCGCATTTTTTTGACACTAGAATTGCAGCAATATGGCGACGCCATTACATTGTGCTTCTCAAAAAGCTTAAACGTTGGCTAAACGGCCCGGTTTAGTGAGGATCGCCCGTTGTCAGAACTACTCTCTTTCGCCCTTTTTCTCGCCTCTGTGCTGATTTACGCATGGAAAGCGGGACGTAACACCTGGTGGTTTGCAGCCACGTTAACGGTGCTGGGGCTATTTGTCGTTTTAAATATCACCCTGTTTGCCAGCGACTATTTTACTGGTGATGGTATTAACGACGCGGTTCTCTATACCTTAACCAACAGCCTGACCGGTGCTGGCGTCAGCAAATACATTCTTCCGGGTATCGGCATTGTGCTGGGGCTGACGGCGGTGTTCGGTGCGCTGGGCTGGATCCTGCGCCGTCGTCGTCATCATCCGCACCATTTTGGTTACAGCCTGCTGGCACTCTTACTGGCGCTGGGTTCAGTGGATGCCAGCCCGGCATTTCGTCAGATAACGGAACTGGTGAAATCCCAGTCACGCGACGGCGACCCGGACTTTGCGGCTTATTATAAAGAGCCGTCGAAAACTATCCCTGACCCGAAACTCAACCTGGTTTATATCTACGGCGAAAGTCTCGAGCGAACCTATTTTGATAACGAAGCTTTCCCGGATCTCACGCCTGAACTGGGCGCGTTGAAAAATGAAGGCCTGGATTTCAGCCACACGCAGCAGCTGCCAGGAACGGATTACACGATTGCGGGCATGGTGGCTTCTCAGTGCGGCATACCGCTGTTTGCTCCCTTTGAAGGCAACGCCTCTGCTTCTGTTTCCAGCTTCTTCCCACAGAACATCTGTCTGGGCGATATCCTGAAGAACTCGGGTTATCAGAACTATTTCGTGCAGGGCGCGAATCTGCGTTTTGCCGGTAAAGATGTGTTCCTGAAGTCGCACGGCTTCGACCACTTATACGGCTCAGAAGAGCTGAAAAGCGTGGTGGCAGACCCACACTATCGCAACGACTGGGGATTCTACGACGATACCGTGCTGGATGAAGCGTGGAAAAAGTTTGAAGAGCTTTCCCGCTCTGGCCAGCGATTCTCACTGTTTACCCTGACAGTCGATACCCATCACCCGGATGGTTTTATCTCGCGTACCTGTAACCGCAAAAAATATGATTTTGACGGTAAGCCGAATCAGTCATTCAGTGCGGTAAGTTGCAGCCAGGAGAACATCGCAACGTTTATCAACAAAATCAAAGCGTCACCGTGGTTTAAGGATACCGTTATCGTTGTCTCGTCTGACCATTTAGCGATGAACAACACGGCGTGGAAATACCTCAATAAGCAAGATCGCAATAATCTGTTTTTCGTCATTCGTGGCGACAAGCCGCAGCAAGAAACGCTGGCGGTGAAGCGTAATACGATGGATAACGGCGCGACGGTGCTGGACATTCTCGGTGGCGATAACTATCTCGGACTTGGTCGTAGCAGTTTATCCGGGCAGTCAATGTCGGAAATCTTCCTCAATATCAAAGAGAAAACATTGGCATGGAAGCCGGATATCATCCGCCTGTGGAAATTCCCTAAAGAGATGAAAGAGTTCACCATCGACCAGCAGAAAAACATGATTGCCTTCTCGGGTAGCCATTTCCGTTTGCCGCTGCTGTTGCGGGTTTCAGACAAGCGCGTGGAACCGCTGCCGGAAAGTGAATACTCAGCACCACTGCGTTTCCAGTTGGCCGATTTTGCTCCACGCGACAATTTCGTCTGGGTTGACCGTTGCTACAAGATGGCACAACTCTGGGCTCCGGAACTGGCACTTTCCACCGACTGGTGTGTCTCGCAGGGCCAACTTGGCGGTAAGCAAATTGTTCAGCATGTTGACAAAACAACATGGAAGGGCAAAACAGCATTTAAAGATACGGTCATCGACATGGCGCGTTACAAAGGCAATGTCGATACGCTGAAGATTGTTGATAACGATATTCGCTACAAAGCCGACAGTTTCATCTTCAACGTCGCCGGTGCGCCAGAAGAGGTGAAACAGTTTAGCGGGATTTCCCGTCCAGAGTCGTGGGGCCGCTGGTCCAACGCTCAGCTGGGCGACGAAGTAAAAATCGAGTACAAGCATCCGCTGCCGAAGAAATTTGACCTGGTGATTACCGCCAAAGCATACGGCAATAACGCCAGCCGTCCTATTCCGGTACGCGTAGGCAATGAAGAACAAACCCTTGTGCTGGGCAATGAAGTAACCACCACCACGCTGCATTTCGATAACCCAACCGATGCCAACACGCTGGTGATTGTGCCACCTGAACCCGTCTCAACCAATGAAGGGAATATCCTCGGACACTCGCCGCGTAAGCTTGGTATCGGCATGGTGGAAATTAAAGTGGTGGAACGTGAAGGGTAATTCCTGACTGATTTGTAGGTCGCATAAGGTGCGACCTACACACCTTCTCCGGCTCACAACACATTATTAAGAAACAAAAAAAACAGCGCCCAACACTTCCCCGGACGCTGCATGGCAACTTTAATAATCTCGCCTTATAAGAAAGTAATTACACCCTTAATCAACTCACGGTTGTTAATCACATCGCGCTCATAGGTTTCTGCCAGCGTGGCGAACGGGTAGCGATGGGTTAACATCATGTCGGCAGTGATTTTTCCCTCCGCCATCAGTCGACCGACTTTAGCGAAATCTTCCGGCGTGGCGTTGCGGCTGCCCATCATCGTCGTTTCTTTTTTATGGAATTCCGGATCGGAGAACTGCAACTCACCTTTAAACAGACCGACAAATACCACCGTGCCGCCGTGACGAATCAGATTTACGGTGTTATTCATCGCATGTTGATTACCTGTCGCGTCGATCACTTTCTGCGCCAGCGAACCACCAAACTGCGCCCGCAGCTGCGCGTCAAAATCTTCGGCTGACGGGTCCAGCACGGGCAACTCCAGACGCGTTGCCACATGTTCTCGGCGTGCCGGACTGGTATCCGCCACCACCACCTGTGCGCCATCAGCTTTAGCGATTGCCGCCGCGCCCAGACCGATTGGCCCCGCCCCGACCACCAGCACCTGCTCGCCGGGAGCAATGGCTGCACGACGCACCGCATGTGCGCTAATAGCGAAAGGTTCAATCAATGCTGCCGCCTGCGGGTCAATACCGTCTGCGGGCAAAATGTTCGCCACCGGCACGCTCAAATACTCACTAAAACCGCCATCCTGATGCACACCAATAACTGAAATTTTTTCACAGCAATTGGTGCGACCGCTTTTACATGCCGGGCATTGCTGACAGGCAACATAAGGGATCACAGCAACTTGCTGACCATTTTTAAGATCAGCAATATTTTTACCCAGCCCAACAATCTCCCCACATATTTCATGGCCTAAAACGCGTGGATAACTAAAAAATGGTTGATTTCCACCCCAGGCATGAATATCGGTACCGCAAATCCCGACAGACTTAATTTTTATTAATGCTTCATTGTCACCCGGAATAGGTATCTCACGTTGTTTCCAGACTAATTCTTTCGGCTGCTGGCAAATTAAAACATTCATCGTAGACATGATTCGGCTCTCCATTTTTTGTTGCCTTAGATATCAATGAAAATGAAAAATGGCAGCGGAACGGAAAATCTATTTTGTGAAAACACACGCATAAAAATGTTTTAAATCGGGTTTTAATGGACTCACAAGGAGGAAAATATGAGTCGCTCACAAAATTTACGCCACAATGTGATTAACCAGGTCATTGATGATATGGCGCGGGGTCACATCCCTTCCCCACTTCCATCGCAAAGTGCGCTGGCGGAAATGTACAACATCAGCCGCACCACAGTGCGCCATATTCTCAGCCACTTACGCGAATGCGGCGTCTTGACGCAGGTTGGAAACGACTATGTTATTGCGCGTAAACCTGACCATGATGACGGTTTCGCCTGTACTACCGCTTCAATGAGTGAACAAAACAAAGTGTTTGAGCAGGCTTTTTTCACGATGATAAACCAGCGCCAGTTACGCCCAGGGGAAACTTTTTCTGAACTGCAACTGGCTCGGGCCGCGGGTGTCAGCCCGGTTGTAGTAAGAGAATATCTTTTAAAATTCGGTCGTTATAATCTTATTCAGAGCGAAAAGCGCGGCCAGTGGAGCATGAAGCAATTCGATCAATCCTACGCCGAGCAGCTGTTTGAGCTACGCGAAATGCTCGAAACTCATTCACTTCAGCACTTTCTCAACCTGCCTGATCATGATCCCCGCTGGCTGCAGGCGAAAACCATGCTCGAACGTCATCGGCTACTGCGTGACAACATCGGCAATAGCTTCCGCATGTTCTCGCAACTTGACAGAGATTTTCACTCCTTACTGCTTTCAGCTGCCGATAATATCTTTTTTGATCAATCGCTTGAGATCATCTCAGTCATCTTTCATTTTCACTATCAATGGGACGAAAGCGATCTTAAACAGCGCAATATCATTGCCGTCGATGAGCATATGACCATTCTCAGCGCTCTGATTTGCCGCAGTGACCTGGATGCCACCCTTGCGCTCCGTAACCATTTGAATTCAGCTAAACAATCAATGATTCGATCCATTAATGAGAACACGCGTTATGCTCATTAAGTACGGATTAAAAACAGCAAACTATTAGCGGGTGCACGGTTTTATCAAAAGATAAATACCGGAAAATTCCCGCTTACCTATGCTCACAATCAGTCGACTAAAAATGTTTTTGTGAGCGGTAGTAAAGTCCTAAAACTTTCACCTGCCGTTAATGTCAACCTTGCGTAATGCACAATTACGTAAACAATTAAAATTATAAATACAGGAGTCCGGCGTGGAAAAAGAAAATATCACCCTCGATCCGCGTTCTTCATTTACTCCATCTTCGTCGGCAGATATTCCCGTGCCACCAGATGGATTAGTTCAACGCAGTACCCGAATTAAACGCATTCAAACCACCGCCATGTTGTTATTATTTTTTGCGGCGGTAATCAATTATCTCGACCGCAGTTCACTGTCGGTAGCAAATTTAACGATTCGTGAAGAATTGGGATTAAGTGCCACCGAAATCGGCGCTTTGCTCTCCGTGTTTTCACTCGCCTACGGGATTGCGCAGCTTCCTTGCGGCCCGCTATTGGATCGTAAAGGCCCGCGCCTGATGCTGGGACTGGGGATGTTCTTCTGGTCACTGTTCCAGGCAATGTCTGGCATGGTGCACAGCTTTACGCAGTTCGTGTTGGTGCGTATCGGTATGGGGATTGGTGAAGCGCCGATGAACCCATGCGGTGTAAAAGTCATTAACGACTGGTTCAACATCAAAGAGCGCGGACGCCCGATGGGCTTCTTCAACGCAGCTTCTACCATTGGCGTTGCCGTAAGCCCACCGATTCTGGCGGCGATGATGCTGGTGATGGGCTGGCGCGGGATGTTTATTACCATTGGTGTACTGGGGATTTTTCTCGCCATTGGCTGGTATATGCTCTATCGCAACCGCGAGCACGTAGAACTGACTGCCGTTGAACAAGCCTATCTCAATGCCGGTAGCGTCAATGCCCGCCGTGATCCACTCAGTTTTGCTGAATGGCGCAGCCTGTTCCGTAACCGCACAATGTGGGGAATGATGCTCGGATTCAGTGGCATCAATTACACTGCGTGGCTGTATCTGGCCTGGCTGCCAGGTTACCTGCAAACAGCCTATAATCTGGATTTAAAAAGCACCGGGTTGATGGCGGCTATCCCTTTCCTGTTTGGGGCTGCCGGGATGCTGGTCAATGGTTACGTTACCGACTGGCTGGTCAAAGGAGGAATGGCTCCGATTAAAAGCCGTAAGATCTGCATTATTGCCGGGATGTTCTGTTCTGCCGCCTTTACGCTGGTCGTACCGCAAGCGACAACATCCATGACGGCGGTTCTGCTGATTGGCATGGCACTGTTCTGCATTCACTTTGCTGGAACATCCTGCTGGGGATTGATCCACGTCGCTGTCGCTTCTCGCATGACTGCATCGGTGGGCAGTATCCAGAACTTTGCCAGCTTCATCTGCGCTTCTTTCGCGCCGATCATTACTGGTTTTATTGTCGATACCACCCACTCATTCCGTCTGGCGCTAATCATCTGCGGTTGCGTCACCGCGGCGGGTGCACTGGCATACATCTTCCTGGTTCGTCAGCCGATCAACGACCCACGTAAAGATTAATTTCCCTATGCCCGATAACATTTTGCTTATCGGGCATTTTTATGGCGATTAAAACGTTTCCCAGTTCTCTCCGCTATCTGCCACTGCCACTTTGCGCGGCGCAGATGGCGTCACAGTTTTTACTACTGCCGATGCTTCGCGCTGGCGTTGCTGCTGTTGCTGAATCCGGAACACTGCCACAGCTTCGGTCAGGCGACTGGCCTGCTCCTCCAGCGCGGCGGCGGCGGCGGCAGATTCTTCCACCAGCGCAGCGTTCTGTTGGGTTACCCGGTCCATCTCAGCTACTGCTAAGCCAACCTGATCGATACCACGGCTCTGCTCATCAGAAGCCGAAGCAATTTCGCCCATAATGTCCGTCACGCGGGTCACAGCGCTGACAATCTCTGCCATGGTTTCCCCGGCGCTTTCGACCAGCGTAGAGCCAACATCCACTTTGCCCACCGAGTCTTCAATCAGGCTTTTAATTTCGCGAGCCGCCTGAGCGCTACGCTGGGCCAGATTACGCACTTCTCCCGCAACCACCGCAAAACCGCGCCCTTGCTCACCCGCACGCGCTGCTTCAACCGCCGCGTTCAAAGCCAGAATATTGGTCTGGAAGGCAATGCCGTCAATTACGCTGATAATATCGGCGATTTTCTGCGAGCTGGTGGAGATATCGCGCATGGTCTGCACCACGTTATCAACCACTTTGCCGCCACGTTGCGCCGTTTCGGAAGCACTTAATGCCAGATGGCTAGCCTGACGCGCATTCTCGGCGTTCTGTTTCACCGTTGCGGTCAGTTGCTCCATGCTGGCTGCCGTCTCTTCCAGCGAAGCGGCCTGTTGCTCGGTGCGCGAAGAAAGATCGTTATTGCCGGTGGCGATTTCGCTGGCACCGCTATAGATAGCATTGGCCCCGTTGCGCACATCACCGACGGTACGCATCAGCTCTCCCTGCATATGGCGCAAACTCTCTGCCAGTTGCCCCATCTCATTAGAACCATCCACCTCAATCGGTTTCACCAGATCGCCACCTGCAATATGACGAATGCTGTCAATCAGACGATTCATTGGCGCTACCAACGAGGCTTTAATACCGAACCAGACGGCGAAGATGACCGCCAGTACGACGATCATCACGCCCACCAGAATCCACATCGCCTGGCTGTAGGAGGCATTATTATCGCTGACGGCGATATCATAGAGCCGATCGTTTTGCTCCATGTAAGCCACATACTGCTTCTCGAAACCGTCCTGATATCCCTGAGTCGGCTGATCAAAGAATTCGTTGATTTTGCCTGCACCTAACAGTTGGATCAGTTCCGCCAGCGCATTGTGATAAATATCGTAATTACGTTTGATCTCTGCCGCTGCGGCGGTGCTCTGACGCGGGTCACGCGGCAATGCTTCGTAATCCGCCCAGTTTTTTTCCGCCTGTTTCAGCGAAATACTGGCACTCTGCATCAGCTCGGCAACGGTTGAACCGCTACCAATATTGTTCTGATCCATCATGTAGCGGATACCCGCGCGGTTGAGGGTGTTACGCGTCTGCAACAACGCGACCCAGCTGCCATTCAGCGTGGATTGCTGCTGGCGAATGGTTTGTAAAACAGTGAAATTTTCTTTGTCATTCTTTAAGGCATTAAAGAACAGACCGCCTGATGTCAGTTGTAAAAGGCCAAAAACGGCCAAAACCAGCAGTAAGCTGGTCACGATCTTGATACGTTTTAACATGGTTTCTCTTTCCACTAGACAGATACACTGGTTGTCGGCCTGGTGGTGGAAAACTTTATGCTGTGGAAAAGCGTCGGCACTGCTTTTGTTGCAGCAAACTTGCGTTTTTTGTGAGGGTCACACTCTATAGCGGCAGTTTATGGTACAAAGTATCAATCTTCTTCGAATCAGTGATACTCCCATGGCTTATAGCATCGATATCATCTCCTGCATTACCGAACGATTTATGGCGTTAACAGCCACTGAAAAGCGTATCGCACAATTTATTCTTGATGACGTCTCTGCCGCAGTAGAGTTGCCAATTGCTGAGCTGGCACGGTTAACGCAAACCAGTCAGGCGTCGGTGACGCGTTTTGCCCGTGCACTGGGGTGCAAAGATGTCCGCGAGTTGAAAGTCAAACTGGCGCAGTCACTGGCTGTCGGGCAGCGGTTTATTCTCGATGTACCGGATCTTGACGGTGTTCAGGGGATCTACGAAGCGATTATTAGCGTGCTGGAAACGCATCGTCGTTCGCTGGATATGAATGCCATCAGCCAGGCGGTAAGCTGGTTAAGTCAGGCGCGGCAAATTCTTGCGTTAGGAACTGGCGGCGGTTCCACTATCTGTTCACAGGAGATTCAGTACCGTTTATTCCGTCTGGGGCTACCAGTGGTCAGTCAGAATGATGCCCTGATGATGAGAATGATGTGCTCGGCAGTGATGCCGCAGGATGTGGTGATTGTGCTGTCGCTGGGCGGTTATACACCGGAAATCATCGAAAGTGCGGCAATCGCCCGTCAGTATGGCGCGCGTGTTATTGCCATTACGCCAGCACAAACACCGCTGGCAGAACAGGTAGATCTGGTATTGCCGTTACTGGTTCAGGAAAGTGATTACATTTTTAAGCCCACCCCTTCCCGCTACGCGATGTTAGCCATGGTCGATGTACTGGCAACGGAACTGGCAATGGCAAATAAAGCGCAGGCGAAAGATCGCCTGCGGCGGATAAAACTGGTGTTAGACAGCCACCGTGGGGGCGCTAACCGCCAGCCACTTGGCGATTAGCACTGTCGGTTATGCTTCTTCAGGTTTGGTGATCACGACACTCTGGTTTTCACGCTCATTGGTGATAATCGCCAAAGCTTCTTCCCGGCTGACCTGACTTGCTGGCGTTACCAACGTCACCAGTACGCCAGCGACCAGGCTGCCCAGCACTGACGGAATACACGGGTTACCCCAGTAAGCCAGCCAGTCGGCATTCATCAGCACCACAATGGACATCACCATACCGCTCACTAACGCCGCCAGCGCGCCCTGCCAGTTAAAGCGTAGCCAGAAGCGACCGAGAATCGAGCAGATAAACAGCCCGGACATCAGCATCGAAATCATTTTGGTAATGTAGCTGATGATGTCATTAGAGGTCAGAGCAAAGACCAGCGCCAGGCCAATAACAAAGGTCAACATCCAGCGTGAGTAAGTAATGGCCTTGTCCTCCGGCGGCATTCTGCCGGTAATCATGGTGTAGACGTCGCGCATCATAATCGCCACTGCCGCAATGGCATCAGAACTGGCAGAAGACATGGTGGCTGAAAGCCCGGCAATCAGCACCACCAGCCCAAGAATGGCAGGTAAGAAACTGGTCGCGAACAAGAAGGCGTAGTTGCTGTTTTCCAGATTTGGGTTCATGGTGAACGCCGCCATGCCGATAATGGCAGGCAGAATCGAGAAGAACAGATACAACACGCCAGTAATAACAAATGAACGCCGTACAGAGGGAACGTCTTTTCCCGAGTAAATACGTTGGCGATAAGATGGTGTGGCCAGTACGCCGACACCAATAACCAGCGCCAGCGAAAGCGCAGGCAGCACGCCCATTTTATCAATCGCAAACAGGCTCATCGCTTTTGGGTCCATCGCCTGTTCAATCGCACTCCAGCCACCAACGTGAACAACGGCAAGAATAGCCATTAATATAAAGCCAAAGAACAAAATTAGGGCCTGAATGGTATCGGTCCACACTACCGCCGAATAACCGCCGATAATAACGTAAATCGCAAAGGCCAAAGCGATAATTAATTTTGCTACAGTAAGATCAATACCCGTCGCCCAGGCAAGATACATACTGCCACCTAATATATGCGCTCCCAGCCAGCCAATAGAGGCAATAAATATCATCAGGCCGACAATATTTTTAATTAAATGGCTGCCGCCAGTATAATAAGATATTTCTTCACTCATGGTCATAAAACGTAATTTACGTACCGGTGCAAACAGCCACGCCACCAGTAATATACCTACGGCCCCACCGACGCCATAAAGCATTCCGGCCCAGCCATTGCTGTAGCCAAAGCCCACTGCGCCCATACTGGAACCCGTGCCAACCATCGTGGCAACGGTTGACCCCAGCGTCAGAAACAGCGGCAGCGAACGCCCGCCCAGCAGAAAATCTTCTCCGCTTTTCTGATTACGAGAAACAAACCAACCAAGCCAAATCATGGCGATGGCATAAATAATAAAGCCGACTAAAAAGATATGACTGTTCATAATTCACATCCTGCCAGTAGAGAGAGAATAATGTAAGAGTTCCCGGAGTGCTGAATGTATTCAGCACTCAATTGCGGTCTGTTTTTTTAATTCTTAAATTTATTAGCGGGTCGCGTTATAACAGGTCACATCGACTTCGACTTTACAATCGACAACCAGATCAGCCACACAACAAATACGTGCAGGCGGATTCTCGCCAAAAAATTCTCTGAATACTTTATTAAATGACTGGAAATAGCGGGCGTCGGTCAGGATCACTTTCACGTGAACCACATCCGCCAGGCTATAACCGGCTTCAGTCATGATGTCGACACAGTTTTGGATCGCCAGTCGTGACTGTTCAACGATTCCGCCTTCTACCACTTCACCGTTTTTCATGGGGGTTTGCCCGGAGACGTACAGCCAGCCGCCCGCCTCAACCGCCCTGGCAAAAGGCAAATGCTGCCCGCCAGTGCCTGTTCCACCTTCCGTACCGTAACGTTTAATGCTCATATTCACTCCTTAATGTGAGGTCTGCCGGCGCAGGAAGCGTCCCGCACGGCCTGTAATATGTTTATCGCGACCATAGCTCATAACGCCGTTCACCATCACCGCCTCAATGCCATCTGCCGGGCGTTTGGGATCAGAAAAGCTGGCAACATCACGAATGGTTTGTGGATCGAACAACACCAGGTCCGCAAAATAGCCAACTTTCACCAGTCCACGCTGGGGCAGGCGAAAACGGCTGGCAGAAAGCCCGGTCATTTTGTGGATAGCCGTGGTCAGTGGGAATAAGCCTTCATCACGGCAATAGTGGCCCAGCACGCGAGGGAAGGCGCCCCATAAACGTGGATGCGGCATGGGATCATTGGGCAGGCCGTCAGAGCCAATCATACTGACTGGATAACTCAATACTCTGCGGACGTCGCGCTCGTCCATGTTGTAATAGATAGCCCCGGCAGGCATTAGCAGCTTCGCGGCCTCCAGCATACTCATCTGCCAGTCGATGGCGATTTGCGCCAGTGTTTTCCCGGCCTGCTGCGGATGTGTTTGTGACCAGGTGATCACAATATCGAATTCGTCGGTGACTTGTTTGAGATCCAGCGTTGAAGAGCTGGCTGAGTAAGGATAGACATCGCAGCCAATTTCCTGGTGTTGACGCATTTGGTCAAAAAAAGCCAACGTTTCTTTTGTCCGCCCCCAGTTTTTCGCCCCGGCGCATTTATGGTGGGAAACCACGACAGGCACTTTGCCATGACGCCCAATACGAAACGCCTCATCCAGGGCATCGAGAATCGGTTCAAATTCAGAACGCAGATGGGTGGTATAAACGCCCTTCTCACCGGCTAATTCTTCCGCCAGCGCCATGACTTCTTCGGTAGTCGCCTGAAATGCTGTGGCATAGGCCAGCCCGGAACTTAACCCCAGCGCCCCCTGACTCAACGCCAGACGTAAGTCGGCACGCATAGCGGCAATTTCATCCGCCGTCGCCGGGCGAAACAGGTCGTCCATATGGTTATTACGCAGCGCCGTATGACCAATCAGCGTGCCAACGTTCAGTGACGGCCTTGCTGCTTCCACTGCCTGGGCATAGCTTTCAACGGTAGGATAAATAAAGTGCTCTGCTTCCCCCAGCAGATTCATCGGGTCAGGAACTTCGCCTTTCATTTTCGCCGACGCCGCACTGATCCCGCAGTTACCGACAATCACCGTGGTGATCCCCTGGCTGATCTTTGGCAGATATTCCGGGATGCGAATAACGTTGATATCGTCATGGGTATGAACGTCGATAAACCCTGGTGCCAGCACCCGCCCTTCCCCGTCAATGACCTGCTGCGCCGTAACGTTAAGCGCAGGGGCAATATCGACAATCCGATCACCTGTTATTGCCACGTCACCGCGAAATTCAGGGCCGCCACTACCGTCGATAACCGTCACATTTTTGATTAACCAGTCAACCTGCATGTTCGTCACTCCATTTCTGCAATGGTGACAAGTTAACCATTTACAAGGACGAAAAACAGTGGAAAACTACGCAAAACCCAGATGATTTTATGATACTTTTATTCATAAACTATAAGATAAATAAACTAAATATTTATATTTCATTTAGTTACAAATGATACTCATATCCGATACGGTGAAAAACTTAAAAGGTGAATGTTATGAAATACCACTCTGAACCTCTGGTTCCCCATAAATCTGCCCTGATGCAAATGCCCGCAAATCTCCTTGCCGAAGATGTCTGTTTACCTGCCGCGATCATTAAAAAGCAGGCCCTGGAGAACAACATTGCGTGGATGCAGCGTTATGCTGACGCGCGCGGCGTTTCGCTGGCACCGCACGGTAAAACCACCATGACGCCGTGGATTTTTCAGGCGCAGCAGGCGGCAGGCGCCTGGGCAATAGGTGTCGGTAGCGCATGGCAGGCTGGTGCGGCAATGGCGAGCGGTATTCAGCGTGTGCTGATGGTTAACCAGTTGGTCGGCAAGGCAAATATGCAGTTGATTGCCCGGTTGCAACGACATTACCCGACGGTCGATTTTATCTGCTGTATCGACAGCATTGAGAACGCCCGCGCTTTGTCTGCCTTTTTTGCCAGTCAGCAACAGACACTGAACGTGATGATTGAGCTGGGTGTTCCCGGCGGACGCTGTGGATGCCGCTCAACGGATGCCGCACTGGCACTGGCTAAACAGGCGGCCCAATTACCAGGGCTACGTCTGCGCGGGCTTGAGTTATATGAAGGTGTTTTACACGGTGACGATCCACAACCGCAGGTAGAAGCTCTGCTGCGGGATGCCGCACAACTGGCCTGTGATATGGCAAGTTTGGTTGATGGCGAGTTTATTCTCACCGGAGCAGGCACGGTCTGGTATGACGTGGTGTGCAATATCTGGCTGGCGGCAGAAAAGCCTGATAACTGCCGCATTGTTATTCGCCCTGGCTGCTACATCACTCACGACACCGGGATCTACGACGCGGCACAACAACAGTTGCTTGCCCGCGATCCTGTGGCCTGCGATCTGGCAGGCGATCTCACATCTGCGCTGGAACTGGTCGCCATGGTGCAATCGGTGCCGGAAGCTGCTCGTGCGGTGGTTAATTTTGGTAAGCGTGATTGCGCCTTCGACGCCGGACTGCCGCAACCAGTCGCCCACTACCGCAACGGCAAATCACTGGCATTTGATCCACAGGCGATTCGCAGTACAGGTATTATGGATCAGCACTGCATGTTGCAACTGTCAGCTAATAGCGACGTGCAAGTGGGGGATATTCTGGTGTTTGGCACATCGCATCCGTGCCTGACCTTCGACAAATGGAAAACGTTGTTATTGGCTGATGACGACTACAACGTACTGGCGGAATTAGACACTCTCTTCTAAGAATACCCCTTCGGTTAATTATCGAAGGGGCATTTTTATTGTGATCTCAATCACATATCCACCCGATGAATAATTCTTGCCCAACCGCTCACCGCCATTCCTGACCGCTTACGTCCCAAATATAACCACTCAGTTATTTACCTTACTTTACGCGCGCGTAACTCTGGCAACATCACTGCAGGATAGCGGTCAATTTACCTCCTCAAACGCAACGCAAACCTAGAACGGCTTCGGCCTATTATTAACAAATTACTCTATGGATTTTGGTTTGCAGGAAGGCAGCAAGTGAGTGAATCCCCGGGAGCTTACAAAAGTAAGTGACAGGGGTGAACGAACGCAGCTGCCGCACCTGTAAGCCAAAAGACGACGAGTAAAATGCCAGGTTTTACTATGGATACGAAAAAACTATTCAAGCACATACCCTGGGTGATTCTTGGAATCATCGGTGCATTCTGCCTCGCGGTAGTTGCATTACGTCGGGGGGAGCACGTCAGCGCCCTGTGGATCGTGGTCGCCTCTGTGTCAGTGTATCTGGTGGCTTATCGCTACTACAGTCTGTACATCGCCCAGAAAGTGATGAAACTCGACCCCACGCGCGCGACGCCTGCGGTTATTAACAACGACGGTCTGAACTATGTTCCGACCAACCGTTACGTGTTGTTTGGTCACCACTTCGCTGCTATCGCCGGTGCGGGTCCGCTGGTTGGTCCGGTTCTCGCCGCGCAGATGGGCTACCTGCCTGGTACGCTGTGGCTGCTGGCGGGGGTAGTGCTGGCCGGTGCGGTACAGGACTTTATGGTGCTGTTTATCTCCTCTCGCCGTAACGGTGCATCTCTCGGTGAGATGATCAAAGAAGAGATGGGGCCAGTACCGGGAACTATCGCGCTGTTTGGCTGTTTCTTAATCATGATCATCATCCTTGCCGTCCTGGCACTGATTGTGGTTAAAGCCCTGGCCGAAAGTCCGTGGGGTGTCTTCACCGTTTGCTCAACCGTACCGATTGCGCTGTTCATGGGTATCTACATGCGCTTTATCCGTCCGGGGCGTGTAGGTGAAGTCTCTGTTATTGGTATCGTGCTGCTGGTTGCCTCTATCTACTTCGGTGGCGTGATTGCTCACGATCCGTACTGGGGTCCGGCACTGACCTTTAAAGACACCACAATTACCTTCGCACTGATTGGCTATGCGTTTGTTTCCGCACTGCTGCCGGTGTGGCTGATCCTCGCACCGCGCGACTATCTGGCAACCTTCCTGAAAATCGGCGTTATCGTCGGCCTGGCGCTGGGTATCGTGGTGCTGAACCCGGAACTGAAAATGCCTGCGATGACCCAGTACATTGACGGTACTGGCCCGTTGTGGAAAGGCGCTCTGTTCCCGTTCCTGTTCATCACCATCGCCTGTGGTGCGGTATCTGGCTTCCACGCGCTGATCTCTTCCGGTACAACGCCGAAATTGCTGGCTAACGAAACCGACGCGCGTTTCATTGGCTACGGCGCAATGCTGATGGAGTCCTTCGTGGCGATTATGGCGCTGGTTGCTGCGTCCATCATCGAACCGGGTCTTTACTTCGCGATGAATACCCCGCCTGCGGGCCTTGGCATCACCATGCCTAACCTGCATGAAATGGGTGGCGAGAACGCGCCGATCATCATGGCGCAGCTGAAAGACGTTACCGCACACGCGGCAGCGACTGTCAGCTCCTGGGGCTTCGTGATTTCGCCAGAGCAGATCCTGCAAACCGCGAAAGACATTGGTGAGCCTTCTGTCCTGAACCGTGCAGGTGGTGCGCCGACGCTGGCGGTAGGTATCGCTCACGTGTTCCACAAAGTGCTGCCGATGGCTGACATGGGCTTCTGGTATCACTTCGGTATTCTGTTCGAAGCCCTGTTCATCCTGACCGCGCTGGATGCGGGTACCCGTTCTGGCCGCTTTATGCTGCAAGACCTGCTGGGTAACTTCATCCCGTTCCTGAAAAAAACCGACTCTCTGGTTGCCGGTATCATCGGTACTGCGGGCTGTGTGGGTCTGTGGGGCTACCTGCTGTATCAGGGCGTGGTCGATCCGCTGGGCGGCGTTAAGAGCCTGTGGCCGCTGTTCGGTATCTCCAACCAGATGCTGGCAGCCGTAGCGCTGGTACTGGGCACCGTTGTGCTGATTAAGATGAAGCGCACCCAATACATCTGGGTGACTGTTGTTCCGGCTGTATGGCTGCTTATCTGCACCACCTGGGCGCTGGGCCTGAAACTGTTCAGCACCAACCCGCAGATGGAAGGCTTCTTCTACATGGCAAGCCAGTACAAAGAGAAGATTGCTAACGGTACTGACCTGACGGCACAGCAGATTGCCAACATGAACCACATCGTTGTGAACAACTACACCAACGCGGGTCTGAGTATTCTGTTCCTGATTGTGGTGTACAGCATCATCTTCTACGGTTTCAAAACCTGGCTGAAGGTGCGTAACAGCGACAAACGTACTGACAAAGAAACACCGTACGTTCCAATCCCGGAAGGCGGCGTGAAGATCTCTTCGCACCACTAACCGTGTTTAGCCCCGCTTCGGCGGGGCTTTGTTCTTATCAGAGTGAACTATGTTTGGTAACTTAGGACAGGCAAAAAAATATCTCGGCCAGGCGGCGAAGATGTTGATTGGCATTCCAGACTACGACAACTACGTCGAGCATATGAAGACCAACCATCCCGACAAGCCGTACATGAGCTATGAAGAATTCTTCCGCGAACGCCAGAACGCGCGCTACGGCGGCGATGGTAAAGGCGGTATGCGCTGTTGTTAATGGAGAGAGCATGAACCCGATTGCAGTTACCCTACTCACCGGTTTTTTAGGCGCAGGCAAAACCACCCTGCTGCGCCATATTCTTAATGAACAGCACGGCTACAAGATTGCCGTGATTGAAAACGAATTCGGCGAAGTCTCCGTTGATGATCAACTGATTGGCGACCGCGCCACGCAGATCAAAACGCTGACCAACGGCTGCATCTGTTGTTCGCGCTCCAACGAGCTGGAGGACGCGCTACTCGACCTGCTGGATAATCTCGACAAGGGCAATATTCAGTTCGACCGTCTGGTCATTGAATGCACCGGCATGGCCGATCCCGGCCCGATTATTCAGACCTTTTTCTCCCATGAGGTTTTATGCCAGCGTTACCTGCTGGACGGCGTGATTGCACTGGTGGATGCGGTACATGCCGATGAGCAGATGAACCAGTTCACCATCGCCCAGTCACAGGTTGGCTACGCCGACCGCATTCTGCTGACCAAAACCGACGTCGCAGGCGAAGCAGAAAAACTGCGTGAACGCCTGGCGCGCATCAACGCCCGCGCACCGGTCTACACCGTCACCCACGGCGACATCGATCTGGGGCTGCTGTTCAACACCAACGGTTTTATGCTGGAAGAAAACGTCGTCAGCACCAAACCGCGTTTCCACTTTATCGCGGATAAACAAAACGATATTTCGTCGATTGTGGTAGAACTGGATTACCCGGTAGATATCAGCGAAGTTTCCCGCGTGATGGAAAACCTGCTGCTGGAGTCGGCGGATAAACTGCTGCGTTACAAAGGGATGCTGTGGATTGACGGCGAACCTAATCGCCTGCTGTTCCAGGGCGTCCAGCGCCTCTACAGCGCCGACTGGGACCGCCCGTGGGGCGATGAAAAACCGCATAGCACGATGGTGTTTATCGGGATTCAGTTGCCGGAGGATGAGATTCGAGCAGCGTTTGCGGGGTTGAGGAAGTAAAATTTCACATTTTTCTTAAGCCGGAAGATATATATACCCCACCGGCTTAAGAAAGTGCAATTCTCTTATGAAACATCACGAAATACACAGGTAAGTTCTTTAGGACTTGCTTTCCATATATGGTCAAAGCCACTCGACAGCATGACTTCTATTTTTCCTTCCGGACTTTCAATTAGTAAATAGCGATCATGGCAGTTTGTATATTTGGGATTTGTAGTGATTTGCACACTCCATTCAGGATGGATACAATGAACAAAATTACTATTTATTTTACTTCCGTTTTGGACTGCAGCGACACCTACTGCGATTTCTGAAAATTCAATAACAAGCTCTTTTCTAGGTAGTACGGAATGAAATAAGCTGCATGTATTCTCCCAATTCTGTGCAAAGTAATTATCGCATATAATTACTTTTTTTGCATTGCAACATAGCATTTCCAGATACTTTTTTAAATATATTCTATTATCTGTAGGGCTTAATGTAACGGTAACTTGATTATTAACCATACCTTTTTTGTAATGTACAAAGGGAAGTGATAAATTATCATTCTCAGTAAGGATTATTTTCAACAACGATTTAGATGCTAAAGTAACAAGATCATCATCACTTTCAGGCTGACTTGCTAACATAGATAAATATTGTCGATATTCTAACTCCGGCATCTTCAATCCTAAATTTCTTGCCTCAATCCATTGCCTTTTGTTAGTTAAATAAGGTAGTACTAGTTTTTTATGTAATCTCTTCACCTTATTCTTATCATCCATATTTTCATATGCAACTAATAAAGATGTATCAAGAACCATTTGATAAGACATTTCTTTACCTCATCTTCATCAAATCATCTAAGGTTGCATCAAAAAAACCTAAAGGGAATCCCGTAACATTCTCTTGCAGATCGGTAAATTTCCCACCTTCATTAACTCTCATCGAGATAAAATCTTTATCCACATCAGGTTTATAATGTACAGAAATATCCTCAGAAGTTATAACATCTTCATAAACCAAATACGCAAGTTTATTGATTAAATGTTCACAATGCGTTTCTACAATAATCTGGATACCCTTACTTGCTACAAATGCTAAAAAAATTGCCAAATGAGACTGCGCTTTCGGATGCAATTGAATTTCGGGATTTTCTAGCAAAATAAGATCGCCTTTTTTTGCCATCAAACAAATAATCAAAACCTTTGCAATATAACTCATCCCAGCCCCAAGATTAAGAGGAGAAACATTTCCTTCAAGCTCTTTTAAGGTAAAAGCGACCTTAATCTGGTCACCAACTTTTTCAGTAACTAATTCAGACGTCGTTCCTGTAATCAGTTTCAACCAATAAGATAATTGATATGCAAGTGTTGTAGATTCGTGAACTTTCACCAGATATTCAGGTACTGGCAAATGTTTCATTTTATCAAATGTTGAAAACAAGAATTCTCCTGCAACACCTACTCGACGTTCTGCGGTGGGCACAAATTCTTGTGCCCCCAAGCGGTTGGCATTCAGATAGAGCAACTCAGGTTCACTACCAGGCACTCTTGGCTCGTATTGATATCCCAGACGACTATCAATTTCGATATTTTCTGAGTTGAGCGTTAACGAATGAGAATTTTTTTCTGTATCCTGGACTGTTATAACAATAGATTTTGCGTTATTTTTTTTATTTCTAATAACAGGAAAATCAGCTAGAAATCGGATAACTTCTTCCATACTATACTGATTAACAGAAGCGCTATTTTTAATTAGTAACATCAATGCCTGAATAACGCTGGATTTACCAGAAGAGTTAGTTCCAGTTAAAATGGTCAGTGGTGATAACACCAGACTTGTTGAGCCTAAACTTTTAAATCCTTGAATGTTAATATTTGTAAGCATTTTTAATCCTTTCCATTATTTCCTTCGCAAAATCAAAACGCATATTTACATATTGTGTTGTATCAATTGCACCAGAAAAAATACCAATCTCATCAAAATTATACTTGTATTGTTCAATAAGCTGTTTTAATTCAATATTTTTTGATAAAAATTCAAAACTTATCTGACTGAATACCATAACTAACACTTCGAATAATCCCATATTCACTGGTCGCCTTTTAGCACCTGATTTTGTTGAAAATCTAAATGCTTCTGAACCCAACGCTTTATAGACATTAGTCATACCAGTTATACAAGCATCTTCAACTTCTTCCAGTAACTCATCATCAGCTTTTGTATTAATGAATTTCATCGCAGATGCTAAAAAAGCATCAATATCAGACCTAAATTCAACACCTGGCATTTGATTTGTTACAAGCAAATAAAATCCTACGAACCGCAAAACCAGATATCTGTCTCGCATACGCTCAGATTTTACGCCATTACCTGTTGCAAGCCTGAAAGACTCGTGTTCAGCGAGATCCTTAATTAACTTTGTGGCCTTGCCTTGATAAAGAGCATGCCGCATTTCCTGTTTATTTAGATTAATACCACTTCGATTTACACGCTCAAAAATATTAAATTTCACATATTCAGGTGTTGGGGGTTGAATCACATAAGAATGTAACTGGCAATCTTCAAGCTTTGCTTGTAATAATGGAGGAATATCAGAAAATTTTTTTCCTCTCAAGTCAGGCAACATAGATAAATCAGTTAAAGAAAATTCATTGTTAACATAGCGTTTCAATGCAGATATTCGTTGTTTGCCATCAATGATTTGCCTGACACCATTTTCATCCTCAAAAAGATAAATTAATGGAATAGGAATCCCCATTAAAATAGATTCAATTAATTCTGACTGGTGTTTTCTATCCCAGACAAGTTTACGCTGAAAATCTGGAGCAAGAACCAGTTGCCCACGAGCTTCGCGACGGAGTAATTCGAAAACACTGGATTGCTCTTTTGCAATTCGAACCTCAGTATCTGTCCCCATTTGATGCGGATGAGATGTTAACTCAAGCTCTTCTTGATCTTCGAGTTCAATGCTGTCGTTTTCTACATCCGCATTACTCATGGTAAAATTACCTTTAAAAATTTATCGAATTATTTATTCATAAAAATAGGGCGCTGAATCAAAATTTCAGCCCCTTAATCAACATGAATTATACCCTAACTTCCTTCTTGACTGCGACCTTCACTGCACCATTATGCGAGTTATCTCCAGAACATAATGCTCTCATACCGCCCTAAGTCATAGCCAGGCTATTGATTTTATGTACAATCAGAATCGTCCTGATAAAAGCGAGAATACCCCATGGCGGAACTGAACCTAAGTAACCTGACGGAAGCAGACATCATTACCAAATGCGTTATGCCAGCCATTCTCAATGCAGGCTGGGACAACACAACGCAAATCAGACAGGAGGTCAAACTCCGGGACGGTAAAGTCATCGTACGTGGTAAAGTTGCGGCACGCAGAACGGTAAAATCTGCTGACATCGTGCTGTATCACAAACCAGGCATTCCCTTAGCCGTGATTGAAGCAAAAGCCAACAAACATGAAATTGGCAAAGGGATGCAACAGGGCATTGAATATGCGCGCCTGCTGGACGTTCCTTTTGTTTTTGCCACCAACGGTGATGGCTTTATCTTCCGCGATGCCACCGCAACCGAAGGTGAATGCCTTGAAAAGCAAATAACGCTGGATGACTTCCCCTCCCCCGCTGAACTCTGGCAAAAATTCTGCCTCTGGAAAGGATACACACAAGCTCAGCTTCCGGTTATTACTCAGGACTATTACGACGATGGCAGCGGTAAATCGCCACGTTATTACCAGCTTCAGGCAATCAACAAAACCATTGAAGCCGTCTCCAACGGGCAAAACCGCGTTCTGTTGGTCATGGCGACCGGAACAGGGAAAACCTATACCGCATTCCAGATCATCTGGCGCCTGTGGAAATCAAAAAATAAAAAACGCATTTTGTTCCTTGCCGATCGCAATATTCTGGTCGACCAAACCAAAAATAATGATTTCCAGCCATTTGGTACGGCAATGACCAAAGTCAGCGGACGCACCATTGATCCCGCTTATGAAATTCACCTCGCGCTCTATCAGGCTATAACTGGCCCGGAGGAAGACCAAAAAGCGTTTAAACAAGTCGCACCAGATTTCTTCGATCTGATCGTGATCGACGAATGCCATCGCGGCAGCGCATCCGAAGACAGCGCCTGGCGAGAGATCCTTGATTATTTCAGTTCCGCCACCCAAATTGGCTTAACCGCCACGCCAAAAGAGACGCATGAAGTCTCCAGCACGGATTACTTCGGCGATCCGGTTTACGTCTACTCGCTAAAAGAAGGGATCGAAGACGGCTTCCTCGCCCCTTATAAAGTTGTCCGTGTTGATATTGATGTTGATCTGCAAGGCTGGCGCCCAACCAAAGGGCAAACTGACTTAAACGGCGAAGTGATCGACGATCGTATCTATAACCAGAAAGATTTCGATCGCACGATGGTAATCGACGAACGCACAGAACTGGTTGCCAGAACCATTACCGACTACCTCAAGCGCACCAATCCGATGGATAAAACCATCGTCTTCTGTAACGACATCGATCATGCAGAACGTATGCGCCGCGCCCTGGTTAATCTCAACCCGGAGCAGGTGAAAAAGAACGACAAATACGTCATGAAAATCACCGGCGATGATGAAATTGGCAAAGCTCAGTTGGATAACTTCGTCAACCCGAAAAAACCGTACCCGGTTATCGCGACCACTTCAGAGCTGATGACCACTGGTGTGGATGCTAAAACCTGCAAACTGGTAGTACTGGACCAGAACATCCAGTCGATGACCAAATTCAAGCAAATTATCGGTCGTGGTACACGCATCGACGAACGTTACGGCAAACTCTGGTTTACCATCCTCGACTTTAAAAAAGCCACCGAACTGTTTGCCGATGAGCGTTTCGATGGCATTCCCGAAAAAGTCATGGATACCACACCAGAGGATATCGCCGATCCAGAATCTGATTTTGAAGAGAAACTCGAAGAAATCAGCGAACATGACGACGAACAGGTAACGGGCGTTGATGAACCGCCTGCGCCACCATACCAGGTTACCGATAGCGATGATGTCGGCCCACTTCCGGAAGAAGACGAGAAGAAAATCCGCAAGTTTCACGTCAACGGTGTAGCGGTGGGCGTTATTGCGCAGCGTGTTCAGTATTACGATGCCGACGGTAAACTGGTTACCGAATCTTTTAAAGATTACACCCGCAAAACACTGCTCAAAGAATATGCCTCGCTGGATGACTTTACCCGCAAGTGGCAGGACGCCGATCGCAAAGAAGCGATCATTCACGAGCTGGAGCAACAGGGGATCATCTGGGAAGTACTGGCAGAAGAAGTCGGTAAAGATCTCGACCCATTCGACATGCTTTGCCACGTAGTGTATGGTCAGCCGCCGTTAACCCGCAAAGAGCGCGCCGAGAACGTGCGCAAGCGGAACTACTTCACAAAATACTCTGAAGCAGCGCAAGCCGTGCTCGATAATCTGCTGGATAAATACGCCGATGCGGGCGTACAGGAGATCGAAAGTATTCAGGTGCTGAAACTTAAACCATTCGACAGCATGGGCACCTTACCGGAGATTATTAAAACCGGATTTGGCGACCGTAACGGGTATAATCAGGCGCTCAGCGAGCTGGAAAACGAAATCTACCAATTACCGCCCCGCTCTGCTTAACAACTCTCTTTTGCGCCTTCTGCAACCATTATGTTGCAGAAGGCCTTGTTTTTCATGGAATACAACATGTCTATCAGTTCAGTAATCAAATCATTACAAGATATTATGCGCAAAGATGCCGGTGTGGATGGCGATGCGCAGCGTCTCGGTCAGCTCTCCTGGCTGCTGTTTTTGAAAATCTTCGATGCCCAGGAAGAGGCGCTGGAACTGGAGCAGGATAACTATCAATATCCGATCCCACAGCGTTATTTGTGGCGCAGTTGGGCCGCAAACGCTCAGGGCATTACCGGTGATTCCCTGTTGGAATTCGTTAATGATGATCTGTTCCCGGCGTTGAAAAACCTCACTGCGCCTATCGATAAAAACCCACGCGGATACGTGGTAAAGCAGGCGTTCAGCGATGCCTATAACTATATGAAAAACGGTACGCTACTGCGTCAGGTGATCAACAAGCTGAACGAAATTGACTTTACCAGCGCCAGCGAACGCCATCTGTTTGGTGATATTTACGAACAGATCCTTAAAGATCTGCAATCTGCGGGCAATGCTGGCGAATTCTATACTCCACGCGCCGTCACTCGCTTTATGGTGGATCGCGTTGATCCGAAACTCGGCGAATCCATTATGGACCCGGCCTGCGGTACGGGCGGTTTTCTTGCCTGCGCATTTGATCATGTAAAGAACAAATACGTGAAGAGCGTCGCCGATCATCAGACGCTGCAACAACAGATCCACGGTGTTGAGAAAAAACAGCTTCCGCACCTGCTGGCGACCACCAATATGCTGCTGCACGGCATTGAAGTACCGGTACAAATTCGTCACGACAACACCCTGAACAAACCGCTTTCCTCCTGGGATGAACAACTGGATGTCATTGTTACCAACCCGCCGTTTGGTGGCACGGAAGAAGACGGTATTGAGAAGAACTTTCCGGCAGAGATGCAAACCCGCGAAACGGCGGATCTGTTCCTGCAACTGATTGTGGAAGTACTGGCGAAAAACGGTCGTGCGGCGGTGGTATTGCCGGATGGCACACTATTTGGCGAAGGCGTTAAAACCAAAATCAAAAAGCTACTTACCGAAGAGTGCAACCTGCATACCATCGTGCGTTTACCGAATGGTGTGTTTAACCCCTATACCGGCATTAAAACCAACCTGTTGTTCTTTACCAAAGGTCAGCCAACCAAAGAGATTTGGTTCTATGAGCATCCGTATCCGGCGGGCGTGAAAAACTACAGCAAAACCAAGCCGATGAAGTTTGAAGAGTTTCAGGCGGAGATCGACTGGTGGGGCAACGAGGCCGATGGTTTTGCCAGCCGCGTCGAGAATGAGCAGGCATGGAAAGTCAGCATTGATGACGTGATTGCGCGTAACTTCAATCTGGATATTAAAAACCCACATCAGGCGGAAACCGTTAGCCATGATCCGGACGAACTGTTAGCGCAGTATGCAAAACAGCAGGCGGAGATCCAGACGCTGCGTAATCAACTGCGCGATATTCTTGGCGCTGCGCTGTCTGGCAAGGAGATTAACTGATGAGTGTGGAAAAGCTGATCGTTGATCATATGGAAACCTGGACCTCGGCGTTGCAAACCCGTTCCACCGCCGGGCGCGGCAGTTCCGGTAAAATTGATTTGTATGGCATTAAGAAATTGCGTGAGCTGATTCTGGAACTGGCTGTGCGCGGTAAACTGGTGCCGCAGGATCCGAATGACGAACCAGCGTCGGAGCTGCTTAGAGGAATGAAAAAGCAGCAAGAAGACTTAATTAAAGAAAGAAAGATAAAAAAACCGAAAAAGCTTCCGTCAATAGATGGAACTTTAGAATCAATTTCCGTGCCGCAAGGATGGGAGTTGTGTTATCTGAATGATATTGGCGATTGGGGGGCTGGAGCCACACCAAATCGTACAAATTCTGGATACTACGGTGGAGATATTCCATGGTTTAAATCTGGTGAATTATCTGAAGATTACATAACCGATTCAGAAGAACATATTACAGCATTGGCATTAAAAGAATGTTCCTTACGCTACAACCAGCCTGGGGATGTATTGATTGCAATGTATGGGGCTACAATAGGCAAAACATCAATACTCAACACTCGTTCAACAACTAATCAAGCCGTCTGCGCTTGTACCCCTTTCGATGGTTTATCAAATCAGTATCTGTTGATCTTCCTTAAGGCTAGTAAGAAAGTATTTACAGCCATGGGAGCAGGTGGAGCGCAACCTAATATTTCTAAGGAAAAAATCGTTGCCACCCTGTTTGCATTACCCCCTCTCAATGAACAATTGAGAATTGTAAAAAAGGTCGAGCAACTCATGTCCCTCTGCGACCAACTAGAACAACAATCCCTGACCAGTCTGGACGCACATCAGCAACTGGTTGAAACCCTGTTGGGAACACTTACAGACAGCCAAAACGCCGAGGAACTGGCTGAAAACTGGGCACGTATTAGCGAGCATTTCGACACCCTATTTACCACCGAAGCCAGCGTGGATGCATTAAAACAGACCATTCTGCAACTGGCCGTAATGGGTAAGCTTGTGCCGCAGGATCCGAATGATGAACCAGCCTCTGAACTGCTCAAACGAATTGCGCAGGAAAAAGCACAACTGGTGAAAGAAGGAAAAATAAAAAAACAAAAACCGTTGCCGCCGATTAGCGATGAGGAAAAGCCGTTTGAACTGCCGGAAGGGTGGGAGTGGATTAGACTAGGAAATATTGGTGAAGTTAAAGGGGGCGGAACCCCAAGTAAAAACAATTCTGATTTTTGGAAAGGTAATATTCCATGGGTTTCACCAAAGGATATGAAGGTTAATTACATCTCCAAAAGTCAACTAAATATTTCAAAAGAGGCTGTATTGGAGAGTTCAGTACATCTAATTCCTGAAAATAGTCTTATTTTTGTTGTCCGAGGCATGATTTTAGCCCATACATTCCCCGTAGCAATAACAAAAAAAGAAGTCACTATTAATCAAGATATGAAAGCCATATCAACTAATCAATTAAATACTGATTTTTTAATTTACTTACTTAAAGCAAACGAGACTCGAGTAATATGCTTAGTTGACCGCTCCTCTCATGGCACATGTAAACTTGTTTCAGATAAACTTTTCAATTTGGTTTTACCGTTGCCTCCATTAGAAGAACAATTTCGTATTACAGAACGAATAAATATGCTATTAGCTTATTGTGATAGATTGAAAAATTATATAAACCTAAAAAAACAAACCCAACTGCACCTTGCAGACGCACTCACTGACGCGGCGGTAAACTAATTTACCTGCCCTCGCAAAACCAATAAAGCGGCTAAATAGCCGCTTTATTCACATCACCAAAAATTATATCTCACGCTAATTTTCATCTTATTTTCATTAATTTTTAGCTGGACTTTCCCCATATTTACTGATGATATATACAGGTATTTAGCGCGGTGCGGATGTGCGCCAACACACCCGCACCGCTCATCACAATCACTATTATCGGAGAATAGCAGTTATGACTGACACGCATTCTATTGCACAACCGTTCGAAGCAGAAGTCTCCCCGGCAAATAACCGTCAATTAACCGTGAGTTATGCGAGTCGCTACCCGGATTACAGCCGTATTCCCGCCATCACCCTGAAAGGTCAGTGGCTGGAAGCCGCCGGTTTTGTCACCGGCACGGCGGTAGATGTCAAAGTGATGGAAGGCTGTATTGTCCTCACCGCCCAACCACCCGCCCCCGAAGAGAGCGAACTGATGCAGTCGCTGCGCCAGGTGTGCAAACTGTCAGCGCGTAAACAGAAGCAGGTGCAGGAGTTTATTGGGGTGATTGCCGGTAAACAGAAAGTCGCCTGATACATTGACCCGGTAGCGCCAGTGCTACCGGGTATTATTCGCCACGTTATACCAACGTGCTCTCCATCTGTTTTTCAAATGCCTGACGGATTAATCCCATAATGTAAGGAAGTTGTGCGAGGTCGCTGAAACCAATTTCTACATCGCCATTGCCCCAGCGCTCAACATTTGTCACATCTTTGGCAATACCTTTCGGATCGACCAGTTCATGAAACTGCATATTAAGCGACAATCGCAGTCGGCTTTTTTGCGGCACAACATCAACAAAATTCGTTTCCGCTTTAAACGCAATATAGAGCTTCAATACTTCCTGCGTGATCCCTGCGTCCAGGCGCATAACTTCATCGCTAAGATGATCGAATAACACCCGGCTATGCGAACCATCAGCAAGAAAAGGATAATCACTCAGGCTGTAACTGGTTTTGTTTTCCGGCTGCCCCCGATAAACAGCTAAAACCTCTTCAGGAAGAGAAGGCGCTTGCCAGACCTGAACCGCGAGATCGGCCAGACGATCGGCTCGGGCGTGAATGGCAGCTTCATCCCATTTTTCGCACTGTCCAAGACCGATATTCAAATAAAGCGGGCTATGCTTAAAGCCGTCTTCAATATCGCGTTTTTCCGCGAAAGGTCTGTCACTGTAGCGGGAGTTATAGCGCGTTAAAGTGAGATTCCCCAACGTATGCAACAATTCTTTATGAATACGCTGCCAGTCGCTTCCCAGCTCTTCGCGCCATTTAGCCGACAGATTTTCATTCTGCGGCATAATGTGCTCAATCGTAAACTCTTCCACGCGCTCTCTGCGTTTATCGTTTTCCAGTCGTCGTAACCAGTAGCTGCGACTGCGGAAGTTATAGAGATCGCGAACTTTTAATTCCCGTTTAAATTCATCATCGTTGGGAAAACGACGATATGAAGGCAGGTTCAAAAAATGCACCTGAATACTTTCCAGATATTTTTCTTTATTAATGACTTTATAAAACGTGGCAAATGTCTTGTTCAAAGAATTCGTCGGAATCGCACATACTGCACGGCGGAAAACATAAGATTCAATTAAACGAATTATGCTCAGGAAATCTTCGTGAGACAAATCGCCATTTTTATAGTCATGATAAAGCGCCAGTAAGAAAGGATACGCCACATCGACCTTTAACTCGCGCAAATCCTGAAAAGCCGTGGCAAGCGATTTGTCACTTTCTTTTCCCAATGCCATTGCACAGTAATACTCCGCGTAGATGTGAATATCTTCAACCAGCCGATCTACGCCTTTTTCAGCAACACTCTGGCTGCGGGCATGCAGTTTAAATGCCTCATAGACTTCATCTGTCCGAGGGATCTCCCCCGTTTTTACCGTCAGATAATGACGCATAAAACTGTCAAAATATTCGCTGTAACCTTGCTGACCAAAAGCGACTTCCATTGGACGCCAGTGATCTTCATACAACCGGGTTTGATGCTCTGGTTCGAGGCCCATCAGAATAAAATTGCGCACCAGATCGGCCTGGCTTAACGCCTTACCGGTAGAGTTCATACTTTCAAAAATCAGTTGCGGATTATCCTGGCCACGATTAAGCGCCACATCGACAATTAATAACTTTGCTAACCCTCGACATAAGGGGATCAAGTCATCACCGAGTTTGGCAATTTGCTCATCAAAGAAAGTAAAGTTTTCCATTATTCGATGGGAATAGTTTTCTGGCATTGGTCTTTGTTTTATTAACGCCAGCAAACTGTCTTTATCAGTCTCGGTCAGCAGTAATTTAAATCCTTTCTCGCCGGACTCATAAGGATTGAGCAAATAATAATTACGCAATTTCATTGCCGAAAAGCCATCAAAAACTTCGTCTTCGCCAAGATGGCGCGATAAAGCCTCAATCAGCAACATTGCGGTCGTCAGCCTTTGTTGACCATCAATGACCAGTAACGGAGAAATACCAGAAACCTGATACAACCCCTGCTCAATATAAACAACCGAACCGATAAAATGCGCTGATATATCGTCACGCTTTCCGGCACGAATGATGTCGTCCCAAAGTTGCCGACATTGTTGCCCGGTCCATGAATAGGTGCGTTGATAAATGGGAATAACAAACTGCTGCGAACGTTTTAAAAAATCGAGTAGGCGAGCCTCTGTGGCTTTCATCCTGGCGTCCTTCCGTGAAGCAATAATGACGCAATAATAACCACTTCCTTGTGAAGGTTATAGCGAAATCCGGTTTATCCGCGATGAATTGCCCCCTCACTCCACATCCTCCCTGCGTAACCCAATATCTCTCAACCGCTCATCACTCATCTGCTGTAACACGCGTCGGGTCTGCATTTGCCGCCGCCAACGCCTCACCGCCTGCCAGAGTTGCACCAGGCCGATAAACGGCGCTTTAGCTCTGTTTTCGTGAAATTCCATCTGCTGCCTCCTCATCTTTCAGAGGCTTCATCATCCGCCTTCTGGCAGTTCACAATACAGATGCAAATATTAGTTTTATTTAACATACAGACAGGTTAAAACAACATCTGCATCCGGTTTTTTAGCCTCATCTGTACCGGTTTTTCTCTCTGTATGGTCCAAATAAGGAGTACAGCATGACGCGTTATCAACATCTGGCGACTCTGCTTGCCGAACGGATTGAGCAAGGGCTGTATCGTCACGGGGAGAAATTGCCGTCGGTGCGCAGCTTAAGTCAGGAGCACGGCGTCAGTATCAGCACCGTGCAGCAGGCGTATCAGACGCTGGAGACGATGAAGCTCATCACTCCGCAGCCGCGTTCGGGTTATTTTGTCGCACAACGTAAAGCCCAGCCGCCAGTACCGCCGATGACGCGTCCGGTGCAGCGCCCGGTGGAAATTACCCAGTGGGATCAGGTGCTGGATATGCTGGAGGCGCATAGCGACAGTTCCATTGTTCCGTTAAGCAAAAGCACGCCGGATGTCGAAACGCCCAGCCTGAAACCGCTGTGGCGGGAGCTAAGCCGGGTGGTGCAGCATAATCTGCAAACCGTTCTCGGTTATGACTTGTTAGCCGGTCAGCGAGTATTGCGAGAGCAGATTGCCCGCCTGATGCTCGACAGCGGCTCGGTGGTCACCGCCGATGACATCATCATCACCAGCGGCTGCCATAACTCGATGTCGCTGGCGTTAATGGCAGTGTGTAAACCGGGCGATATTGTCGCGGTCGAATCCCCCTGTTATTACGGTTCGATGCAGATGCTGCGCGGCATGGGCGTGAAAGTGATTGAAATCCCAACCGATCCAGAAACTGGCATCAGCGTTGAAGCGCTGGAACTCGCGCTGGAACAGTGGCCGATTAAAGGCATCATTCTGGTGCCAAACTGCAATAATCCGCTGGGATTTATTATGCCGGAGGCGCGCAAACGGGCCGTTCTCTCTCTCGCACAGCGTCATGATATTGTGATTTTTGAAGATGATGTCTATGGCGAACTGGCAACGGAGTATCCGCGCCCGCGGACCATTCATTCCTGGGATATCGACGGGCGAGTGCTGTTGTGCAGCTCGTTCAGTAAAAGTATTGCACCAGGCCTGCGCGTGGGTTGGGTCGCACCGGGGCGTTATCACGATAAACTGATGCATATGAAATACGCCATCAGCAGCTTTAATGTGCCGTCCACGCAAATGGCGGCGGCAACGTTTGTGCTGGAAGGTCACTATCATCGCCATATCCGGCGGATGCGGCAGATCTATCAGCGCAATTTGGCGCTTTATACCTGCTGGATACGGGAATATTTTCCCTGCGAAATCTGTATTACGCGCCCGAAAGGCGGATTTTTACTGTGGATAGAATTGCCTGAACAGGTCGATATGGTCTGCGTTGCGCGACAGCTGTACCGCATGAAAATCCAGGTGGCGGCAGGCTCGATTTTCTCGGCTTCCGGCAAATACCGTAATTGTCTACGCATCAACTGCGCTTTACCGCTCAGCGAAACCTATCGCGAAGCACTGAAGCAAATTGGCGAGGCCGTGTATCGGGCAATGGAATGAATTCGAAATAGTGGCGAAGCGCCTGATTTCCTCTCACGAATCGCGTGTGACTCGTTTTATCTTTGCAGGGTCATCGTCACGTTCCAGCCTGAATTAAGCAAAGTACGCTTTGTTCATGCCGGATGCGGCGTGAACGCCTTATCCTGCCAACAAACCGCGCAAATTCAATAGATTGTAGAGAAAATGTAGGTCTGATAAGCATAGCGCATCAGGCAGCTTTGCGTTTGTCATCCGTCTCTGATTAGTACTCGATCCATGGATCACGCTTGCTTTCAGGCAAGGGCTGATCTAATGCCTGCATTTGCTCTGCCGAAAGTCCGGTATATCGTTGTATCCATTCAGGATCGGCCCCATTCTGCAACAACAATCGGAGGAGGCTCCGTTCCCCTTCTACTTTCCCTTCTTTCCTCCCCCTCTCCCTTCCCAACAGCCATCCATCATTATGAATTCGCTCTGCAATTGTCATTATTCGCTCCCTGTGGTGTGGCATTCGCCTGGTAAGTTCGCTGATAAACGCCTTAAAACGCGCTTCATCGCCAGTCAGTAAAATGTAATTTAACAGCGCAGTTATCTGGCTGTCATTAGCGCACCCTGTAACCAGTAATACTGCCAGTTGATCAATAAGCCCCATTAGATCGCGCTGGCGAATATGCTTTTGGATCAACTCCAACAGGGCGACTCTGCGGTGTTGCACAATCTCGTCGTCTGGCACGACAGTGATATCCACCAGCGGGAACGCGGCGGTATAAAGCTTCCGTGCGATAGTCGGGTCGGCAAATTCGTCCAGCCAGCACAAAGACCAGGGATAAGGACTACGGCTACCGTGATAAAACAGCATCGGAATGACCAGCGGTAGCGGTCGGCGTTTATCATGCTCTATATGGCGCTGCATCACCGCCATGGCATATCGCATCAGGCGAAAAGCCATGTGAATATCCTCACGGCTCTGATGTTCAATCACCACATAGATATAGCCATCTCCTTTACGGGTCTTTACCGACCACAGAATATCGGAATGTAGCGCCCGCAATTTTTCATCGACAAAGCTGGCAGATTCCAGTTTTAAGCTATCGAGATCGCACAGTTCACGTAAATCTTTAGGTAAGTGAATCTCCATAAAATCCCGCGCAGTGTCAGGGTGCGTGAGAAAGGTTTTAAATAATGCATCATGCGGCGTGCTGGTCGTGAAGTTTGTCATGGCGATCCATCACCTGTTGAAAAAGATGGCCTGACTTTAGCGACTAACAAAACCATTCTCACCCGGCAATTACCCATTCCCCGAGGCGCTTTCCAGGCTATTTTTATTCTTCTGCAAACGATACATTTTTCCGGAAACAGGCTCGCATTTTACATTTCCTGTACCCGGCAGATATTCCCCTTTCCACCGCGCTCTTTTGATTAACCGCAAATTTTAATTACACTTAAGGTGTATATTTTCTATGCAACCCATCAATTAAAGAGGTGTAATGTGCTGATGACTATTTGTAATCGTTATACATTCTGACCCGAAGTCAGAAAGTATTTCTCTGTCTGTGTGTTCACAGGCAGTGTGGTTGATTACATGAAATTCAGTACATTTGCAGTCTCGTTGCCCTTCTCACCTGCCTTTCGTCATTACCGATGGTATTGAATTTCGTTTTCCCCGTTGGGGTTCTCCGGACAAGGAGTTGTTTGTTATGCCACGTTTTTTTGCCCGCCATGCCGCCACGCTGTTTTTCCCGATGGCGTTGATTTTGTATGACTTTGCCGCGTATCTGTCGACGGATCTGATCCAGCCTGGGATCATTAATGTGGTCCGTGATTTTAACGCCGATGTCAGTCTGGCCCCGGCTGCCGTCAGTCTCTATCTCGCTGGCGGTATGGCGTTACAGTGGCTGCTGGGGCCGCTCTCCGACAGAATTGGCCGCAGGCCGGTGCTGATTACCGGGGCGCTAATTTTTACCCTTGCCTGCGCCGCGACAATGTTCACAACGTCTATGACACAGTTTCTTATCGCGCGTGCAATTCAGGGCACCAGTATCTGTTTTATTGCCACCGTTGGTTATGTCACGGTGCAGGAAGCGTTCGGGCAGACAAAAGGGATCAAGTTGATGGCGATTATCACCTCCATCGTACTGATTGCGCCAATTATCGGCCCGCTTTCCGGCGCAGCTCTGATGCACTTTGTGCACTGGAAAGTCCTTTTTGCCATCATTGCGATTATGGGTTTTATCTCATTTGTTGGCTTACTGCTGGCGATGCCAGAGACAGTGAAGCGCGGCGCGGTTCCGTTTAGCGCCAAAAGCGTATTACGCGATTTTCATAATGTCTTTTGCAACCGTCTGTTCCTCTTTGGCGCAGCAACCATCTCTTTAAGCTATATCCCGATGATGAGCTGGGTGGCTGTCTCGCCGGTGATCCTGATTGACGCAGGCGGCTTAACAACTACGCAGTTCGCCTGGACACAGGTTCCGGTATTCGGTGCGGTGATTGTCGCGAATGCCATCGTGGCGCGTTTTGTTAAAGATCCGACCGAACCGCGGTTTATCTGGCGTGCCGTACCTATTCAACTGGTCGGCCTCGCTCTGTTGATTGTAGGCAATCTGCTGTCGCCGCATGTCTGGCTGTGGTCGGTGCTGGGCACCAGTCTGTATGCTTTCGGGATTGGTTTGATTTTTCCGACCTTATTCCGCTTTACGCTGTTTTCCAATAACTTACCGAAAGGGACCGTCTCCGCATCGCTAAATATGGTGATCCTGATGGTGATGTCTGTCTCGGTCGAAATCGGCCGCTGGCTATGGTTTAACGGCGGTCGCTTGCCGTTTCATCTGTTAGCCGTTGTGGCGGGCGTTATCGTCGTTTTCACCCTGGCGGGATTGCTCAATCGCGTGCGCCAGCATCAGGCAGCCGAGCTAGTGGAGGAGCAGTGATTTTTGCGCGATCCTGCCGTCAGGCTCTATTCTTAACGTTATGAATAAACTCATCGAACTCAGACGCGCCAAAAGGTTGGCGCTCTCTTTACTGCTTATCGCCGCTGCTACCTTTGTCGTTACGCTGTTTTTGCCGCCCAATTTTTGGGTGAGCGGCGTGAAGGCGATTGCTGAAGCGGCGATGGTCGGCGCGCTGGCTGACTGGTTTGCGGTGGTGGCGCTATTTCGCCGCGTGCCGATTCCGATTATTTCTCGTCATACGGCGATTATCCCGCGTAATAAAGACAGGATTGGTGAAAATCTCGGCCAGTTCGTGCAGGAAAAATTTCTCGATACCCAGTCGCTGGTGGCATTGATTCGACGTCACGAACCGGCGTTGTTGATTGGCAACTGGTTTAGTCAGCCGGAAAACGCCCGCCGCGTTGGTCAGCATCTGTTGCAGATCATGAGCGGTTTTCTTGAACTGACCGATGATGCGCGCATTCAGCGCCTGCTTAAGCGCGCAGTCCATCGGGCGATTGATAAGGTCGATCTTTCTGGCACCAGTGCACTGATGCTGGAAAGCATGACTAAAAACGATCGCCATCAGGTGCTGCTGGATACGCTGATCGCACAGTTGATCGCCCTGCTTCAGCGCGATAAATCGCGCAAGTTTATCGCCCAGCAAATTGTTCGCTGGCTGGAGAGCGAGCATCCACTGAAAGCCAAAATTCTCCCCACAGAATGGCTGGGCGAACATAGCGCGGAGTTAGTTTCTGACGCGGTGAATTCTTTGCTTGATGATATTAGTCGCGATCGTGCGCATCAGATCCGCCATGCGTTTGATCGCGCCACCTTCGCCCTGATCGACAAGCTGAAAAACGATCCGGAAATGGCAGCGCGAGCCGATGCCGTAAAAAGCTATCTGAAAGAAGATGAAGCTTTTAACCGCTATCTCAGTGAATTGTGGGGGGATTTACGGGAATGGCTGAAAGCGGATATCAACAGCGAAGATTCTCGTGTGAAAGAACGTATCGCGCGGGCGGGGCAATGGTTTGGCGAAACGTTAATTGCCGATGATGCCTTGCGGGCGTCGTTAAATGGTCATCTGGAACAAGCCGCGCACCGCGTTGCGCCTGAGTTTTCCGCATTCCTGACGCGCCACATCAGCGATACGGTAAAAAGCTGGGATGCCAGGGATATGTCGCGGCAAATCGAGTTAAATATCGGCAAAGATCTGCAGTTTATTCGTGTTAACGGTACGCTGGTTGGCGGATGTATTGGGCTGATTTTATATTTGCTGTCGCAGCTCCCGGCCTTGTTTCCCCTCGGCAATTTTTAGAAATCCATGAAAAACTAAGTGGCTAACCGCGAGAGAGATCAAATAAACCACACTAAAAGAATGGTAATAATGTGGCCTCTTTTCATTATCTCCCGTGGTACGGGGAAGGAAAATCATGTCACTTGTCACCGATCTACCCGCCATTTTCGCTCAGTTCTCTGAAGCTCGCCAGAAAGGCTTTCTCACCGTCATGGTTCTCAAGGAGCGCGGCATTCCGCTGGTTGGCACCTACTGCACCTTTATGCCGCAAGAGATCCCGATGGCAGCCGGCGCGGTTGTGGTTTCGCTCTGTTCCACCTCTGATGAAACCATTGAAGAAGCCGAGAAAGATCTGCCGCGCAACCTCTGCCCGCTGATTAAAAGCAGCTATGGCTTCGGCAAAACCGATAAATGCCCCTACTTCTACTTTTCTGATCTGGTGGTCGGTGAAACCACCTGCGACGGCAAAAAGAAAATGTATGAATACATGGCGGAGTTTAAGCCCGTTCATGTGATGCAATTGCCCAACAGCGTTAAGGACGATGCCTCACGCGCGTTATGGAAAGCAGAAATGCTGCGCTTGCAAAAAACGGTAGAAGAACGTTTTGGGCACGAGATTAGCGAAGATGCTCTGCGCGATGCCATTGCGCTGAAAAACCGCGAACGTCGCGCACTGGCCAATTTTTATCATCTTGGGCAGTTAGATCCTCCAGCGCTTAGCGGCAGCGACATTCTGAAAGTGGTCTACGGCGCAACCTTCCGGTTCGATAAAGAGGCGTTGGTTGACGAACTGGATGCAATGACCGCCCGCGTTCGTCAGCAGTGGGAAGAAGGCCAGCGACTGGACCCGCGTCCACGCATTTTAATCACCGGCTGCCCAATTGGCGGCGCAGCAGAGAAAGTGGTGCGCGCGATTGAAGAGAATGGCGGCTGGGTTGTCGGTTATGAAAACTGCACCGGGGCAAAAGCGACCGAGCAATGCGTGGCAGAAACGGGCGATGTCTACGACGCGCTGGCGGATAAATATCTGGCGATTGGCTGCTCCTGTGTTTCGCCGAACGATCAGCGCCTGCAAATGCTCAGCCAGATGGTGGAAGAATATCAGGTCGATGGCGTAGTTGATGTGATTTTGCAGGCGTGCCATACCTACGCGGTGGAATCGCTGGCGATTAAACGTCATGTGCGTCAGCAGCACAACATTCCTTATATCGCTATTGAAACAGACTACTCCACCTCAGATGTCGGGCAGCTCAGCACCCGTGTCGCGGCCTTTATTGAGATGCTGTAAGGAGTGGCAGTGGCATATTCGATTGGCATTGATTCCGGCTCAACCGCCACCAAAGGGATCTTACTGGCAGACGGCGTGATTACGCGCCGTTTCCTCGTTCCAACACCCTTTCGCCCGGCAACAGCAATTACTGAAGCCTGGGAAACTCTGCGCGAAGGGTTAGAAACAACGCCGTTTCTGACGCTCACCGGCTACGGGCGACAACTGGTGGATTTTGCCGATAAACAGGTGACGGAAATCTCCTGTCACGGGCTGGGCGCTCGGTTTCTTGCGCCAGCAACGCGCGGGGTAATTGACATCGGCGGTCAGGACAGCAAAGTGATTCAGCTTGATGACGACGGTAACCTGTGCGATTTCCTGATGAATGACAAATGCGCGGCGGGCACCGGGCGTTTCCTGGAGGTGATCTCGCGCACGCTTGGCACCAGCGTCGAGCAACTCGACAGCATTACCGAAAATGTCACGCCGCACGCCATCACGAGTATGTGTACGGTGTTTGCCGAATCAGAAGTGATCAGCCTGCGCTCAGCGGGCGTCGCGCCAGAAGCGATTCTCGCTGGAGTGATTAACGCGATGGCGCGGCGGAGTGCCAATTTCATTGCTCGTCTCTCCTGTGAAGCGCCGATTCTGTTTACTGGTGGCGTTAGTCATTGCCAGACGTTTGCCCGGATGTTGGAAACTCACCTGGGAATGCCGGTAAATACCCATCCTGATGCGCAATTTGCTGGCGCAATTGGCGCGGCGGTAATTGGTCAACGAGTGTGGACACGCCGATGAAAGAGTTTTTATTTTTGTTTCACTCCACGGTCGGCGTCATACAAACCCGCAAGGCGTTGCAGGCAGCGGGCATGACTTTTCGCGTCAGCGATATTCCCCGTGATTTACGCGGCGGCTGCGGGTTATGCATTTGGCTGACCTGTCCCCCCGGCGAGGAAATACAATGGATGATCCCTGGGCAGACCGAAGCGATATATTGCCAGCAGGGCAGCGACTGGCAGTGCGTGGTGCATTACGATTCAGAAGCGTCAACCAGGCAATAAGACCTTTAAATATAACGCCCGGATATTTGGCTGCATATAATCCTGCATGAAGGAAGTTGTATTAAATATCTCGCCTGCCGTGAAATATTTCCCGTCCACAAAATGAGCGATTTTTGATAGCACCTTGCTATTGCGTGTCTAAAATACAATAAACATTATATTATACTTAAAACATAATTATGCATAGAGAAATAAAATGATTACCGGGTGTGGTAATGATAAAGATAAATTTCAGTGTGAAGCTTATCTTTACCCCCCATGATTATTTTAGATTTAGAAGAACATTTCACAATTCAAGGATAAAAATATGGGCTCCACATTTAACATATACGGCGATATTCTTCCAACACTCGACATGTATTCGGGACTAAAACCTTGCCATAAAAAAAGCAACCAACCATTTGACATTAACACGGAAATTGAAACCATACAAAAACAAATTAATTATGATATAAATCATTTGAATGATGGTTTTATTAAGCGTGTACTGAATGTTTTTATTCATCTTATCTCTAATCCCGATAATCTCGAATTAACCTTAAATCGATATTCATCAACAACAGAACAAATCATCGCCAAAACCAAAAGAAATGGTTTAAATGAGTTTGAAATTAACGATCTAAAAATAATATTTAATCGACAAGATGATAATGAAAGCGTATTAACTGTTTACCACAAAGATATAAGTCATAGTTGCAATGTTAAAACCGAACAACTGCAGCAGTTTATTAAAATAATGGAACAAAAAGCGCAACTACCAATCTATATTGACAAGAACAATTTGAAAGAGAGCATTTTCTCTGTTTTGCGAAATGACCCACAGCACGTAGAAAAAGAGCAATACCTTCCCTTTGATAAGTTTTTAACACATGCCTGCAAAAGTTCAAATTCATTTGAAGTGAAATTAGATGCCACTCATCAATATCGACATCTGAATAACTTCATGATTTCTTTTGACCCAGTAGAAAATCAATTAACAATACGGGATAACAATAACGAGACTGAAACTATCTCGTTGACAAACTTACAATGGGAAAATGTGCTGCAATACTACAGAGAAAATCACCAGCAGCCAAATATAGCAGGATCACGAAATCTCACGGATAATAGAGATAAAATAAAAAATACAATATCCACCTCTGAAATTATAGAGTGCGCCTCTCCTGAAATAAGAAATAGCGTTCTGAACGATCTTTATAGCATTGCTAACTTCCTCCCGGACAATAATCTGACACCAAATGAGAGCTGGAAAAGATTTTGTCATACATGTGAGCGCTTTTACGTTGCTCAGAAGAGTATCACTGGAGATAAGAGTGAACGTCTTACGCGAAAACTCTCTGTCTCTGATGCAGGAATTACAATGACCTTCAAGATAGGTGATGTTGTTATCAATACTATTAGCACTGCTATTCCTAAAGATGAATCGGGTCAACGGTGTATCAAAGGGTTGAATTTAGCGGGAATGGATTTAACCGGCATAGACTTGTCTAAAATGGCTCTAAGGAATGTCAATTTTAATGGCAGCATTCTTAGAAAAGCGGATTTCTCCGGTACGATCTGTGAAGGCGTGGATTTTACAGATTGTGATCTGCGTAATGCAAAATTCGAAAATGCCACATTAGAAAATAATGATTTTCGTAAAGTTCGCTACTTGACTTATGTAAATTTCAAAAACGCAAATCTACGAAACTGTAACTTCAGCGGAAAAGTTCTCACTGGCGTTAATTTTACTGGAAGTGACCTTAGTAAGGCTTATCTTGAACACATAGATTTCACATCAGTCATTCTATATGAAACATCTGCAACATCTGCAACATCTGATACTTCTAAAATACCTGAAATACCTGGAGCACCTAAAATACCTGCAACACCTCGAATACCTGGTACACCTAAAGTAATTCTTACTGGAGCAATACTAAATTATTCCGATCTATCGGATAAAGATCTTTCAGAATATGATCTTACTGGTACTGTCTGCATGTTTACCAATTTTACAAACGCTAATTTAACAAAATGCAAACTGTTTAATACAAACTTTTCTGCTGCAACATTTAACAATACTAATTTCACTGGTACAGAAGGTTCTAATATTCTATTTAACCATGCATGGTTGTTCAATACGATATTTATAGATACGATTTTTAAAAATGCCTGTTTTTTCAATGCCAAAGTGAATAATGTTTCTCTTAAGAGTGCATATCTTTACAATGATAATATCGATAAAAAAGCCAATGACAGTACCGATAAACAAGCCAAGAACAGTACCGAGCAACAGGACAGTAACAGTTTTAATCAAGCCCGTTTAAAGAAAGAAGTGAATAGCACTTTTTCCATTCCGGGTTTAACGTCTTATCAGCCAACGTATATAGTTGACGAATAGTTCAATAATCACCCAAACAGAGTGAGTATGGCAGAGGATATAAATTGTTAACCGCCTCATCTATCATTCATGGATGAGGCGCATTTATCAGTCGATGTAAGCTGAAAATGTTCCGCCATCCAAAGACAAACGCCGCAACTCCCCTGCGGCGTTTACTATTTCATCGCCCCGCGTTAAGAATTCATTAAGCTTCATCCGTATACTCCTTATCTGTCGCACTGAATTTGACGAGAAAAAAGCAATAATAAGGAGCAACAAGTTGAAAAAGCGCATCACCTTTATCGTTTTTCTTTGCGCCATCGTGGCGGCAAGCCTGTTTTTTGTGCAATCCTGCGTCCGTAAAAGCCAGCATGTCGCAGGGTTTCAGAATTATCAGGCCACTATCGATGGTAAAGAGATTACAGGAGTAACTAAAAATATCTCCTCACTGACCTGGTCTGCGCAGAGCAATACCTTGTTTAGCACTATCAACAAACCTGCAACCATCGTTGAAATGACGACCGAGGGCGATCTGATCCGCACCATTCCGCTCGATTTCGTTAAGGATCTCGAGACGATTGAATACATTGGTGATAATAAATTTGTCATCAGTGATGAACGTGATTATGCCATTTATGTGATTTCACTTAACGCTGATTCGGAAGTGAGCATCCTCAAAAAAATTAAAATCCCATTGCAGGAAACGCCAACCAACTGTGGCTTTGAAGGGCTGGCTTATTCCTCTCAGGACCATACCTTCTGGTTTTTTAAAGAGAAAAATCCGATAGAGGTCTACAAAGTTACCGGGCTATTGCGTAGCGATGAGTTGCATATCAGCAAAGATAAAGCGTTGCAGCGTCAGTTTACTTTGGATGATGTTTCTGGTGCGGAATTTAACCCACAGAAAAATACGCTACTGGTGTTGTCACATGAGTCACGCGCCCTGCAGGAAGTGACCGTGACAGGTGACGTTATCGGCGAAATGTCGTTAACCAAAGGCAGGTATGGCCTTTCACATAACATCAAGCAGGCGGAAGGGATAGCGATGGATGCCAGTGGCAACATCTATATCGTTGGCGAACCCAATCTTTTTTATCGCTTTACGTCGACAAAATCACGATAACAGTCTGGCAGGTTCTCCTTTTTTGTTATTAACTTGTTAACTCAAAATAATACAAACAAGGAAGAACATGAATTCGACATCGCATCCCGTAGAACGTTTTTCTTTCAGCACCGCGTTATTCGGGATGCTGGTTCTGACCCTAGGTATGGGTTTAGGCCGCTTTCTCTATACGCCGATGCTGCCAGTCATGCTGGCGGAAGGCGAGTTTTCCTTTAGCGAACTCTCATGGATCGCCAGTGGTAACTATGCCGGGTATCTGGCGGGGAGCCTGCTGTTTTCATTCGGCGCGTTTCATTTGCCCTCACGCCTGCGCCCATTCCTGTTAACTTCGGCCCTCGCAACCGGATTATTAATCCTCGCGATGGCGTGGTTGCCGCCGTTTCTTCTGGTTTTCATCATTCGCTTTCTGGCAGGGGTCGCCAGCGCCGGGATGTTGATTTTCGGCTCGACGCTTATCATGCAACACACCCGCCATCCCTTTGTTCTTGCGGCGCTATTTTCTGGCGTTGGCGTCGGCATCGCTCTGGGCAATGAATATGTGCTGGCAGGCCTGCATTTTGCCCTCTCTTCACAAACGTTGTGGCAAGGTGCCGGGGCACTTTCTGCCATAATATTGCTTGTTCTGGCGCTGCTCATTCCGTCGAAGAAACATATTATCGCACCAGCACCATTGGCAAAAATTGCCCGACAACCCATGAGCTGGTGGTTACTGGCGATTCTGTATGGTCTGGCGGGTTTTGGTTATATCATCGTCGCCACGTACCTGCCGCTCATGGCGAAAGACGCGGGCCAGCCTGTGCTGACGGCTCACCTCTGGACACTGGTTGGCTTGTCGATTGTCCCAGGTTGCTTTGGCTGGCTATGGGCAGCCAAACGGTGGGGAGCATTACCTTGCCTGACCGCGAATTTGCTGGTGCAGGCTGTCTGCGTACTGTTAACCCTCGCCAGTAGCTCTCCTTTATTACTCATCATCAGCAGTATTGGTTTTGGCGGCACCTTTATGGGTACTACCTCGTTGGTGATGACCATCGCCCGCCAGCTTAGCGTGCCGGGAAATCTTAATCTTTTGGGCTTTGTGACACTTATTTATGGTATCGGGCAAATTCTTGGCCCGGTGCTGACCAGCATGCTCGGCAACGGAACGTCGGCGCTCGCTAGTGCCACGCTCTGCGGCGCAGCTGCGCTATTTATCGCAGCGTTAATCTGCGGGATGCAAATATTCAAAATACATACGAATTACTCTTAGTTGATTTAATGAATTTAACTTTTCAGTACAGCACGTAAAATAACTAAAACACCCTTGTTCTTTGGAGGTGCTCAGCCACCGCCACTATTATTCATGGTTTAGCAAATTTACGGCTAATTCATTATTTCTGGTCATATTATAGTCAGGATCGTTTTATACCTCCGTGCTAGAAAAAACACGTTTAATTCTGTTTTTTCACGGAAGGTCACTATGGCTTCGACAAATGCGCAGCAAATAAAAAATAATGATCAAAACTCTTTATGCGGTCTGGGTGACAAAATACGCCGCCTGGCCGCCGGAGTTTGTTTATTCACACAAATTTTTTTCCCCGTCATGGTGACGGCACAAAATGTGGTACACGCTAAACCCCAGATGACAGTTTCATCTCCTCCCCCTCTTACAGAAAATAAAACCGTACCTTACACGCTTGGCGCGCTGGAATCAGCGCAAAGTGTTGCTGACCGGTTTGGTATTTCACTGGAAGAGCTTCGTCGTCTTAATCAGTTTCGTACTTTTGCCCGCGGCTTTGATAACGTGCGTCAGGGTGAAGAACTGGATGTTCCGGCAACAACCTCGCAGAGAAGTCATGAGCTACAAAATGCCGTATCACCGGCGAATGCCGAAAACACTCTGGAGAATCAAATAGCCAGCACTTCACAGCGAGTTGGCACTCTGCTTTCACAAGATATGAATAGTGAGCAGGCGAGCAGCATGGCGCGTGGTTGGGCGTCTTCAGAAGCCTCTGGCACGATGACTGATTGGTTAAATAACTTTGGCACCGCGAAAATCTCTCTGGGCGTGGATGAAGATTTTAGCCTGAAAAATTCGGAATTCGACTTCCTGCATCCATGGTATGACACACCCGATTATCTGCTCTTCAGCCAGCATACTCTTCACCGAACGGATGATCGCACCCAGATCAACACCGGTTTAGGCTGGCGTTACTTCACCCCCAGTTGGATGTCAGGCATCAACCTGTTTTTTGATCACGACCTGAGCCGCTATCACTCCCGCGCGGGACTTGGCGCAGAATACTGGCGTGACTATCTGAAGTTGAGCAGCAATGCTTATATCGGCCTGACCGGCTGGCGTAGCGCACCAGAATTGGATAATGACTACGAAGCCCGCCCGGCCAACGGCTGGGATTTACGCGCGGAAGGCTGGTTACCAGCCTGGCCACAACTGGGTGGAAAACTAGTCTATGAACAATACTATGGTGATGAAGTGGCGCTGTTTGACAAGAATGATCGTCAAAGTAATCCCCATGCTATTACCGCGGGCCTCAACTATACCCCCTTCCCGCTTCTGACTCTCAGTGCGGAACAACGTCAGGGGAAGCAAGGTGAAAATGACACACGTTTTGCCGTTGATCTGACCTGGCAACCCAGCAGCTCAATGCAGAAACAGCTTAACCCGGACGAAGTGGCCGGACGGCGCAGTCTGGCCGGTAGTCGTTATGACCTGATTGATCGCAACAACAACATCGTTCTGGAATACCGCAAGAAAGAGCTTATCCGCCTGAGTCTGCTGGACCCAGTGAAAGGGAAATCGGGAGAAATAAAATCGCTGGTTTCCTCGTTACAGACCAAATATGCCCTGAAAGGCTATAAAATCGACGCTGCTGCGCTGGAATCTGCTGGAGGAAAAGTCAGCACTTCCGGAAAAGATATCACAGTCACGCTGCCTGGTTACCGCTTCACTAACACCCCGGAAACCGATAATACGTGGCCGATAGACGTTACCGCTGAGGATGTAAAAGGTAATCTGTCACATCGTGAGCAAAGCATGATCGTCATCCAGGCTCCGGCATTAAGCCAGAAAGATTCTCTGTTATCCGTTAATCCGCTAACCCTGGCAGCAGATAAAAAATCGACTACCACATTGACTGTGACTGCGCACGATTCCGACGGTACCCCGGTTCCGGGGCTGGCACTGCAAACCCGCAGTGAAGGTGTTCAGGATATCACTCTGTCTGACTGGACAGATAACGGGGATGGTAGCTACACACAGATGCTGACTGCAGGAACGACTTCAGGTTCAGTAACACTGACACCGCAACTTAACGGTGAGAGTGCGGTAAAAGAATCCATCGTCGTTAATATCGTCCCTGTTGTCTCATCCCGCGACCATTCTTCAATATCCATAGATAACATATTGTATTATGCCGGAGACGACATCAAAGTCAGGGTAGAACTGAAAGACGACAACAATAAACCGGTTGAATATCAAGAAGACGCGTTGGTAAAAGCCGTCACTGTCGAGAACAGCAAACCAGGCGCCACGGTTGTCTGGCACGAAGAGCATCCGGGCGTTTATGCAGCGAATTATCCGGCCCATAAGCAAGGAGCAGCCCTGAGGGCACAACTTAGCCTTCACAACTGGAATACTCCTCTGCAATCGCATATTTATAATATCGAAGCAAACCAGAATAAGGCTCACGTCGCCACATTATCCGCAACGAATAATGACGTTTACGCCGATAAAAAGACGTTTAATACCATCACTATTAACGTTACTGATGAGAGTGATAATCCCCTGAGAAATCATCAGGTCACCTTTAAGAATGAGAAAGGAAGCGCGGAATTTGTAGAACCGACGCAGCAAAATACTGATGCACATGGTGTTGCCACAATCAACATGATAAGTCAGGTTGCGGAAGAAAATACGATTAGCGCTACGCTGCCAAATGGTTCTACTCAACGGGTAACTGCGAAATTTGTTAGCGATTCGAATACGCCAAAACTCAAACAACTGGTTGCCGCGCCAGATACCATTAGTGCTGGTAATAGCCAGGGTAGTACCCTGACCGCCACCGTCACAGACTTTCATAACAACCCGTTAAAAGATATGAAAGTGAATTTTGTGGCACCAACTGACTCGCAACTGGACAACACGACCGCCACAACTGACCAGTCCGGGATTGCGCGGGTGCACCTGACCAGTTCAAAAGCAGGTAACTATACCGTCGATGCCTCGCTTGAGGCGGATAAAAATATTCACCAGTCGGTTACGGTTACCGTGGTCCCAAACAGGGAACAATCGGTAATTATTTTGAATGCCGGATCGGGCAGTACGATTGCTAACAATACAGATACCGTTACCCTGACTGCCAGTGTGAAAGATGTGTATGGACACTCACTACCGGATGAGGATGTGAAATTTACCTTGCCAGCATCTATGACAGGAAACTTCACGCTAAGTAGTGACACCGCTCGCACCGATTCAAACGGCAATGCCGTGGTCACATTGCGAGGCACAAAGGCGGGTGAGTTTACAGTGACGGCAACGCTGAGCAGAAATAATACCAGTGCTAATCAGCTAGTCTATTTTATTGGGGATACAAGCAGCGCGCAGCTCCAGCCGCTGACTGCCTCATTAAATACCATAGTTGCTGGCAACAGTACGGGGAGTACCCTGACAGCAACGATCCTGGACGCTTACCAAAATCCGCTTAAAGACCAACAGGTCACTTTCCAGAGTAACGATGTCACACTAAGCGGAACAGAAGTCACCACCAATACGCAGGGTCAAGCGACGGTAATAATGACCAGCAATATTGCCGGACAACATAACGTCGTGGTGAGCCGGAAAGCGCAATCATCCGATAATAAAACGTTTAGTTTATCAGTGCTCCCGGATGAAAGTTCGGCGAAGATAATAAGTATAACCGGAGCCGAAAAAACGATAATGGTTGGCGAAAACATCACGCTACGTATACACGTACAGGATGCGTTTAATAACGTCATAGCCGGTCAACGCGTCAGATTAAGTGCGCTGCCAACAGCTAACATTACGATAGACGATACGGCTTACACCGATAATAACGGCTATGCGTACGTTAACCTTATCAGCACCCAGCCTGGGGTCTATCAGGTGACAGCAACGCTGGACAATAACAGTAGTCGTAAAGTTGACGTGAGTGTGGCAAAGGGCAAACTCGAGTTAACATCATCGAAGCCAGAAACCACGGTCCATAACAGTGAAGGTATTACACTGACCGCAACGGCAAGAAATATTCAGGGTGAATTGATGCCGGGGCAAATTATCACCTTTAGCGTAACACCTGATGGTGCAACGCTAAGCAATACAGGGGAAATCCTGACTGATCAGTCAGGTCAGGCCAAAGTGACGCTGACCAGTGACAAAGTCAATGTATATACCGTTACGGCCACAATGGGCAAAGACGTTCCCGTTCAGAGCCAGGTGACGGTTGCGGTTAAGGCTGATGCTACAACGGCACATGTTGTGAGTGTCGTGGCTTCTCCTGACACCATAATCGCCGACGGGGTTGATAGCAGCACCATCACTTCACGAGTAGAAGATGATTATGGATTCCCGGTTGAAGGTGTCGACGTTAGTTACAGCTTAGACACCAAAGGCAGCCCGGTGATTAATAATCCAACTACGCGTACCGATCAGTCCGGGCAAGTCACGGCGACAATAACAGGTACATTGGCAGAAGCTCTAATTGTCAATGTTCAGGTCCCTGGCACAGTCCACAAATCCGCAGCCATTACATTGATTCCTGGTACAGCAGATGAAAGTAAATCAACATTGAAATCTAGCGTTAGCTCTTTTATGGCTGACTTCCAGGAGAGCGCGACACTTACGTTAATATTGCAAGACAAGTACGGTAACCCGATAGTGACGTCTGATCATCTGGAATTTGTCCAGTCAGGTGCCTACGTGAACCTCCTGAAGTTGAGCAATATTGATTACAGCCAAAGAAATTATGGCGAGTACACCGTCACTGTCACTGGCGGCGTAGAGGGCAGAGCGACTCTCATTCCTATGCTGAACGGTGTTCATCAAGCAAACTTAAGCATATCACTGGATCTTGTCCGCTCAATAAAAGACATGCACGGTCATGTAACAGTCAACAACCATACCTTCACAACGGCTACATTCCCCAGTGAAGGTTTTATAGGGGCGTACTACACACTTAATGATGACAACTTTGAAGCGGGTAAAACCGTTAGTGATTATATGTTCACAAGTTCACAGAGTTGGGTGTCTGTCGATGCTTCAGGTAAAGTTTCTTTCACAAATACCGGCGACCAAACTTCAGTCGTAATAAGCGCTGTTCCCAGACAAGGAGGTACAACCTACCAGACATTAATTAAGCTGAAAGGCTGGTGGGTGAATCATGGGAATCAAACCAATATCTGGCTAACTGCCAATGCGTTCTGCAACGCGAAAAGTGATGGATATAATCTTCCTGGCGTCGCACATTTAACGTCTGGCGAAAACAAACGCACGTTGGGATCGCTATATGGTGAGTGGGGGAACGTTGGGGAGTTTTCCAGTGATTCGCAATTTACCGCGGGTGCTTACTGGACCAATCAACAGGATGATTACAATAGACACGTCTATGTGCAGATGCTGACGGGCAGGATTGGAAGCGACGCAGATTCCAGCGCTCAACTAACTGCCTGCCGTAAATCACTTTAATTTCTGAAGTAGTTATTAAAGGATACCCTTTTGCGAGGGTATCCTTTCAGACTCATGACAAAAGCCAAATTGCCTGATGCGCTACGCTTATCAGGCTTACACTATCTCTCTAATATATTGAATTTTTATGCTTTTGCAGGGAGCGCAAGGCGTTTATGCCGCATCTGGCACGAGCAAACATTAATCAGCTCTTTTCTTCGGGCACTCAAGAAACTCAACAGCAACCGTTGATGTCAGCCAGACCCCGTTTTCCGCTTGCCAGAAAGGGATGCCTCGTTTCGCCATTTCCTGTGCTTTGACGGTTAAAATAACCGGCGATCCGTGTCTTGCTCCCACTTTGCGTGCCGTTGCTTTATCAGCAGAGAGATGCACGTAATGACGCTCTCCTGGAATCAGCCCTTGTTTTTTTATCTCGTCAAGAAAGCGGCTTGCTGTACCGTGGTAGAGAAATTGTGGCGGTGTTTTTTCGGCAAAGGCAATGGCGACCTGCGAAGTCGAATGCCCCTGAACCGCGCGAATGCACCTACTATCACTGGAATAACTAAAACGCTTTTTATCGCTGGTGGCGACAACGGTATCCAGTAATGCACGGGTTAACCGCTTACCTGCTTTTTGTGCACAAAGTATGAGCTTATCAATATCCGCCCATCCTTCACGGTCAAGTACGATACCAATCGCCTCCGGTTTATGCCGGAGAACAAAACTTAAAAACTTGCTCGTATCCGCCAGCTCTTTTTCGTTGTACTTTGCCATCGCATTTTCGTCCCTGGATTTTCCGTTTTTATTTACTCACGTCATTGTCACTGGATTTATGAATTTTCTGCAACGAAATCCTTCGCAGCATATTGTTCAAACAGCGTAATTTTTCCGCTATGCAAAAAACGCATAGCCAGAAACATACTTGCATTTTCCCCATACCCACATGGCTGATAAGGTTTTTCAGCTCCAGGAATTTTCCTGGCTCAAGCAACACACAAACACAAAAAAACAATGGGGATTGTTATGACACAACAAGGGGATGCTGTAGCCGGGGAGCTGGCGACAGAAAAAGTGGGCATTAAAGGGTATCTGGCTTTTTTTCTCACCATAATCTTTTTTTCCGGTGTTTTTTCCGGGACAGACAGTTGGTGGCGCGTTTTTGATTTTTCCGTTCTGAACGGATCGTTTGGGCAACTGCCTGGTGCGAACGGAGCCACCACCTCATTTCGCGGAGCGGGTGGCGCGGGGGCTAAAGATGGCTTTCTCTTTGCGCTGGAGCTGGCACCGTCAGTCATTCTCTCTCTGGGGATTATTTCAATTACCGATGGTCTTGGTGGATTACGCGCCGCGCAGCAGTTAATGACACCTGTGCTAAAACCATTGTTGGGCATTCCAGGAATCTGCTCGCTGGCGCTGATCGCTAACTTGCAAAACACTGATGCCGCCGCCGGTATGACCAAAGAGCTGGCGCAGGAAGGTGAAATTACCGAACGCGATAAAGTGATTTTCGCCGCATATCAAACCAGCGGTAGCGCCATCATCACCAACTACTTCTCTTCCGGCGTCGCGGTGTTTGCCTTTCTGGGGACGTCCGTAATCGTACCTTTAGCCGTCATCCTGGTATTTAAATTTGTCGGTGCCAATATTTTGCGCGTCTGGCTTAACTTTGAAGAACGTCGCAACCCAACGCAAGGAGCGCAAGCATGACAACTCAGGTCCGCAAAAACGTCATGGATATGTTTATTGATGGCGCGCGCCGTGGCTTTACTATCGCCACCACCAACCTGCTGCCCAACGTGGTGATGGCATTTGTCATCATTCAGGCACTGAAAATTACTGGCCTGCTCGACTGGGTGGGGCATATCTGTGAACCCGTAATGGCGCTGTGGGGATTGCCAGGTGAAGCGGCAACCGTCCTTTTAGCCGCATTAATGAGTATGGGCGGCGCAGTCGGTGTTGCCGCCAGTCTGGCAACCGCCGGCGCATTAACCGGCCACGATGTCACTGTTTTACTGCCTGCAATGTATTTAATGGGCAACCCGGTGCAAAATGTCGGTCGCTGCCTGGGGACAGCCGAAGTGAATGCCAAATATTACCCGCACATCATTACGGTCTGCGTCATTAACGCATTGCTGTCGATCTGGGTTATGCAGCTTATTGTTTAAAAAGGAGTTATCATGATTGATTATTCCGCAGCCGGTTTTACCCTGCTGCAGGGAGCGCATTTGTATGCGCCGGAAGATCGGGGAATTTGCGATGTCCTCGTCGCTAACGGCAAAATTATCGCCGTTGCCAGCAATATCCCTTCTGACATCGTACCTGACTGCATGGTCGTCGATCTCCGCGGGCAGATCCTCTGCCCAGGTTTTATTGATCAACACGTCCATTTGATTGGCGGTGGCGGAGAAGCTGGCCCCACTACGCGTACGCCGGAAGTGGCGTTAAGTCGTCTGACTGAAGCGGGCGTCACGTCAGTGGTTGGACTGCTGGGCACCGACTCTGTCTCTCGCCACCCGGAATCCCTGCTCGCCAAGACCCGTGCGCTCAATGAGGAAGGCATCAGCGCCTGGATGCTGACCGGCGCTTATCATGTACCTTCCCGCACCATTACAGGTTCCGTGGAAAAAGACGTGGCAATTATCGATCGCGTGATTGGCGTGAAATGCGCTATCTCTGATCACCGCTCTGCCGCACCGGACGTTTATCACCTGGCCAATATGGCGGCGGAATCCCGCGTTGGCGGTTTGCTCGGCGGTAAGCCTGGCGTCACTGTGTTCCACATGGGCGACAGCAAAAAGACATTGCAGCCTATCTATGACCTGCTGGAAAACTGCGATGTTCCCATCAATAAGTTGCTGCCGACCCACGTTAACCGCAACGTACCGTTGTTTGAGCAGGCGCTGGAGTTTGCGCGCAAAGGCGGTACCATCGACATCACCAGCAGCATCGATGAACCGGTCGCCCCTGCCGAAGGTATTGCCCGCGCCGTTCAGGCCGGTATTCCGTTGACACGCGTCACCCTCAGCTCCGATGGTAACGGTAGTCAGCCGTTCTTCGACGACGAAGGGAATTTAACCCATATCGGCGTTGCGGGATTTGAAACGTTGCTGGAAACCGTACAGATGCTGGTCAAAGACTACGATTTCAGCATCAGCGATGCTCTACGCCCACTCACCAGTAGCGTGGCCGATTTCCTTAACCTGACCGGGAAAGGCGAAATTTTGCCAGGCAATGACGCAGATTTGCTGGTCATGACGCCAGAACTGCGCATTGAACAGGTATACGCCCGCGGCAAACTGATGGTTAAAGACGGCAAAGCCTGCGTGAAAGGAACGTTTGAAACGGCATAAACGGTTGTCAGCCGCCCGAATGGACGTAGAATGCCCGCAAGGGCGGCTGACAGAGTAAAACGTAATGGATGACTGTGGTGCAGTTTTGCATAATATTGAAACAAAATGGCTTTATGATTTTCTGACCCTGGAAAAATGCCGCAACTTTTCCCAGGCGGCAGTCAGTCGCAACGTCTCACAACCCGCATTCAGCCGTCGCATCCGCGCGCTGGAACAGGCAATTGGCGTTGAATTGTTTAACCGCCAGGTGACACCTCTGCAACTCTCGGAACAAGGGAAAATCTTCCATTCGCAGATCCGCCATCTGCTGCAACAGTTAGAGAGCAACCTTGCAGAACTGCGTGGCGGCAGCGATTACGCGCAACGTAAAATCAAGGTAGCCGCTGCACACTCTCTTTCTCTCGGTCTTTTACCGTCCATTATCAGCCAGATGCCGCCGCTCTTTACCTGGGCGATTGAAGCCATTGATGTTGATGAAGCGGTCGATAAACTGCGTGAAGGGCAAAGCGACTGTATTTTTTCCTTTCATGACGAAGATTTGCTGGAAGCACCGTTTGACCACATTCGCTTATTTGAATCTCAATTGTTCCCCGTCTGCGCCAGTGACGAACACGGAGAAGCGCTTTTTAACCTCGCACAGCCACACTTTCCGTTACTGAATTACAGCCGTAACTCCTACATGGGGCGATTGATTAACCGTACCCTGACGCGCCACAGTGAGTTAAGTTTCAGCACCTTTTTTGTCTCGTCGATGAGCGAGCTTTTAAAGCAGGTTGCCCTCGACGGCTGTGGGATTGCCTGGCTGCCGGAGTACGCCATCCAACAAGAAATTCGCAGCGGGAAGCTTATCGTTCTGAATCGGGACGAACTGGTGATCCCGATTCAGGCCTATGCATACCGGATGAATACCCGTATGAATCCCGTGGCCGAACGCTTCTGGCGCGAACTGCGCGAGCTGGAGATTGTGCTTAGCTGACATTCTCCAGCGTCGCACTACACCAACCGCCACTATCCCAGACCAGATCATACGTTAGCGGTTCATCGTCGTGGTGCAGCATTATCTCAAGGCTGATCGCCAGCGTGTGGCTGTACGCTTCTTTCAAATTGACCTGCAACGCCGCAATCCGAGGCTCATGAAATAACAGTGCAGAACGTAGTTGACGGCAATACCAGCTCTGGAGATGTTTGTCGCTCTGGTTATGCACTTGCCACTCAGGCATACCTGAAACAAGTAATGAAGGTAATGCCGAATGAGGAGAATTAAAAAGAGTGAGGAGATCGCTGCATACCGATTTACGCAGTGATAACGTTTTATTGCCTGAAATTTCAGGTGAAACAGCCTGAAGTGATTGGCGCATCATTTTGCGCACTCCTGACGTTTAGCAACATATGTGGCTTGCCCTGAATACCGGGCACCACTGTATTGATGCTCATTTTCCATAGCCATTCCCTTTTGTTCATTACATCCATGTCAGTCTGAGACAGGCCTGAATCCTGTCAGCAAAGTATAAAACCTTACTTGCCTATGAATATCTACTGACTTTTCAGGAAAAAAGTCATGATTTGATAAAAATCATCAAACTCAAAAAAAAACCGCTAGTATATTCTGAATATTCCGAATAGTTACGTAGATGAAAATACTTGTCACCGCCGCTACTTAATTTCGGTGGGAGATTATTTATTTCCGCATAATCAGCCATGCATTATTTGAAACAATTAGTTTGTAAATAATATAAACTGATAACATATCAAATACATCAAAAACACCATTCACAGGCATTATTAATATAGACATCAATATAACAACATCAAATTCCAATTAGTAATAAGATATGCTTTTAAATTGCATGCAAATAATTTTAAATGAGCGTTTTTTGATACTTTAGAGTGTTTCCCACCCTTTAATATGACCGTGTAGAGTTGATATCACTACAACAGAAACATGCATGTCATTTGTTTACTTCTCTTTTTACTACAGAAAAATTTATCTATTTTTCTAAAACATCAGTGAAATACTCATAAAAGGTAACTATTATGTCTATGCCAATAAGCAATACCGCTAATAACCAAATCTATACAAATAATCACTTCCTTCATCATCCAAAAGTCGACAATAAGTTAACACGTGAATATGAATATGCACGCATGGATACGGAAAATATCTATCTTCTGCCTCTTGCTCGTGGCAATAACCATAATTACGATGGAAAAAGCGTTGTCGAAATTAGAAAACTTAATATTAGCAAAGAGTCCTGGCCATTTCATTATGTGACAGAAACATGCAGGGAATTCAATGGTATTACAACAACAGGACGTATGCTCTATCGAAACTTGAAAATCACCTCAGCTTTAGACGAAATATATGGTGGTATATGTAAAAAGGCGCATGCTGCCACAGAGTTAGCGGAAGGATTACAACTAAATTTATTTATGAAGAGCCCTTTCGATCCTGTTGAGGAATATACAGTTCATGAAATAACATTAGGCCCTGGTTGCAATGTTCCAGGTTATGCTGGAACCACGATAGGATATATTTCAACCCTTCCAGCTTCTCAGGCAAAAAGATGGACCAATGAGCAGCCAAGGATTGATATCTATATTGATCAGATAATGACGGTAACAGGGGTAGCAAATTCTTCCGGATTCGCCCTTGCCGCATTACTTAATGCTAATATTGGAATGGGAAATGACCCAATAATTGGTATAGAAGCTTATCCAGGTACCGCGGAGATCCATGCAAAAATGGGATATAAAGTTATCCCCGGTGATGAAGATGAGCCACTCAAACGCATGACTCTGCAACCGTCATCTCTTCCAGAACTGTTTGAATTAAAAAATGGTGAATGGAATTATATTGGTAAATAACCACTGGGAAGAATGAGTACTAACATTCAGGTTATACAGATAGTTAAACAATACCCTGCAATTTACAAAGTAATACTCATTGCAACTTCTTAATTTAAGAAAGCGCAAGGAACGTTTACCCTTGCGCTTATCATAATAAGTCAGGCGTCGACTTTATCCAGCGGCCATGAATCAAACAGATAGCCGTCAAAATAAATATCGTCAACGTTCGAGAATTCCAGCAGACGTTGTTTAACGTTTTCCAGATGCTGCCACATTGCCAGCTTCGCCGCTCGGGCGTCTTTTTTGATTAACGCGGCGAGGATCTGTTTGTGATCGCCCAACCACTCTTTGCGATACAGGCTGTCATCCAGATGGCTGTGCAACTGGATCCACATCGGATTGTTTTCCCGCCACTGCCAGGACTGACGGAATAGCTCCACCAGCATGCTGTTATGCGTCGCTTCGGCAATGGCGAGATGGAACTGCATGTCACCGCTTTCGCTGCTGCCCGGTGCGCTGGAAGCCAGCTCACGCTCTTCCAGTTGCAATGCCTGACGCATTTTGACGATATCTTCGCGGGTAGCCTGCAGGGCGGCAAATTCCGCGATGTTACTTTCCAGTAACTGACGCGCCTGTAACAGCTCAAAAGGACCCGCATCATTGCAAACGTTGGCATCCGGACTGTCTGTGTTGTGGCTGCCTGAGCTATCAAGAACATAAATACCGGCACCCCGGCGCACTTCCACCAGCCCTTTGATCTCCAGCATGATCAGCGCTTCACGTACCACCGTCCGCGTGACATCAAGCATTTCTGCAATTTCACGCTCCGGCGGCAGCCGTTCGCCAGGATTGTACGGCGTCTTTATGATCAGATCGCGGATCATCGCCCCGACTTCCTGGTAAGGTCTTTGCGCAGAGGTGGCAGATTTCATGGTGTTGTGTCCGTTAGGTGCAGTTAATCAAATTTTTGCCGGATGCGTCGTGCACGCCTTATCCGGCCTACAACGGGCGATTTTACGGCACCCGTCAATCTCAAACTATACCATTAGCACTGGAAGTTGGCACGTACAGGTGGGCAAAAAACGAAAACTGGTCAACCAAATATGCGTTTGATTGACCAGTAAGTCTGTAGGGTAATCAGTTAGTTACAGCGCAGCCACACACTCGCGCGCACCGCGTTCACACAGATGCTGATATGCCGCCGTCACCGCGCCAACAAAGTCGGCATTCTGCGGCAGATCATCGGCAAAAATACCGCTCAGGCCCAGCAGCGCTTTCACGCGGTCTGCGCCCTGATACTGCGCATTGATCTTCTGGAACTCCGCCAGCATCGGGTCGACCACATCAATGGCATTCCCCTGCTCATCCACCCCCTGGGTGTAACGCATCCAGCCAGCCACGCCGAGCGCCAGGTGACGCCAGCTACCGCCGTTTTGCAGGTGCAGACGCACCGGGTCCAACAGGCGCTGCGGTAACTTCTGGCTGCCGTCCATCGCAATCTGCCAGGTACGGTGACGCAGAGACGGGTTGCTGAAACGCTCGATCAGCAGCGTCGCATAGGCGTTCAGGTCCGTACCTTCCGGCATCGACAGCGTTGGCGCTTGTTCCTGCATCATCAGGGCAAAGGCCGCTTTGCGATAATCCGGGTTAGTCATGGTGTCGGCAATAGTTTCATAGCCGCCGAGGTAACCGAGGTACGCCAGGAAAGAGTGGCTGCCGTTCAGCATACGCAGCTTCATCATTTCGAACGGCACAACGTCTGCAACAAACTGTGCGCCCACTTTATCCCAGTCCGGGCGACCATTAACGAAGTTATCTTCAATCACCCACTGACGGAACGGTTCGCAGGCAATGGCGCATGGGTCGTAAACACCCAGCTGGTCAGCAATTTCCTGTAAGGTTTCTGGCGTCGCCGCCGGAACGATGCGGTCAACCATGGTGCACGGGAAGGTGACGTTCTCTTCAATCCATGCCGCCAGTTGCGGATCACGCGCCTGAGCCAGCCCAAGAACGGCAACTTTTGCCACGTGACCGTTTTCACGCACGTTGTCGCAGGACATCACCGTAAACGCTTTCAACCCTTTCTCACGACGCAGGCGCAAGGCTTCGACGATGTAACCAATCGCCGACTTCGGCGCAGTCGGGTTTTCCAGATCGTGCTTAATCAGCGGATTATTGAGATCCAGCTGACCGCTCGCCGCATCGGCGCAGTAACCTTTTTCCGTGACCGTCAGGGAGACAATCGCCGTCTGCGGACGCGCCATCGCGTTGAGAATACCTTCACAACCGTCGATTTCCGGGTGCAGCGCTTCTTTCATCGAGCCAATAATTTTCAGCTCGGTGCTTTCTGCGCCTTTTTCCGCCACGGTATACAGCAGTTGCTGTTTTTTCAGGTTTTCGATCAGCACGCGGTCGTTGCCTGGCATCAGGTTAACTTCGCAGATACCCCAGTCGCTGTCGGTGCTTTCCAGCAGATGATGGGTGTACAGCGCCTGGTGCGCGCGGTGAAACGCCCCGCAACCGAGATGCACAATGCGTGATTCCAGACGAGAATGATCCCATGACGGGCGGGCAACCGGCAGATTGCTGTCAACAATAGTAGTCATCGTAAACTCCAGAATCCGTCTTCAGAGAGTGACGGCAAGGAAGAAGGAACCGGCACGGCGCGCAGCCATGCCAGTGGATATTAACGGCTAAAGAAAGCGCGCTGGATCGCCATTTCGACACCGCGAACTTCAGCCAGACCTTTCAAACGACCAATCGCGGAGTAACCTGGGTTGGTTTTCTTCTTCAGGTCGTCCAGCATCTGGTGACCGTGGTCCGGACGCATCGGGATCAGGTCTTCTTTACCTTCCGCTTTACGACGATGCTCTTCTTCAACAATCGCTTTCACCACTTCGTACATATCAACGTCACCGTTCAGGTGCGCCGCTTCGTGGAAGGTTTTCGGGTTATCTTCACGCATGGTGGAACGCAGATGGGTAAAGTAAATACGCGGACCGAACTGCTTGATCATATCAACCAGATCGTTGTCAGCACGCACGCCGTAGGAACCGGTGCACATGGTGAAACCGTTCGCCATGCTGTTTACGGTATCAACCATCCACTGCATATCTTCAATGGTGGAAACGATACGCGGCAGGCCGAGGATTGGGCGCGGCGGATCGTCCGGGTGAACAGCCATACGCACGCCAACTTCTTCCGCAACTGGAATGATCGCCTTCAGGAAGACCGCAAAGTTTTCGCGCAGTTTGGCTTTGTCGATATCTTTGTACAGCTCCAGGTGCTTACGGAACTGGTCAAGGGTGTAGCCTTCTTCCGCGCCCGGCAGACCGGCAATGATGTTACGGGTCAGACGCGCTTTGTCTTCGTCGCTCATAGTGGCGAAGCGTTCAGCGGCCTGAGCAATTTCTTCTTCGGTGTAATCCGCTTCCGCGCCTGGACGCTTGAGGATGTGCATTTCAAACGCAGCAAATTCGATCTGGTCGAAGCGCAGAGCTTTGGAGCCGTCTGGCAGCACGTATTCGAGGTCAGTACGGGTCCAGTCGAGTACCGGCATGAAGTTGTAGCACACGGTGCGAATGCCGCACTGCGCCAGGTTGCGCAGAGTCTGCTGATAGTTAGCGATCCACTGCTCATAGTTGCCAGTATGAGTTTTGATATCTTCGTGAATTGGCACGCTTTCTACGACAGACCACACCAGGCCTGCGTCTTCAACGATCGCCTTGCGTTTGAGGATCTCTTCTACGGACCACACTTCCCCGTTCGGGATATGGTGCAAAGCGGTAACCACGCCAGTCGCGCCCGCCTGACGTACATCAGCTAAAGTGACCGGATCATTAGGGCCGTACCAGCGCCAGGTCTGTTCCATGATTTTTCCTCTTTCACATAGTGGGTTCCACAGCAAAAAAAGCGTGGAATCCCGGAGTTGTTTAGGTATCCGGATGAACAACCAGACCGCAGCCGTGGCATTGCATCGGATGAGATGGCGTATAAGTTCTACCTTTTGGTAAGACATGTCAACCCGAATTCAAAAATTGGTTAACCACATCACAAGATTTTCACGCGCACGCTCGTTGCTGCAAATTGCAGCAACGGGTAATTGATAGTTATTAATCAGAGGGTGTGACATTCATCGCAACAATGGTTGACCAATTTACATAACATGTCGCCCAAAATAACAACGGTTCAACCAGGTAAGGTAAAACGTTATGCATGTGCTTAACATTCTTTGGGTAGTATTCGGTATCGGTCTGATGCTGGTACTGAATTTGAAGTTCAAAATCAATTCAATGGTGGCTTTGCTAGTGGCGGCGCTATCCGTCGGGATGTTGGCGGGCATGGATTTGATGTCGCTGCTGCACACCATGAAAGCGGGCTTCGGCAACACGCTGGGGGAACTGGCAATCATTGTTGTGTTCGGTGCGGTCATTGGTAAATTGATGGTCGACTCCGGCGCGGCTCATCAGATAGCGCATACGCTGCTGGCGCGTCTCGGCCTGCGCTATGTCCAGATATCGGTGATTATCATCGGCCTGATTTTTGGTCTGGCGATGTTCTATGAAGTGGCCTTTATCATGTTAGCGCCGCTGGTTATCGTCATTGCCGCCGAAGCTAAAATTCCGTTCCTGAAACTGGCTATTCCGGCAGTAGCGGCTGCTACCACCGCACATTCACTTTTCCCTCCGCAGCCGGGTCCGGTGGCGCTGGTGAATGCTTATGGTGCAGATATGGGGATGGTTTATATCTATGGTGTACTGGTGACAATCCCAAGCGTAATCTGCGCAGGCCTGATTCTGCCGAAGTTCCTCGGTAATCTTGAGCGCCCAACGCCATCATTCCTCAAAGCGGATCAACCTTTGGATATGAATAATCTCCCCTCTTTCGGCGTTTCGATTCTGGTACCGCTGATCCCGGCGATCATTATGATCTCTACCACTATCGCCAATATCTGGCTGGTCAAAGACACCCCTGCGTGGGAAGTCGTTAACTTTATAGGTTCATCGCCGATTGCAATGTTTATTGCGATGGTGGTTGCATTCGTACTCTTTGGCACCGCGCGTGGTCATGACATGCAGTGGGTGATGAACGCCTTTGAAAGCGCGGTAAAAAGCATTGCGATGGTGATTCTGATCATTGGTGCGGGCGGCGTGCTGAAGCAGACCATCATCGACACCGGCATTGGTGACACCATCGGCATGTTGATGTCCCACGGCAATATCTCGCCCTACATCATGGCGTGGCTGATCACTGTGCTAATTCGTCTGGCGACGGGTCAAGGTGTGGTTTCGGCGATGACTGCCGCCGGGATTATCAGTGCTGCAATCCTTGATCCAGCAACCGGTCAACTGGTTGGCGTGAATCCGGCGCTGCTGGTGCTGGCGACAGCTGCAGGTTCCAACACCCTCACCCACATTAATGATGCCTCATTCTGGCTGTTCAAAGGTTACTTTGACCTGTCAGTAAAAGACACGTTGAAAACATGGGGTCTGCTGGAGCTGGTCAACTCCGTGGTTGGGCTGATTATTGTGTTGATTATCAGCATGGTCGCGTAAAAGAACGCCAGAGCCTGCCAATGGCAGGCTCTGTTCGGATTGTCGGCAAAGTGCGCTTTGTTTATGCCAGATGCGACGCTGGCGCGTCTTATCTGGCCTACAAAGGGCTAACGTGCGGGTTTGTAGGTAGCGTAGCGCATCAGGCAATATTGCGTACCAGCATTAGCAATGTCCTGTGATTTCTTTATTGATAAACAAAAGTCACGCCAATAATCGATTGCACATTCCCTGCAGTCACCTGCCCTCCGGTACGTGCGTAATTTGCCGTTAATCCCAGACTTACCGCCGAAGTCCCTACTGCTCCTAACGATACCGTGTTATTCGCTGGAATAATCGTACCGTTGCGCGTTAACTGTACGCCGACGCCCTGTGCTGGTGAAAACGACGCGGTATTGGTGAAAATCGAGTTGCCCGCATCTGCGGTTGTGCCGGAGAGGTAATACCCCAGGTTTTGGCTTTTCGCACAATAAACGGTAAGAGGAATAGGTACCGAACCGGGATAGTCCGGCAGAGTCACGGTGACATCACGAGCAGAAACATCACAGCCGCCAGTGGGCACCACCACATCATTATTGGCGTAAATATTCCACACAAACTGGAAATCATCGCTGTTATAGTTGTTGGTCTGTCGCAAAATAAGCACGGCAATTAATGAGCCAGCTTTAATCGCCACCCCGCCCGCACTGCTCACAGGCGTCAAATAAAGCGCCACCGGCCACGGCTTATCCGTTCTCGAATTATAAACAACGCGCGGCGTTTCGCTGGTGGTAGGAAATGGATAGCTACTGCCACTATATTTTACGGTCCCGGAAAAATGAGATAACACGCCGCCATAAGCCGAACCTCGTTGCAGTGTGACATAGTCTGTAATGGTTTCCGGGTAATCGTTATGGCAAAAGATTTGCGTCGAAAGATCTACGACCAGGTTTTGCCCCACATTCACGGCGGGCGCAAGGTTTACATAAACATTGGCGCTGCCACCGCCAATAGGGATAACGGTGCCATTGGCGGTTTTACAGGCGAATGACCAGGCATTTACCGACCAACCCATCAACAGTACAGCAAACAGGGTAATAACTCTTTTCATTACAATCATCTCTTCGGATTCAGCTGTAGGTATAGGTGATGCTAATCACTGCCTGAATGGTTCCCTGAGTGGCTCCGCCATTTACCGTCAATGCTCTGACCTGTAACGGGAAGTGCGCTGATTGTGAGGAATCATCCACCTGAACTGTTTTGGTTGCGCCAGTATTCAATGTGTTGCCACTGTCATCCTGTAGCTCTAACTGGATGTTTTGCGCGGTCCCCTGGTTTTTATAATATCCCGTACTATCGGCTGCCCCGCTGAAGCTGGCGGTGACCCTCGATGTTCCCACCGGACAATGAGTCAACTCAAGCGCAACATCATGCCAGGCCGATGCCGCACCGGCAGACACGAGACTGAAAGAATAAAGATCGCCGAGATCAACCGTGGCATTAGTGGTGGAAACCGTGCACGGTTTGGCGACGACCTTACCGTTCACGGTGATCGTGACATCGGCGGCCTGTAGCGTCGCACTTACGAGCGTCAACATTGCCGCCAATAAACACCCACGTATGCGCCATTTCATGAGCATCTCCAGTTACTGATATTCAAGAGTGAAGGTAGCCGTGGCATTGATATGCCCCGCAGTGACAGGCACCTGTGTCGCCATTAGCCGGGCGTAAAAATTCAGCGTATTTGGTTTACCCGGCGTCAGGGTCGTCCACGAAATCGCGGAGGATGGCGCATTAAGGGGGATCTGATTTTGTTGCTCATTCAGAAGCTGTATTCCCAGCCCCGCAGCCGCTGACACCGTATTTTCAAGTGCAAGCAGATTGGCATTGTGACTATCTGCAACGCCGGTAAACCCAACCTTTACGGCAGAAACGGCATTACCACAGGGTGACAGCAAAATACGAAATGGAACGACAGGAGTCGTCGCGCCAATGTTGTTAAATTGCTTCGCCGCGTTTTCCATCAGATCAACAGTAAAATTGGTTGATTCAGCGGCCACACTACAGCCGTTATCTCTGACATAGCCGCGGATAGTAATCGTGCTATCCGCAGCCAAAGCGTGACTTACCGCCAGCCACAAAAAAGCGCACAGAAGATAAAAAGGTTTGCTTTTCATCACGCCCCCTTAACGACATTCAGCTGATAGCTGTGTTAATAACTGCTGCTGACTCTCTGGTGGCAGTTGATAATTGGCGACACAGTGAGCATTTTCCTCTTCTCCCCATTTCACCTGAACTTTTCCCGCTAAAGGCATCCCGCTGAGATAAACCTGACCATTATCCGCAACAATGCCGCTACTCTGGCTACTCTCTGATGTGACCATCGCCCCAAACGGCAGCGGCTTATTATTATGGGTTAGCGTCATGAGCAGTTTTATCCCAACACGCGCTTTAAACTCTGCTCGCACAATTGCCCCACGGGTGGGAACAACGTTAGCGACCGCGTTATCTAAATCGACGTTATCAGCCAGGGTATTGGTATCCAGCGCCACTCTATTTTCCCGATATTCTGTGGCATAAGGCAGCACGGCATAGCCGCGCCAGTCGGTACGCACCCCCGTCTGGTTTTCAACTTTTGCATCTTTTGCGCCGGGTGCTTTAACAAGCACCACCGTATCGTTTAACGGCTGCCCCAGCGTTACGCCATTGGCATGAGCCAATACCCCACCGCTGATTCCGTAATAGAGCTGCTTAATATCATCGCTATGGCTGTAACCAATGTTGGCATTGCCGTAGCCACCGCGATAATTCAGCGCGGCGTAGCCTGTACTTCCGCTATTTCCATCGCCTCCCCCGACATAGCCGGTTTGCACGCTATAACTGAGGTTGTTGTCTTCCAGCAACGTACCGTATACACCGGCCAGATTGGTCATCCGACCGTTGAGATCGTGTGACATGCTGTAGCTGGCACTGGCATGTCGCCACTGAGATTTACTGTCAGAACGCAGCCAGTGGCTGAAAGGAATATTGATGTTAAGAGCCAACATCTGATCCCGTCCTTTTTGCCACGCGTTTTTCGTCAGGCTATAGCTGAGCGTCCAGTTGATATCTTCGAAAGCAGTATTTAATCCAGCCTGGAATTGCTCATCGACATTACTCGTTCCCCAATAAGTTTGATGGCTACCACTCAAATACAGTGTTGATGTGCGTCCGAGTTGCTGAGTAACAGTGAGCTGTAATTTCCCGCGTTTGTTATAAGCGAGATTGTAATAGTCGGTAAATTTCGGCTTAACCTGAATAACACCATCCTGTGTTTCGATGTTGTAGCCACTCATTCGGCTGTATGTTGTATCAGCGAAATTAAAATACCCGCTGGTCGAGTAACGGTAACCCACTAACTGAAAATTCGTACCTGACTCATTGAGCGATTTGTTATAGAGAAAACGCACCGATTGCCCGTCATGCTGACTGTCATCAGGAAGTGTGGAATTAGCCTGCGTCATATCCACGGACAGAGCGCCCAGTGCCCCCATGTTTTTCCCGATACCGAAATTAAAAGCGCGATAACGATCCGCCAGTTGCGTTCCACCATATATTGTCCAGCCAGCCGGAAGGCCGTGGAGTAATGTACTCTGGAAAAAACGGGGTTTATCCTGTTGCGCATTTCCACTACGGTATTCTCCTGCCGTAATGGAATAACGAGTATGCCCTTCACGTTGCAAAAGCGGGACTGACGAATAGGGTACGGTAAAGATCTGCGTGCTACCGTCAGCCTCTTTAATCGTTACCTGCAAGTCACCACTATTACCTGCGGCATAGATATCGTTGATGGTAAAAGGCCCCGGTGGCACCGTACTATTATAAATGTCATACCCATTTTGTTTAATAGTGACCTGTGCAGTACCACGAGCAATACCGTGGATCACCGGGGCAAATCCTCTTTGGCTATCGGGTAACATATTGTCATCTGAGGCCAATTGTGCGCCACGAAAGTTAATACCATCGAAAATATCGCCCTGAGTATAACCATCACCCAGCGTCAGCCGGGAACGTAACGGAATTATGTCTCGCTCAAGCCAGGTATTGATATGTTGCCATTTATTTTTGCTACCTGATGAACTGTCGCTACTGTTATAACTCCAGGTGGTATTGTCGCGTAAACGCCACGCACCAATATTTAACCCACTCTGTAGGTTTAAATATGCATAATGACTGTTACCCCCAATCCGATTCTGTACACTATTTCCGCTGAAATTATAATTGAGCAATCCGGCATTAATACCGGGGTCCCATAACTCTGGAGGAATATAACCACGCGCGCGATTACTCATAAATGCCTGAGGGATCGTCAGGTTGAGTCGCTGCTGACCAACATCTAAATGCGCAGTAGCGTCATGGATCATTGTGGTTAATGGCACGCAGGCATCATCCGCCAGCAAATTCATACCGGAGACAGAAGCCGTATTCAGCCCCATACTGGTAAGTTGAGCGCGCGTCAGGCAGGGAACAATCCCTTGTTCACTGTCGCCCGTATTAAAGGTGACATCACGCGTTGCCATATAACCATTATTCAAATAGATATCGACGCGATACGTCCCTGGTGGTAATTCTTGACCATTCTCAAAACGCGATAAATCAGCCACAGCCTGGGGATCATCCGCTAAAAAACGCGGGTTAAAATAGAGTTCGGCAGATGACAAAGGTGCCTGTGTGGCAAAAACACAGGCAACAGAGAGCCGAACAAAAAAACCAGCCAGACGAGGCTTACGAATATGCAAGCATTGTGTGTTTCGCTGGTAAAGTCTTAAATTCAGATATGACATTATTCCTCCGGTTTAAAATTACCCGGCAGTCAATTCTTTTTATTCAGGTGAAAAATTCCCCCTGCGTTATTCCATTACGCCCGTCATTTTTGGAGTAAGTGCGCCATAATCATTTATTGTTCGGTAAGTAATGTTGCTTCCTGCATCAGAAGGTAATTTAACTGTGCTTTCGCCCATTGGAGGCACCAATGCATTTTCAAGAACCCGAGTTCCGGCATTCAACTCTGTTACCGTCAGGTAATAGGGTGTCGGGTTAATCAGCGTCAGAGAATTCGCGCTACGACGAAATCTTAACTTTTCTGCGGCCTGATCGGGTGGCAACGCTAATTTAGCCGGGCGATAGTACAATTTAATGCGGCTGATAATTGCGAGCTGTAGCGTATTCTCAGTCAATTTTGATTTATCCATTGACGGAATCGCTTTAACGTTCATCCAGAATAAACTTTCCCGATCCTGTGGCAATTGGTTATTTGTGGCATCAAGAATACGTAAGGTATTCTCTTTTTTTCCCTTCATCGCAAACAGAGGTGGCGTCACGATAAAACGACCATCCTTTACACCATCGGCATTTTCCACCCATGATTGAATTAAATAGGTGCTATTTTCATCATTATTTGTCACGGCAAGTTGCACTTGTTTTTGCCCTGCCGGATAAATTACGCGAGTCGCACCTAAGGCCACTCCTGCTTCCGCGCGTCCGGCAGCCATCATTGCCATGATCATCAGGATACCTGCCAGCAAGCAGAATGTTATTTCCTGCAATTTCCTTACATTGACGTTTTTATTACTCACTGTCCTGTTCCTGTTATCACATTATCTGCTGAACAATTACTGATAGGTTAAAGAGAACCAGGCCTGAGCATTGGCGATGCCGCCAGTAACCCGACGCCCGGTAGCACGATATTTGGCGATGAAATGTAACGACGTAGAGCCTGAGTAAAGTCGTTTCCAGTTTGCTGGAGGACGATTAATCGGTACAAGGTTTCCTTCATCATCAAACAACGCTACGCCAATATTGGTGGCAATCCCTGGCCCCTCTCCCACGGAAAGCACATCCGGATTTTTACCATCCGCGACACCGTGAAACGCCACACCCACACGTTCACTCACCACCGTGCTACATTCCCGTAAATGAATAACAAAAGGCACCGGTGCGCTATCTTCCCCAACCGCATGAAACCGGTTACTGATGATTTGCCCCATATTGACCGTCATTTGTTTATCACCAGCTTCAATCCGGCAAGCTTCTGCAATAATGACGCCCTGAAATTGCATATTTCCGCCGGGCAACGTGGTGTTCCATTTATTTCCGGCCAGAGCAAACATTGGCAGCAACGACGCTAATAGAAATAATCTCTTCCTTTTCATCGTTATTTTTATCGCACAAGGGTGGGCATCCCTGCCCGTAATGACGTCCCTGAACCTGGGTAGGTTATTGATACTGAACCTTGAAGGTCGCATCCGCATTAGCAGCACCTGGGGTTGCGGCACCGGTTGCAAAGTAACGCGCCTGGAACGGAATGGTGTTAGTACCGTTATTCAGGGTTGCTTCTGCACTAAATGTCGCACCGTCCAGCGCCAGCGCAGCACCGGTTCTGTCCAGAATTTGCACACCAACGTTTGTTGCGCTACCTGCAGCAGAACTCTGCAGAGCCAGTACATCAGTATGCGTAGCATCAATTGCCGTACCTAAGAAGGCAACAGCGGCTTTTGTAGCAACAGTGGTATCGCAATCATTCAGCTGAATGTTAAAACCAACGGCAGAGCTGGTTGCTCCAGTCTGCTTCAGGCTAGCGGTACGAACCTGTCCTAACTGAACGGTTTGATCAACAGAGCCTGCATCAACTGCGCAAGCGGCGTTAACAACTTCCCCTTTGAAGTGAACGGTCCCACCATTTACCGTCGTAGTATCGGCCAGAGCCGCTGCGGAACTGAGGGACAGAGCCGACAGAACAACGATCGCCAGAGTTTTAATTTTCATGCTGCTTTCCTTTAAAAAAACTGTTTCTAAATCGACATGGGCAGTCGTTCTGTACACTTTGTTTTGAAACGAATTGGACTGCCAACACTGCACAGTTCTTCCCCAAAAGATGAAACATTTGGGGCCA